>CAZVRR010000294.1:0-5173 GCA_964629745.1 uncultured Planctomycetales bacterium | reverse complement strand
GTGCCTTGTGCGAAAGCCGGCTGAAGCCGGCTGAAGGGGGAAGAAGGGGGTGGAAGGCGGGTCGAGTGGCTGGGCCTGCTGACCACCGCCTGAAGGCGGCGGCACCTGCCGGCCCGCTGAAGCGGGCCAGTGCACGGTGCAGCGTGCCAGTGCACGGCGAGTCATCCAGTGCGTCGTGCAGGTAATGCCGGGCATTCGGCGAACGGCGCGGATGGGGACGGAAGCCGGCTTCCAGCCGGCGGCGTGCGCCACCGCTTCCACGAGCAGTTTCGGCCGGCTTCCAGCCGGTGGGTGTTGCCACCCGCTTTAGCGGGTGGGATGCGTGCACGCGCGTCACCACTTGATTCCTGATCAGAAGCGCCAGCCGGCTTCAGCCGGACTTCCTGCTGCGCGGGTGCAAGCGTCGCCCAGAGCTGCTGCGCCGGCTGGAGCCGAACTTGCGGGCGCGCCGGAGCGGACGCCGGTCGGAGCCGCCTTGGCCCACACGGCCGCGAAGTGAGAACCACGGCCTCGCGCGATAACTCTCGGCCGGCTTCCAGCCGGCGGCGTGCGCCACCGCTTCCACGATGAGCTTCGGCCGGCTTCCAGCCGGTGGGTGTTGCCACCCGCTTTAGCGGGTGGGAAGGGTGGACGCGCTATCACCCCCTCGATCTTGATGATCAGCGCCAGCCGGCTTCAGCCGGACTTCGGGAGCGCGGCAGCAAGCGCCGGCTGTTTTCAGCCGCGTTGCAGGCGCCGCCGCCGGCGCCGGGCCAGGGCCGCCCCTGTCACTCCCGCACGCCGGGAAATAGGATACGAGCGCTGCGGCGTAACCGTCGGCCGGCCGATGAACCGGCGCCGACGCGCCACGCCCGGCGCTGTGAGCCACGAACGGAGTCGCGCCATGGCGAAGAAGTCGGCGTCCGCGCCGCGGAAATCCGTCAAATCCCCCCACGACCGCGCCGCCGCCGGCCAGCGCATCGCCGGCCTGGCCAGGGACGTCGTCGCGCAGGTCCAGGAGCAGAACGATCCCTACGTCGACATCCCCTCGCGCACGCTGAGCAACGTGCAGTTCAACGAGCAGCGCCGCATCATCGAGCTGCTCGAGGGCAAGCAGCGCCGCTACTTCTTCAGCCTGCTCGGGCGCCGCAAGGGCGAGGGCAGCCAGGCCAAGAAGTTCATGCAGACGCTGCGCGTCGCGCAGGTCTGCAAGCGGCTGATCGACGAAAACGTCACGACCAGCCTGCGTGACGTGTTCTACAACCTGAAAGTGCCGATCCGGACGCCCGAGGGCAAGCCCGGCAAGGAACTGATCTTCTACGACCAGAACGAAAGCGATCCCGTGCTCGAGGACGTCGAGGTCACCGTCCGCGCCCTGCGCGAGGAGCTGGGCCTGCACGCCGAGCCGCGCGGCGGCATGGTCGGGCCCGCCACGATCGTCGACAACGGCGACGTGATCGACCTGACGCGGATGGGCTCCGGCGGCTGGAACGTGCCGAGCATCGTCGAGCCCGAGGTCATCGCATTCCGCAGGTGCGACGCGGATTTCGTACTCCTCATCGAGAAGGGCGCCGTCTGGCAGCGCTTCAACCAGGACCGCTTCTGGGCGCGGCACAAGTGCATGATCATCCATGGCAACGGCCAGCCGCCGCGCGGCGTGCGCCGGCTGATTTACCGCATGCACCACGAGCTGAAGTTGCCGGTATACGTGCTGGTCGACAACGATCCATGGGGCTATTACATCTACAGCGTCGTCAAGCAGGGCTCGATCAACCTGGCCTTCGAAAGCCAGCGGATGGCGATCCCCGCCGCGCGGTTCATCGGCATGAGCAGCTACGACGCCGACGCATTCGAAATTCCCGCGCACGTGCCGATGCCGCTGACCGACGAGGACCGCCGGCGGGCGCGCGAGATCCGCGAGTACCCCTGGTTCGCGAGCAAGCCCTGGCAGAAAGAAATCAAGCACATGGAAGCGCTGGGGGTGAAACTGGAGCTCGAAGCGCTGAGCAACAAGAACTTCCGTTTCATCACCGAGGATTACCTGCCGCGCAAGCTGCGCGAGAAGAAGTGGCTGGACTGATCCGATGACGGGCGGGGAGCACAATGGGGCGGGCAGCGCGCCGGCGTCAGCCAGGGCGGACGAGTGCCTGCCGCCCATTCCAGCCGGCATCTTCTGTCCCGACTGCGGGTACGACCTCCGCGGCCTGACACGGGCCTGCTGCCCGGAGTGCGGGTTCGAGCTGGCCGCGATTCGCAGCGCGGCTCCGCAAATCCCCTGGTCGCGCCGCCGGGAGCTGGGCCGGTTCCGCGCGTACTGGCAGACGGTATGGCAGGTCGGCCGGGTCCCGCGCCAGATCTGCCTCGAGGTCGTGCGGCCGGTCAGCTATCCCGACGCCCGGCGCTTTCGCTGGATTACGTTTCTGCTGGCGTGGGGCCCGATCCTGATCGGGCTGGGAATCTTGGCCTGGGCCGCGTTTCTGGACGACAATCCGGAAAGCGCGCTGGTCCTGGTGGGAATCAACGTGGGTCTCGGCGTATTCTTGTTCGCGCTGCCGAACGTGGCGGCCGGCCTGGTGGACCCGCGTGAGCTGCCGGTCGCGTATCGCACTCGGGTCGTCGCGTTGAACTATTATGCTTGGGCGCCTCTCGCGCTGATGCCACTGGCTGCGGCGATAGTCGCCATCGGACTGCTGACGCGACTACGCCTGGCGCAGTGGCCCGATGGCGTTGGTTTCTACCTCGGTGGATTGACTGGCATCACCGGCCTGGCGCTGGTTCCGGCGCTGATCGTGCTCTCAGAGCTCCGTCTCGAGCAGTTCGCGTGGCACCTGCTGCCGACACGGCGCGGCCGATGGCTGGCTCGGCTGTTCTGGCTGAACGTCGGGTCACTTCTGGCGGTCGTCTGTGTCGCGCTGATCCTCGCCGGCCTGGGCGCCTGCGGCTTCATGCTGGTCAGCCTGCTGCGTTGACGGCGCCGACGTCGGCGCGCTCGCGCTGCTTCGCCCGAATCGCAGCGGGCGTGGCCGGTCGCCATTGAGGAACCAAACCAGGTCGGGGGAATTTCGCCAGTGCACGGCACCGTTTTGGACGACGAACCGACCGCCATCGTCGGCTCCATCCAGCCCGACGGAATACAGCAGCGGTGGACTCGCATGCGGGAGGTAGCCGATCGGGCGAGTCTCCGCTGCGAATGAATCTTTCGGCACCTCAGGCAGGTACTCCGGGACGAGTTGCTCGAGCTGGGTCGGGCGCGCGCCGTGGTCAAGCTCGTACAGGCGGATGCCCAGGTCGCAGGCCGCCATGCGGTTGCGAGCGACGAAGCGGAATAGCGGATCCAGCAGATGAAATGGAGGCGTCACCCACAGGTCTGGCAGTGGCAGGGTCAAGCCGTCTGGGTCGTCTTGTGCGGGACAGAGTGCAACGGCGACGGGCAGGCTCCTGGCGCTGCCTGCGCGCAACAGAGCGTCGTAATCCTCCGCCTGGTTCGCGATGTCCAGCTTCCACAACGGCCCGACCAAAGTGCAGACCAGCGGATCCAGCGTACTCGAGTAAACACAACCTCCCCCTGGCATCAGGCTGCCGAGGGTAATTCGCCCGTCGTCGAGGCATTCGAGCGTGTTTACCGCGGTGGCGTATTCCATGTGCATGGCGCGGCTCCACGCGCTTCGGACCTGGTCTTCATCCAGCAGCGCGTCGATCAACAACTCGACGTCTTCGCGGCGCGCGGGGCAGGCTACCACGGAGCTTGCCGCAGCCTCAGTGATCTGCAGGTGCGGGGCGACTCGTTCGATGGCACTTGTCGACAAGCCGCCCAGGGCCCAGGAGGTGAGAAGTTCGATGGTCCCGGGAGCATCGCCGACGGCCGAGGAGAGCGCCAGCATGTCACGCAACGTTTCCACCGCCTCTAAGTGATCGCCGTCGCGCACGCTCCTCTCGACCCGCAGCGCGCCCAGCCGCCCGAGGGACCGCAGCGGCCCGAGATCCGGGTTCGGCGTCCAGGGGACGCGGACGTTCGCCTGCCAGTCCACGTGCGGCAGGCTGCGCGCCCGCCGCAGCGCGGCGAGGGCCGGTTCGTTCCCCGCGAGGTCCGATTCGGTCGGTTGGCCGGGCGGGATCTTGAGCTGCGGAAACGTGCCGCGCAGGCAGCCGGCCGCATTCTCCTCGTCGGGCACCGGCTCGTGCTCGAACTCCTCAGGCCGAATCGGCCAACCCGCCGCGCGGCGGGCTGCGATCACCGCAGACAGCCGGCGATCGGCCTCCCAGGCCCAACAGAACCAGACCGCGGGCGTCAACAGCAGCACCGCCCCGAGCGCGATGAGCAGGCGCTTGCGCCACCACCCGCGCGGCGGGACCAGCGGTTCGTCCTGATCCGCCGGCGCGATCGATCCGCTGGATGGAGCTTCACTAGTCACCATTGCCCTCTATCGAGCTCAGCGGACGGTCGCCGTCCAGGAACCACACGCGATCGGGCGAGTCGCGCCCGACCAGCCCGCGGTCATTCAAGGTGTAGCGCCCGCCGTCGTCCACCCCGTCGTTGCCGACGAGGTACAGCCGCGGCGGCTTGGCGTGTGGCAGGGACCCGATCGGCCGGCGCTGCGGCGCGCAGAGATCGCACGGCATAGTCGGCAGGTAGTCCGGCACGAGCTGTGCGAGCTGCTCCGGGCGCGCGCCGTGATCCAGTTCGTACAGGCGAACGGCCAGCGCGCACGCAGCCAGCCGACGCGTCGCCAGCGCCCGAAACATGAACCGGAGGATCTCTGAATGCCCATCGGCGAAAAACTCTCTCAGTCGCCACGTGTTGGCGGTGGGCTCGGCGCCACAGAGAGCGACGGCGGTGGGCATGTTCGCGGCAAACCCCGCCTGGATCATGGCCTCGCACTGCGCAGCGGCCGCGGCGACATCCAACTGCCAGAGCGGCCCCAGGGTCGCACGCGCCAGCGTGGATTTCGCGCCCGGCCAACGTCCCACGTGTTCCGCCCGAAGTACATCGCCGAGTTGGAAGCGCCCGTCCAACAGGCCGCGGAGCAGCTCGAGTCGCCGCACGTAATCGTGCTGCACTGCCCGGGCCCAGTTCACACGGATGGGCTGTTCGTCGAGCAGTTCCGTGATCAGCGCTGCGACTTCCGCGCGCGAGGCTGCGGTTTCGCCTGACACTGCGCAGGGCTGCGGTTTTGATACCCGTAGGCGCGGCGTA
>CAZVRR010000293.1:0-5190 GCA_964629745.1 uncultured Planctomycetales bacterium | reverse complement strand
CGCCTTGGCCACGCTCGCCGCATCGCCGGCAATCCGCACCGCGTCGTTGCGCGCCTGGACCTGGACGCCCAGCCGCTGCCGCATCCGGCGCAGGTGCGCGTCGCCCGTTCCGAACAGGCCGATCCGCTTGTGCGGCTCGCGCAGGGCGATCGAAAGCTCCATGCCCGTAGGGTAGTCCGTTCCGCCGCCGGTTGGCAACCGAGCCGCGGGCGCGGCGGGCCGGGGGTCCTTTCCGCCACCCATTGCGGAACACGGCACCCGCGGGCACAATGCCGCTTGCAATGAACCTGACGCCTCGTACAATCGCCCGCCGGTTGGCCGGCGTGCGCGGCGGCCCGCCACAGCAGGGGTATGTGCGCGTTGCTGAGCGTACGGATCGCTTCGGCATCCAAGGAGTTTGCGCGTGAGCACGCTGACCAAAGTCTTCATTGTCCTGACCGCGATCCTGTCGATCGCGGTGTCCTGCCTGTTCATCGCGGCGGCGGCACAGATGGCGAACTGGCGCGAGCTGGCGGAGCAGTATCAGCAGGCGCAGCTGGCGGAGGTCACCACGCGGATGAATCTCCAGACGGTGATGGAGTCGCGTCTGGCGATGGCCGAGGACACGTTGCGGCAGTCGCGCGAAGCGGCCGACGCGGCGCAGCGCCGCTCCGATGATCTGAACACCGAGCTGCTCGAAAGCCGGCGCCGCCTGGCCGCCGAGACGAATGATCGCGTCGCGGCGCAGGCCGGCCAGAAGAAACTGCAGGAAATTCTCGACGTGCAGAATGCCGAGCTGACGGCCCTGCGGCAGCAGAACGGCACGCTTCTGACGCAGAACATGGATCTCCAGACGCGCAACACGCGGCTGAACAGCCGGGTGCTCGAGCTCACCTCGCAGAACACGATCCTGACCGAGGAGACGCGCAACCTGCAGGAGAAGCTGTACGCGGCGCAGGCCACGCAGCGCCAGGCCCCGGCGGGTCCGGCACCGCAGCGCGCCGCGGCCGCGCCGTCCGCGAGCCCGATGCCCTCCGCCGTCTCGGTGCGCGGCCCGATCCGCGGCGAGATCACCAACGTGGAAGGCAGTTACGCGAGCATCAACATCGGCGAGTCCTCGGGCGTCACGGCGGGCATGACGTTCATGGTGCACCGCGGCGCGACGTTCGTGGCGGAGCTCGTGATCGATCGAGTGCAGCCGCAGGAGGCGGGCGGCAAGTTGCGCACGGTGCAGCAGGCCGTGCAGGTCGGCGACGCGGTGGCGTACGGTCTGGAAGGCGCGGGTGGCTAGGAGCGCAGCATGACGATGGCAAGCCCCGGCCCGGTCCGCACGCCGCGAACCAAGGCTGACAACGACGTGTATACGGTACTCGTGATCGTTTCCTTTCTCTTCGTGCTGGCCGCGACATTGTACGTCGGCTTTCGAGCGCTCGAGCTCTTCGGCACCGTCCTGCCGCCGCCCGGCAGTTAGCCGCGGCGGTGCGCGACCGCAAGGAGGCGGTTTGACCACGCAACAACCCGCCCAACACGCCGGACGCTGCCGACCGGGGCCCGGTCGGGAGGAGTGGCCGTGTTTCTGCGCCGCCTGATGGGGCTGTTCAGCATCGACATGGGCATCGACCTGGGGACGTGCAACACCCTGGTCTGCGTGAAGGGGGAGGGTATCGTCCTGAACGAGCCGTCGGTGGTCGCCGTGCGCAAGGGCACGAATCACGTGCTCGACAACGGCAACGCGGTCGGCCTCGTCGCCAAGGAGATGCTCGGCAAGACGCCCGGCAGCATCACCGCGATCCGCCCGATGAAGGATGGCGTGATCGCCGACTTCGACATCACCGAGGCCATGCTCGGCTATTTCATCCGCAAGGTGCACGGCAACCGCGGCCTGGCGCACCCGCGCGTCGTGATCGCGGTGCCCTCGGGCATCACCACCGTCGAAAAGCGGGCCGTGTTCAATTCGGCCCAGCGCGCCGGGGCGCGCCAGGTCTACCTGATTGAAGAGCCGAAGGCGGCCGGCCTCGGCGCGGGCCTGCCGGTCCACGACGCGACGGCCTCGATGATCGTGGACATCGGCGGCGGCACGACCGAGGTTGCCGTCCTCACGCTGTCCGACATCGCCGAGTGCCATTCCCTGCGCGTCGCGGGCGACGAGATGGACGGCGCGATCATTAACTTCATGAAGCGCAACTACAACCTGATGATCGGCGTGCAGACCGCCGAAAACATCAAGATCCAGATCGGATCGTCGTCCCCCCTGCCGGAAGAAATGAAGATGGAGGTCAAGGGGCGCGACATGATCAGCGGACTGCCGCGCCGCACCGTGATCACCAGCGAAGAGGTCCGCGAGGCCCTCAAGGAACCGGTCGGCCAGATCATCGAGGCCGTGCTCCGCACGCTGGAAAAGCTCGAGCCCGAGCTGGCGGCGGACCTGGTCGACAACGGCATTCACCTGGCCGGCGGCGGCGCGCTGCTGCGCGGCCTCGACCAGATCCTGGCCAAGGCCTCCGGCCTGGACGTGCGCGTCGCCGACGACCCCCTCACGTGCGTCGCGCGCGGCACGAGCGAATTCCTCGAGAACCTCGATACCTGGAGCGACACGATCGAGTCCGACGAGGATGAGTACTAGCCGGCGTGCCGGCGCGCCCGGCGGCCACGGCGCCGCGCCGGCGGCTGAATTGGGCCAGCGATGAATTTCCGCGTCGGGCTGCCCTCGAAGACCGCATGGTTCGCGCTGCTGCTCGCACTGGCGGGCCTGGCGGCCGTGCTGCCCCCCTCCTACAGCCGGTGGATGCGCGCCCCCTTTCAACTCTTCAGCCTGCCGCAATGGGGTGCAGTCACGGCGACGCAGGCGCTCAGCGCACGCGAGCAGACCGAGCTCGACCGCCTCCGCGCCGAGAACGCGGCGCTGCAGCGACTCGTCGCGCAGCAGACCGTCTGGCTCGAGGACCTGGGGCGCCGCACCGACGAGCTGACGCGCCTGCGCGACCAGCTCTGGGGCGAGCGCGTCCAGATCGTCGTGGCCCCCGTGCAGGGGTGGGATGCGTCAAGCCTGCGCGACGCGCTGGTCGTCGGCAGCGGATCGGAGGACGGCATCCGGCCCGGCTGCTGGGTCGTGGCCGGTTCGACGCTGCGCGACCCGTCGCTCTACGGCGCACAGCACGTGCTGCGCGGCTGGTTCGTCGGCCAGGTCAGCGAGGCCCAGACGCACGTCAGCCGCGTGCAGCTCACCAGCGATCCGCGGTTCCAGGCCAGCGTCAGCGTGCTGCGCGTGCTGGCCGACGGGACGTGGCAGGCGCTCGGCAAGACCTACGTCGTCACGGGCGCGGGCCAGGGCCGCATGCGAATCGACCGCTGCGATGCCGACCTGCTGAAACTGGGTTACACGATTGTGGCCCTGCCGACGAGCCCCGGACGACCTGCGATGCTAAGTATCGGCCAGATAGTCTCTTCCGAGCCGAACCCCCTGTCGGCGCTGCATTTTGACCTGACAATTCTGCCTTGGGCGGCGGCGGAAGAGCTTCGACACGTGTATATTCTGGTGGTGCCGGAACTCTGAGCGCGCCCGTCCCGCGCGATCAGGAGCCACGAGCACCCTCTCCCGCACCGGCGGCCGGCAAAGCACGCCGTGCAGGAGACGAGCTTCCCGGTGGACGCCGCAGCGTCGCAAACGCGGCGTGGGGGTGGTTTTTCCTTTACGCGGACTTGACGAAGCGATCGCACGCGGTATGCTGACCCGACTCGACTTTGTGGTCGGGAAGCGGTGCGAGTGCCAGCGGAACGGATGGGTTAGACGGATTATGGCTGGAGAGCGGATACGCATTCGAATGGAGGCCTACGATCACCGGGCCCTGGACTCCTCGGCCCTCGAGATCGTCGACCAGGCGAAACGCACCAGCGCCCGCGTACGCGGTCCGGTGCCCCTGCCGACGCGCATTGAACGCTTCACGGTCCTGCGTTCACCGCACATTGACAAGAAATCACGCGAACAATTTGAGATGCGCACCCACAAGCGGGTCATCGACATCTTCGAGCCAACCTCGCGCACGGTCGAAGCGCTGAACCGGTTGGTCGTTCCCGCGGGTGTCTTTGTGAAGATCAAGGCGTAGTCGCGGGCCCCGCGCGGGCCGGACGTACGCGTTACTGCGATCGGTCGCGCCCCCCGCGCCGCCTCGCAACAGGAGTGCCGTGGAATGGTCCCGGCGATACTTGGCAAGAAGATCGGAATGACGCAGGTGTTCGACGCCGCGGGCGAGCGGATCCCCGTGACCATCGTCGCCGCCGGCCCGTGCGTCGTGCTCCAGACCAAGCGCGCCGATGGCAAGGACGGCTACAACAGCGTGCAACTGGGGTTCGAAGACTGCAAGCCGCACCGGGCCACGCTGGCCGACATCGGGCACGCCCGCCGCGCGCAGACCCCGCCCAAGCACTTTGTCCGCGAAATCCGCCTGCTGGAGCCCACCGACAAGAACGTCGGCGATCTCGTGACCGTCGAGGCCTTCCAGGCCGCCCAGGTCAAGTACGTCGATGTCACCGGCATCACCAAGGGCAAGGGCTTCCAGGGCGTGATGCGGCGCTGGGGCTTTGGCGGCCAGTCCAGCTCGCACGGCACCGAGCGCAAGCACCGCTCGCCCGGCTCGATCGGCGGCCGCGCCGCGACTCGCGGGCACAGCGGTGCGATCAAGCGCGGCAAGCGCATGGCCGGGCACATGGGGCACGTGCGGCAGACCGTGCGGAACCAGGCCCTGGTCAGCATCGATGCCGAGCACAACGTGCTCGTGATCCGCGGCGCGATCCCGGGGGCCAATGGCAGCTACGTGGTCGTCAGGAAGGCCAAGACCCGCGCGTAGCGGAGCGAACACGATGCTCAACGTACCCGTCTACAACGAAACAGGCGAGCAGGTCGGCAGCGAGACCATTGACGAGGCGCTGCTGGGCGGCACCGTCAACGCCGCCCTGCTCAAGCAGGCGCTCGTCCGCTACCACGCGAACCGCCGGCAGGGACACGCCGTGAACAAGAGCCGCGGCGACGTCGCCGGCTCCACCCGCAAGCTCTACCGCCAGAAAGGCACCGGCCGGGCCCGCATGGGCCCCGTCCGCACGCCGCAACGCCGCGGCGGCGGGCGCGCCTTCGCCAAGCGCGTGCGCGAGTACCGCCAGGACATGCCGCGGAAGATGCGGCGCCTGGCGCGCGACCAGGCGATCCTGGCCAAGCTC
>CAZVRR010000292.1:0-5224 GCA_964629745.1 uncultured Planctomycetales bacterium | reverse complement strand
ACCGGTGTTCAATTGTGGCACCGGCTCTTCACTTGTGGCACCGGTTTCCAACCGGTGTCCGTCTGTGCCACCAGCTCTTCACTTGTGGCACCGGTTTCCAACCGGTGTTCGCACCGCCTGCAAAGCGGTGCCACGGAGGCAGCACCTCCCGGACGCCCGCTGTCACAGCAACTGGAGGATTGTGATGTTCCGTTGGCTATCGATGTGCATGCTCGCGACGACCTGGTCAGCCGCAGCACAGTCGGCGTTCCCCGCGCACCCCGCCCCCCTGACCAACCGCACCGCGCATGCAGCGCAGGGGCCCGAGCCGGCGGGACCGGGCGCGCGCACCAGCGGCTCCTCGACGCCGATGTTAGAACCCCTGCTCGCACCGCCACCCGTGGTGGTCGAGCAGGAGGCGGCGTACATCATCGCGCCCGGCGAGCAGTACGACGGCGAATGCGCCGCCGGTCCCGGCGAGTACTTCGTCGTATGGACCGACCTGCGCGCCGGCGCGTGGTCCGGCGCGTTCGCCGACCTCTACGGGCAGCGCGTCCTGCCCGACGGCTCCACGCTCGCGCCCGGCAGCATCGCGTTGCTCAAGCTGCCCGGCCGCGAGGTCCGCGGCATCCCGACCGTCGGCTGGAGCGGCTCACTCTACCTGGTGGTCTGGCATGAGTTCGGCGGCACGGGCCGCCTGCTGTACGGAATGCGCGTCACGCCGGCGGGCGAGGTGCTCGACCCCGGCGGCTTCCTGATCGGCGCGGGTCCGCCGTCCGGTGAATTTGCCTGGCCGGCAGTGGCCAGCTCCGGCACGGAGTTTCTGGTCGTGCAGGCCCGCAGCGGCAACATCGAGGGGTTTCGCGTGGGTCTCGACGGAACTGTCCTCGATCCCGCGCCGCTCACCATCTCGAGTGGCGCATCGGGGCTGGGATTCCCGAAGCTCGCGTACGGCGACGGCACGTACCTGGTCGCGTGGGCCCAGGCGCCGCCGCAGATGATCCGGGCCGCGCGCGTCACACCCGCGGGCGAAGTGCTCGATCCGGGCGGCTTCAGCGTGTCGGGCACGGGCACCGACGTCGACGCTTTCGTCACCTTCGATGGCACGAACTTCTATGTGATCTGGTCGCGCGACAGCGGCGCGTGGGACGTCTGGGGCGCACACGTCAGCCCCGCCGGCGCGGTCATCGACCCGCAGCTTGTGCTCGACGGCTCGCCCTGGAATATCCTCTTCGCCGGTCCGCTCGCGTTCAACGGCACGCACCACCTCGTGGCCCTCGACACCAGCGAGCCGATCTACAGCAATAACGACCTGTACGCCCTGCGCATCGATCTGGCCGGTACCGCCGCCGGCGGACCGTTCGCCGTCGAGACCACGCCGGCGGAAAGCACGGTGGCCTTCGGGGCCGCCGCGGTCGACGACCAGTTCTTCCTGTCGTGGGAGCGCGCCTGGGTCCGCGGCATCTTCTACACCTATGACACCGAGGGCGCCCGCATTGCCGGCGACGGCACGGTCCTCGACCCGCCCCCGGGCCTTCCGCTGTCCACCTGCGCGGCCTGGCAGCTCGAATCCGCCGTCTCGTTTGACGGTGCGAACTTCCTGTGCGTCTTTGAAGACTGGCGTGAGGGCAAGCCCGCCTACCAGTCCGAGCTGTGGGCGGTTCGCGTTTCACCCGCCGGCGCGCCGCTCGACAGCACCGCCATCCACGTGGCCAGCGGTCTGCTCGGCCACGCCGAGCAGGCGCCCGAATCCACCTTCGGCGGCGGGCAGCATGCCGTCGTGTACGAGCAGAACGTCGGCGCCGTGAACGAGGTTCGCATGTCCCGCGTTCTGCCCGACGGCACGCCGCTGGACCCCGAGGGGATTCTCATCTTCGCGAACGAGCCGACCGGCGACACGTTTCGTCCGAAGATCGCCTGGAACGGCACGCACTACTGCGTCGTCTGGCTCGACCAGCTGCTCTATCCGGGACAGCAGCCGTTGCAGTTCGCACTCGTCAACGTCGACGGAACCATCGACCTGGGACCGGTCAACATCCCGGCGTCGTCCGGCACCGGCGTGTACAACTTCGAACTGACTTCGGACGGTAACAACTTCCTGCTGGCCTGGATCGATTTTGACACGGTCAATGCGACGCGCATCAGCCCCGCCGGGGCGGTGCTGGGGACCTCTGTGCTCTACACGTCGGGCAGCTGGATCGCGGAGATTCCGAGCGTCGCGTTCAATGGCGAATCGTACCTCGTCGCCTGGCGCCAGTGGGCCGAGGACGGCATTCACCTGTACGCGCGCCGGGTAAGCCAGTCCGGCACGCCGCTGGGGAGCGTCTTCAGTGCGATCGATCCGCAGTACGAGTTCATCACGCTGCTCGAGGTCCTGTCGCTCGATGCGGATTTCCTGGTGATTGCGACGCGCCGGCCCGAGACGAGCCCTGAAGCGCCCGTCGAGCTGGTGGCTGCCCGCTTCGATGCCGCGGGCCTGCCCGTGGGTGCACCGGTCGTCCTCGATACCCCGCCCATGGAGATGTACGCGGGTTCGGCGACGACCATCAGCCCCGCCGGTACGCTGCTCGTGCTGCATTCGCTGTGGGCCCGTGACCCGTACAATGCCCCGCGCGCCCACGCCCAAGTCTTCGCGCTGGGCGACGTCGCCGGCGATTTGAACTGCGATGGCGTGCTCAATGTCTTCGACATCGACCCCTTCGTTCTCGCATTGACGGATCCCGCCGCGTACGCCGCGGCCTACCCGGAGTGCGATATCGCGCTGGCGGACATGAATGACGATGGCGTCGTGAACGCGTTTGATATTGACCCGTTCGTAGCCGCCCTGGCACAAGGAGGCGGCGCGGACGGGCGTACCGGCGACCGCTAAGCCGCGGGCTCGGCTCCACCGGCGGCCACTCACGCCCGCTCTGATCGCGTTACCGCACTGGTCCCGCCGCCGGCCCATTTCGAGCGCCACGAGATCCGCCACCAGATTCTGTTTGCATACGCGCCTACCAGATGTTGCGGTGGTGTAATCTCGGTTATGGTCACCGCTGCGCGGGCGTATCCCGCCGGGGCACGGACGCCCTGCTCCAGGTGTTGTGCGACGGCACCCGCCATCTGCCCGGCGTGCTGTGCGCCGACCTCGCGCCGCCCTGCGGCGACGGGTGCGCGCACGGCATCGAGCTGTATGACAGCTACGGCGACGGCTGGAACGGCAACACGCTCGACGTGTATGTTGACGGCACGCTCGTGCTCGACGAGATCACGCTCGAGAGCGGTTCGGGTCCGGGCACGTTCGAATTCCTCGCCGCCACCGGCTCACTGATTCACACGGTGTACAACCCGATCGGCAGTTGGACGGAAGAGCCGTATTACATCATCTACGACGGGCACGGCGGGGTGATTGTCCAGGACGGCGGCGCGTTTACCCAGCCGACCGGAGTGGACGTGTACGGCGACTGCGAGACGCCGATCTGCGGCGACGGCGCGTGCACCGGCGGCGAGACGTGCGCCACCTGCCCCAGCGACTGCGGCGCATGCCCGTGCGTCGTGCAGCCGGACAACGGCATGAATGGGTGGTTCTCGGACCCCGACTGCGATTTATGCGGCGGCATTCAGCTCATGGCCGACAACTTCCGTCTGCTCGCGGAACCCTATATCGTCTCGGTGCAGTTCTGGGGCGGCTACTACCCCGGCGACGTCTCTACCGATCCGGACAACATCGTGGTTGCGGTTTGGGAGGACGTCGACGGCCTGCCCGGCAGCGTACTCCATACGGTCGGCCCAACAGCGGCTACTACAAAAGAGCAGACCGGCGACATCCTGTACGGCATTCACGAATGGGTCTACACGGTCGACGTGAACCTGCCGCTGCCCGCCGGCACGTATTGGGTCGAGATCTACATCGACACGACCGGCAGCAGCGAGTCATGGTTCTGGGAAACGGGCGATCTTGACCCTGTCGCCGGCATTGCCGGCCAGGTGATTTCGGCCGCGCTGCCGGAACTTTGGGATGACCAGCCAACCGACGTGGCCTTCGAGCTCATCTGCCCGATCCCGCCGCGGCTCGAGTCGGCCCCGGCGTTGCCGGGCAAGCTGAAACAGCAGGCCACGGAAGCCGGCGCCGATTGAGGGACGACGCCACGCCTCCAGCACACGGGCGGTCACATGGATGGCCGCCACTGCTCGCGCAACCCGATTTTCGGGACCAGGAAAGACGAGGGCACCGCTGATTACCTTGTTTGTGGCACCCTTTCACGCGATTTTGGGATTGCACCGGCCCCGGCGTTTTTCTATGCTGAGGAAAAGCGCTGGGATCCTGTCACATACAGCGCCGTCTTTGAGTGAGGAGGAGAAGTAGTTACTATGAAGCGAGTCCTGATTTGTATTGGTATCGCCGGATGGGTAAGTTTGGCTGGAGCGGCCGTCGAGCCGATCGCGCCGTTCATCGGCGAGGGCTCTGAAGGATTCGAGTCGATCATTCCGCCGGGACCGTATTCCGGCCCCATGCCCATCTTCGAGGGGGCCGGGACGATCGACGACTACTACACCGATCCCTGGATTGCCTGGAGCCTGTTCGGCAGCGGGTACGAGATGTACCCCTACGAGGGCGGCAACATGGGGCTGACGCCGACCGGCTGGACGGTGTTCACCTTTGACCCGCCCGTGCGGCAGTTCGGCGGCTACTTCGGCACGGTGAATGACGTGTCCGGCGGCACGGCAACGTTTTACGACGCCGGCGGCGCGCTGATCGAGGTCGAGGCGTTCGACATCCCCCAGGCGCACTGGACCTGGTCCGGCTGGTACAGCGACGTGCCGTTCGCGAGCCTGGTGGTGCAGACGAACATGTACCCCGGCGCAACCGGGGTCTACGACGCCATGCAGCTCAGCTACGTGCCGGAACCCGGTGCGCTGGCCCTGCTCGTGGGAGGCGTTGCCCTCCTGCTGCGGCGACGTTAAGCCATCGATCTTCGTGACGCGCTGCAAATCCGTCCGCTCGATGATGCTGATGACTTGAGAAGCCGGGGCCCGCGCGGCCCCGGCCTGCTATAGCGGCGGACTGATGGCACGTCCGCAGGGCCCGCAGTCCGCCAGGATTCAATAGCGGGCTCTGCCGCAGGATTCGTGCGTCGCTGCCGCAACGCTATGCGTTCCGCCCTGCTGTGGACCAGTCGCACCGCCGGGGGAGTGTGGCACGGCCTGCGGTCGCTCGCCGCCCCGACCGCACGCACCCCACAACGTTGCACACTGCGCGAGCCGC
>CAZVRR010000291.1:0-5297 GCA_964629745.1 uncultured Planctomycetales bacterium | reverse complement strand
CGGGTGCGGGCCTATGAAAAACGCAACGAACGTCAACGACGCCGCTACGGACGCAGCGTTGCCCAGCTCAGCCGGGCAAAGCGAGCGCGAGTTCCTGCAGGCCAAGGCCGCCGCGGCCCGCAAGATCTTCCTTGAGGTCGCCGGTTCCCTCGGGGGCGCGGCGCTGCGCGGAGAGGAACCGCGCGACTGGATTCGGCGACATCCGGTGGGGGCGGCATTGGCGAGCGGGGCGGCGGGAGCGCTGCTGGCGGGCCTGCGGCGCACGGCGCCGAAGCCGGTGCCACGGCGCGCCTTCCGCTACGGTCGGCGCCGTGCGGGTCGGTCCCGGGGCTGGTTCGGCCAGCTCAGCTCAGAACTCGGGGACTCAGTGCGACACGCGTTGGTGGGAATCGTGACCGGGTGGCTGGTGGGACAGGGCGACCAGTTCCTCGCGGCGCTGCGGGCGGCGATCACCCGGTCGGACGCGGCGGCGCCCCCGCCCGTGCCGCCTGACTTCCAGGAAATGCACTGCCGCGAGGAAGCGACGTCCGGTTAAGATGAACAGGGTTTCGCGCGGCCCGCCGGGGCCGCAGGCTGCTGCGCCGGACAGTCCGGCAGGACCAGACCTGATGCGTTTCCTGATTGTCGAGGACAATCCCAAGCTCGCCGAGATCATTCGCAAGGGGCTTTCAGAGCAGGCCTACAACGTCGATATTGCCCATTCAGGTCGCGACGGGGAGGATCTCGCGTTCTCCAATTCCTACGACGGCATCATCCTGGATGTCATGCTTCCGGATCACGACGGCGTGCAGCTTTGCCGCAACCTGCGCCGTCGCGGTATCGCAACGCCCATCCTGATGCTCACGGCACTGTCGTCGACCGGTGACAAGGTGGCGGGGCTCGACGCGGGGGCCGACGATTACTTGACCAAGCCCTTTGAGCTCGAGGAACTGATCGCGCGCGTGCGGGCCCTGCTGCGCCGGCAGCAGCCGCTGGAGGGCTCGGTACTGCGCTACGCCGACGTCGAGATGGACCTGGCGGGCCGGCGCGTGACGCGTTCGAGCCGACCAATCAGCCTCACCGCCAAGGAATTCGCGCTGCTCGAGTATTTCCTGCGCAATCCGAATCGCGTGCTCACGCGATCCCTGATCGGCGAGCGCGTGTGGGACATGGCGTTCGAAGAAGAGAGCAACGTCATCGAGGTGTATGTCTCGCGCGTGCGCAGCAAGATCGACAAAGGCTTTGAAAAGCAGTTGATCCACACCATCATCGGGACGGGGTATGTCTTGAGCGAAGAGGGCCCGCCGGGCTGAGCCGCGGGAAGGTTCCCCGGCGCATGTCAGTCGTCCGGACGCGCGCAAAAAAAAGCAGAAGCATAGCGCGGTGCCGACTCTCTCCTCCTCGTCCGTCGGCGCGCCAGCTTCTGCAATCGCACAGCGCACAGGTCGGTCGGGTCCCGGTCACCGTGAGGAAATCACTCGCAGAACCCGCTCTTACCGGGAGTCAGCAGGAACCGCTCCGCAAACGCATTATGGCACGAGTCCGAAGCGCTTCGTTCCCGAACCGATGCCGTCGCTGCGCGCTCTCCTCACCCGCAGTATACGAGCGCGCTCCCGGTGTTCGTCAATCGAATTTTGTCCAAAATGCGGGATTTCCCGGTGCGTCGCGATTTCGCCCATAATTCTGGCACGATTCAGCCATTGCGGGACCGCGGTGCCCGGGTAGAGTGTCCGTACCATGGTCTCGGACTCCCACGAGCGGATTGTGCTCGCCCACGGCGGGGGCGGGGAACTCATGGCCCGGTTGATCCGGGCGCATCTGCTGCCTGTGCTGGGAAACCCCGCACTGCAACCCCTGACGGACGGGGCGGTTCTGTCGCCGGTGTCCGATCCGCTCGTCCTCACGACGGATTCGTTCGTCGTCAGTCCGCTGGAGTTTCCCGGCGGCGATATCGGCCGCCTGGCGGTCGCCGGGACGGTGAACGACCTGGCGGTCATGGGGGCACAGCCGCTGGCGCTCACGCTGGGATTGATTCTCGAAGAGGGCCTGCCGCTCGCCACGCTCGACCGGATTCTGGCGTCGATCGCCAGCACCGCGCGTGCGGCGGGGGTGCCGATCGTCACGGGCGATACGAAAGTGATTGAACGGCGCCGCGGGCCGGGGGCGGCGGGCGACGGAATTTTCGTGAACACCGCGGGCCTGGGGCGCCGCCGGCCGGACGCGCGACTGGACCTGGGGCGCGCCGGGCCGGGCGACGCGGTGATTCTCAGCGGCACGCTGGCTGATCACGGGCTGGCGGTGATGTCGGTGCGGGCAGGGCTGGAATTCGAATCGCCGCTGCAAAGTGATGCGGCACCGCTGCACGAGCTGATCGGGGCCCTGCTGGACAGCAGCGCGGACGTGAAGTTTCTCCGCGACCCCACCCGCGGCGGGGTGGCCGGCGTCCTGGCGGATATCTGCGAGGCGACCGGGTGCAGTCTCGAGATCGACGAGGGGGCCCTGCCCATCCTGCCGGCGGCGCGGCACGCGGCCGAGATGCTGGGGCTCGATCCGCTCGTCGTGGCAAACGAGGGCAAGGTCATGGCGGTGGTGTCCGCGGCGGACGCGCCACGCGCGATGCAGGCGCTGCGCGCTCACCCGCTGGGGCACGCGGCGGCCGTGATCGGCGCCCTGACCGCGGCCCGGCCGCCGCTGGTGGAACTCCTGACGCGTGCCGGGGGCCGACGCATCGTGCAGCGTCCGTACGGCGAGGAGCTGCCGCGAATCTGTTGACCAAGAGCGCCACGCGATGAGCCGACAGATTCTCCTGATCGATGATGATCTTGACATGCACGACGTCGTCCGGCTCATCCTGGAGCCGACGGGGTGCACGGTCACGTGCTGTTCCACGGCGCCGGCGGGCTGGGCCCTGCTGCGCCAGGGGCTGCCGGACCTGATCCTCCTCGACATCATGCTGGCCAGCCCGCACGAGGGGCTGCGGATTGCCCGCGAGCTGAAGGGCGATCCGCGCACCCGGCCGGTTCCGATTATCATGATCTCGTCGATTGGCGAATCGATCGGCCAGGAGTACGCGCGCGAGATCGGCGCTGCGACCCTGCCGGGCGACGCGTTTCTGGAGAAACCGCTCGACCCGCAGGCCTTGCGGATTACGGTCGCGCGGCTGCTCGACAGCTCTGCAGCATGATCCATGGCCACCCGCGTGCGAACACGGTCCGCGCTTTCGGCCGAGCCCTACCGGGCCGGCGCCCTCGTCGCGCTGCTGCGCCTGCAGTGGTTCATCCGCCTGCGCTGGGCCTTTGTGCTGGCGGCACTGGGCGTGCTGGCGCTGGAGCGTTTCACGTTTCCGGCCGTGACGCGCCCCTGGCAGCTCCTGGCCGCAATCGGGGGCGTCGCCCTGGTGAACCTGGTGTGGACCGGGGCGTCCTTTCTGCTCCGCGCGAATTTTGTCGAGCAGCCCGGGCGCTTGCCGGAGACCGCCGGGGCCGCGGCACGGTTTGCCAACGCGCAGGTGGCCGGCGACCTGCTGCTGTTGACCGTCATTCTCCGTTTCAGCGGCGGCGTCGAAAACCCGATGGTGTTCTTCTACGCGTTCCACATTGCGATTGGTGCGCTCCTGCTGCGGAAGCGCCACGCCGTCTTTCAGGCTATCTGGGCCATTTTGCTGTACGCGGCGATGGCGCTGGGTCAGCTCTGCGACGTGCTGGTGCCGTTCTACCCGCTCCTGCCCAGCCTGGGCTCGCCGCAGTGGTTCGCGGACCCGCTGTTCGTCATCGTTGCGGTGATCGTGCAGATCTGCGGGGTGGGCGGCGTGCTCTATTTCACGCTGCACATTGCCGCCGCGCTGGACGAGCGCGACGAGCAACTGCTGGCGGCGAACACGGCGCTGCAGCGCTCGGAGCAGGCCATTCGCAACCTCCAGGCGCGGCGGGCGCGCTTCATGCAGATTGCGGCCCACCAGCTCAAGAGTCCGCTGGCGGTGATCCAGACGCTCGCCGTGCTGATCCGCGACGAGCTCGTTCCGGCAGCCGCCGTGCGGAGCACGTCGGAGAAGATCATCCGCCGGTGCCAGGAGGGGGTGGTGCAGGTGGCGGAGCTGTTGCGGCTGGCCCGCGTGCAGGAGTCGGATCCGCGGCGACACCGTGACGCGGTCACCCAGCTCGCCCCGCTGGTGGATGACCTGTGCCGGCGCTTTGCGCCGGTGGCGATCCAGAAGGGGCTGCGACTGCACTGCGTGAACGCCGGCAGCGACGGGCTGGCCGCGTGCGTGGACCGGCAGGACGCTGACGATTGCTTCAGCAACCTGCTGGAGAACGCGGTGAAGTACACGCCGGCGCCGGGGGCGATTCACGTGCGCGTCGGTCGGCGGCAGGCGAATATCGCGGGCCTGCCCGGCGGCGTGCGTCCGTTTGTGTACCTGGTTGTGCGGGACAGCGGGATCGGGATCGAACCCGCAGCGCTCGACGACATGAGTGCGGGTGGCTCGATTTTCGATGCGTTCCGCCGGGGCAACAACGCGATCGCGGCGGGGATTCCCGGAACCGGGCTGGGGCTGTCCATCGTGCGGGAGGTGGTCGAGCAGGCCGGCGGACGGATCGGCGTGCACTCTCGCCCCGGGGGCGGCTCCACGTTCCTGGTGATGCTGCCCGCGGCGGCCGCGAGCGTGTTCGATGCCGCCACGCTAGGTGGGCAGATAAGTCAGAACGGCTCCGCTCCGGGGGCGGGCGCGCCTGCCTGAATAATCTGTCATTTGGACAGGTCGCGAAGGGCCCGAGAAGACCTGTATCTGATTCGTTGTTGGTCGGCAGCGCGCGCACGGTACAATGGCGGCACGGGGAAAACGAGCCGCTGTGCGGTGCGGAGCGAGGGCCTCCCATGCCGCCTTCCCACGGAGAGGCAACATGTGCGTCGACCGGAGCGCTGCATCATACCTGATGGTCATCTTGTCCGTTTCGTGTCTCTGGCCCGCGCTCCCGTCGGCGGACGGGCGGCCGAACATCCGCGACGCCTTCTTCGAGGTGTACGACGGCGCCGTGGGCACGGTCCTGGACACGGTGGCGAGCCAGCCTGCGCATTGCGGCGTGTGCCACTTCGACTTTCTGGGCGGCGGAGCGCGGAATCCCTACGGAATCCGCCTGGGGGAGGAGTTGCCCCTGCACCCCAGCAGCCCGGCGGGCCGGCGCGCGGCCGTCATGGCGATCGAGAATCTCGATTCCGATGGCGACGGCTACACCACGCTCATCGAGGTGACCGACACGGCCGGCTACGACAATACGCCCACCTTTCCCGGGCTGACGCCGGCGTTGCTCGGCAGCGTGCAG
>CAZVRR010000290.1:0-5302 GCA_964629745.1 uncultured Planctomycetales bacterium | reverse complement strand
GGGCAGGTTCACCCGCCGCACGATCACTGCTCTCAGGTGCAGTTGCGGCGCCAGCAATGCCGCCACGTTGAACGTCGCCTGGTGAATCTCAATGTGCCGGCCAACCTCCGGCCAGACCTTCAGCAACACGTCGCGCAACCAGGTTTCCCGCTTCATATCACAGTTTTTCTAACAAATCCCGAGGGCGACAGCAAGGGGCCCGGGAGCGGCACGAGGCATCCACGTTCATAACGCTCTGGGTCAACGCCACTTGGAGAATCCCTCTTGTCCCCCGGCCGCCCTGGCACGCCTTCTGTCTTAGCAGGTCCTGCATGGTCACGACTCGCAGCAATTCGTTCATCACACGGAACCCGCCGGGAAGGGCTGCACCGCGCCGACATTCCGCCCCCGTCGCGCTCTCGCTGGCCGAGCTGTGCGACGTGCTGAACGGCGCAGCCCCGAAGCTGTCCGTCAGCGCCGCGGAGGATCTGCTCGCGCGAGTGCGGCCCACGCCGGCGGAAATACGTGCCGTCGTCCGCTTTGCTGGCGTGACGAGCCGTCCGCATGTCGTGTGCCGGCGCGACTCGTACGAGCTGCTGGTCTGCGGCTGGCGGCCGGGACAGCACAGCCCGGTGCACGATCATTGTCGCTCGCGTTGCACGCTGGCGGTGCTGGCCGGCGTGGCCCTGGAAGTCCGCTTCCAGCGCGACGCTGCGCAGCGGCTGCAGGCCGTTTCGTACCGGCCGCTGCCCACCGGCACAGTGACTTCGGTGGCAGACGACGAGGTCCACGTGATCGCCAACTGGACGCAGCCGCATGACAACCTCGTGACGATCCACCTGCACCGGCCGCCGGTCGCGGACGTGCACACCTGCCGGAATGCGGAAGTCGTTCCCGTGCCATTTGAGCGCTTGCGCGCGCTGGATCCGCCGCCCCCGCGCTACCCGGCCCTGGATGCGCCCCGCGCGGCACATCGACCCAGGAGGAAATCATGATTGAATCGATGACGTTGCTGGGCGGCCGTGACAAGAATGGCGCCGCCGAGGCAGTCCAGTCGGTCACCCTCGCGATGGGCGATGTCGTCAGCATCGTCGGGCCGACCGGGTCCGGCAAAACCACGCTGATCAACGACCTCGAGCTGTTCGCCGACGGCAGCACTCCCTCGCGCCGGCGCGTGCTGGTCAATGGCGCTTTGCCTGACCCAGCCTTCCGCGAGGACCCGGCCCGGCACCCGATCGCCCTCATCACGCAGCATACAAACTTCCTGTCCGATCTGCCGGTCTCTGATTTCCTGCGCATCCACGCCGAGATCCGCCGCAGCGCCAGCGCCGAGAGCGATGCCACGATCCACGAGACCCTCGCGTTCGCCAACCAGCTCACGGGCGAACCCGTGCGCCAGAGCGCCCGCATGACCGAGCTCTCCGGCGGGCAGACCCGTGCACTGCTCATCGCCGACGCGGTGATCGTCGGCAACGCGCCGATCGTGTTGCTCGACGAGATCGAGAACGCCGGGATTCACCGCATGCGGGCCCTCGAGCTGCTGCGCCGGTACCGCAAGATCTTCGTGTTCGTGACGCACGATCCGTACATCCCGCTGCTCTCCGACTACCGCATCGTGATGGCGCGCGGCGCGATGACCAAGGTCGTGCACAGCGGCAGCGCCGAGCGCTGCCTGGCCGAACGAGTCCGGCGGATCGATGACCTGCTGGCGGGGTTTCGCGACCGCATCCGCAGCGGCGGGGAGTTCACGCTCGCCGAGCTGGAGGCCGTCGCATGAAGCTGGCGATCTGCGCCGGGCCCGCCACCTCGGGCAAGACAGCCGTGTTGCGGCACGTGATCCGCAAGCTGCGCGAGCAGGGGCAGGCCGTCGCGTTCCTGAAGATCGACGTGCAGTACGCCGACGAGGACACCGAGCTCGCCGCCGAGTTCGGCATTCCCGCGCGCAAAGTCTACTCGGGCGAGCTCTGCCCTGATCATTGCAGCGTGATGGTGCTCGGCGAGGCCCTCGGCTGGGCCCGCAAGGCCGGGTCCGACGTGCTGCTGGTCGAGACCGCCGGCCTGTGCCTGCGCTGCTCGCCGTACGTCGACGGCGGCCTGGGGCTGGTCGTGCTCGAAGCGACCAGCGGGATGAACCTGCCGCGCAAGATCGGGCCCATGCTCAGTCTCGCCGACATCGCGGTCGTGACGAAGATCGACCGCGTCTCGCAGGCCGAGCGCGAGGTCTTCCGCGCCCGCATTCTCGACGCCGCTCCGGCGATCCGCGTGCGCGAGGTGAACGCCCTGCACGGGATCGGCATTGACCCGCTCGTCGCGCACGTCCTGAACACGCCGGACGTCGTGGGCGAACTGCTGCTGCGCGGCAATCCCCCGGTGGGCACGTGCACCATCTGCGTCGGGAAGAAGAATGTCGGCTGGCAGCAGCACTTCGGCGTCGTCCGGCCGCTGGAAGCGCAGACGTTCTACCGGGGCGAGTAGCCGATGACGCTGCGCCGGATCTGATTCGAGCAAGTCGCCGCGATGCGACCGGATCGCCGGTCGCCCGACTGCGGCGCATGACCGCCGGTTGGTGCGGCCGACAGGAGTACCTGCATGACTACGATCGCGCTCCCCGGACTCGACTGCGGACGGTGCGGCTTCCGCCGCTGCGACGACCTCGCCGCGCGCCTGGCATCGCACCCAGAGTGGCTGAAGCGCTGCGTGCGTCTGAACGATGCCGCGGGTCCGCCAACCGACGGCTCGGGTCCAGGCCCGGCCACGGCGTGCCCCCAGCGCCTGCCCGTACTCGAAGCGCCTTCCGCCGAGCCGCCCTGGCAGGACAGCCTGGGCCGCGAAGTCGACTTCTACCTGGAACACTTTCCCGAGGAGCCCGGCCCGCGCGAAACCATCCTGCCGCACAACCCGCTCATCACGCGCGAACTCGAAGTCCACGTCGGCGACCTGCTGATCGGCCGCCCGCTCGGCATGTCGTGCGGATGCCCGATCACGCACTGCGGTGTCGCGATGGACGTCGATCCGCGAACGTGCGTGATTACCTGGTGCGTCACCGGACCGCTGCGCGTGCGCGAGCAAGGCTTCAAGGATCTCGGTTACTACACGGCGGAAGCCTACGACGGACTCATCCGCCAGACGCGCGTCGAGCCGAAGATCGGGATGCGCTATTTCTTCCAGCCGCGCATGTGCATGCTCCAGTGGCGGCACAGCGGCCTCGTGAACTTCCTCAACCGCACGCCGGAGGGAACCCAGGTCCGCCTGGAGGGACTCTGGATCGGCTGATGCGCCGCGGGTCGCCGCCACGTTGCCGGTTCGCTAGGATTCGGCGTGCGAACCCAGTGCTTTCCGGCAGAATCGATGTCAGCCGCACATCCGTGGCCCCGAAGCCTCGCTTCCGGTGTACTCCGGGGTGCCTTGCTCGCCGCGCTCGGAATGATCGCGCTCGTGCCGCTGCACGCGCTGTGGTCCGCTGCATGTGACCTGCTCAGCTCCGACGTCGCGCTCCCCGGCGTCACGACCCGCTGGCCCACCCTGCTTGGCACCACCGCCGTCGTCTGCGGCATGGCGCTGCTGCTGGCGATCGGCGGCGGGCTGGCACTGGCGATCGTGATTCGCCGCACCGATCTGCCCGGCCGCGGCGTGCTGTGGCTCGCGGCACTCCTGGGCTGCTGCGTCCCCGTTTATCTCAGCGCGGCGCTGTTCTTCGCGCGAATTCCCGTCTGGCGCTTCAGCCAGTCCGCCTGGTTCTGCGGCGTGCTGTATGGCCTGGTCGGCATGCCGCTCGGCACGGTGATCCTGGCGGCGGCATTGGGCACGGCGGACCGCGAGCGCGAAGAACAAGCGCTGCTCGACGCCACGCCGTGGTCCGTGCTGTGGCGCGTGACGCTCCCGCAGCTCGGCTGGCCGCTGGCGGCGACCAGCGCTGTGCTGCTGCTGCTCGTGGGAACGGACTTCACGCTGTCGGACATCCTGGCGGTGCGCACCTTCGCGGAGGAGGTGTACACACAGTACACGCTCAACATTTCGCCGGCCGGACCCGTGCTGACGGCCATGCCGATACTCGCGCTGCTCTCCGTGCTGGTTCTCGTGGTGCAGCTCCGGGCGGCGTCGCGGGCCGAGCATTCGCTCTGGACGCTGGGCGCCGCCTCCCGATTCCTCGTGAAGTTCGGGCCGGCGGGAATCGTCTGCGGCAGCCTGCTGGTCCTGGCTGCCGCGGTGTTGCTCGGCTGGCCGCTGTCCGCGCTGCTGCAACAAGTCGACTCGCCGGCGGCATTCGTCGACTCCGCCGCAAGGGTCTGGCCCGAGTTGGCGGTCTCACTTGTGACGTCGGCGGCAGCGGCGAGCGTGATCGTTGTGCTCGCGCTTCCGCTGGCGGCGGCGGCACGGCGCGGCACGCGCGTTCGCTTCGTGGCGCTGGCCTTCATTGTCCTGCTCCTGGCCACCCCCGCCCCGGTGTCCGCCTCGTCGCTGATCCGACTCCTGAACCGCCCGGGCTGGCTCGGCGCGATCTACGATCATCCCGCCATTCTCCTGGTCGGCGACGTCGTACGCTTCCTGCCGTACGCCGCACTGCTCCTGATTCCCGCGGTGCAGCGTGTGCCTGCGCAGCTCGAACAACTGGCGCGCCTCGACGGCTGCGGCTGGCTGGGGCGCCAGCGGCACGTGTGGTGGCCCGGCGTGGCGCGCGAGTGGCCGGTGGTGTGGCTGCTGGTCGCCGTTTTGTGCTTTGGCGAAGTGGGGGCGACGGTGCTGCTCTATCCCCCGAACTGGACTCCGGCCGCGGTTCGCGCGTTCACGCTGATCCACTTCGGGGTGTATCGCGACCTGGCGGTCCTGGCCCTGCTCAGCGCCGCCTGCCTGCCGCTGCCGTGGCTGCTGCTGGTGTGGACCCTGCGCCGCCAGCATGTCCGCCGGTCCGATTAGAAGACTCCGAGCGTCGACTGGGGGGTGGCGTTTCCGGACTCTTCGCGAATTCATTGCCGTACACCCCGCTGGCGAGGTATTCTGCGCGGTGATGGGCATGCGCTGGGCATTCCTCGCTCGAACGCCATGACGGCCGGGACTCTCTCCAGGAGGCGCGCTGTGCGCAACCACGGGCTTGAAGCAGTCTTCTGTATCTTTATCATTGTTGTGGCCGGCAGCGTGGGGGCACAGCCCCGCGGGGCCGCGGAGCTTCTGACCGCCGGTGCGGCGCCGCCGCCCGCCGTCGGCGTATCGCGCGCCGACGACCGCGGTCTCGACTTCCAGGTCAGCCTGCGGGGCCTGGGCCTGGCGCCGGTAACCACCCGCGCCGGCGCGTTCACGACCGCCGGCTGGGTCGACGGCGCCATGA
>CAZVRR010000289.1:0-5305 GCA_964629745.1 uncultured Planctomycetales bacterium | reverse complement strand
CACTCCCGTCCGCGGGCGAAATCGCCGACCGCGTCGAGCGCGCGTACGCATCCGCCGCGCACGTGTCGTTCGATTGTGTGATGCTTGACGAGGGCACCACCGAGACGGGCGCCATCGTGGACCTTCACGAGGTGTTCTGGACGCACGTCGAGATGGCCCCGCAGCGCGCCCGCATGCAGCTGTTTCCCGTCGGACAGTCGGTCCCGGTGTACGAGTATATTGACGATGGCACTGAACTTCGTGAGATCACACCCGGCGGGACGTACACGCACCCCGAGCGCCCCCTGCGTGGACGCCAGATGCTCAGGGTGGACGAGGCGGGCGGCGACGCGTGCTTTCTGGCAGGCTTCAACCGGAGCTGGATCGCGCCCCAGGAGTACTCCAGCCTGGTTCGCTGGATGCATGCGGTCCGGAACGGTCGGACCGTCTCCGAAGGCCGCGAGGGCGAACGGGCCTGCTACATCATCGAAACTCCCCCGTCGCGCGCGCCGGCCCCCAATTCGGCGACCAATCATCACTGGTACTACGTGGACTGCGCAACCTTTCATCTCCTCAAGCGCGTCGTACGGCAAACACAATACGGAGCGGATGCAACCGAACGCCAGATCGTGACGCACATCTGGGTATTCCGTAACACGGCGGCGCAATAGCGAGAACCTCGGCCGACCTATTCCCTCCACACCGCGGCCGGCGGCGGAGAAGACCCCTGGAAAGAGCACGGGAGCCGGCCGCCGGCTGGGATCGAACGCGAGGCCGCCCGCGGGACGTGGTGTGGTTCCCGCGCAGGTTATCGGTCCGCAGGTCGACGTCGCCGTGCTCATGCCGCTGCTGAACGCGGCACCGCGGTTCAGCGGCGCCGGCTTCCCCCCAACAGCGGCTAGCCCTTCTCACGCAATACCTTACCGTGTCGACGCCCGCCGCGCGCACCAAGTCATCCGCCCGCTCGCCTGGCGCGGTTTGCGCTTGACGCAGCCGCCGCCTTGCGTGAATATATCCGTCTATCCGAATATACGATTGCCTTGCGAGACCGCACCATGCGAAACAGCGCCGAGCTCTTCAAGGCCCTCGCCGACGAGACGCGTCTGCGCATCCTGAACCTGCTGGTCCAGGGCGAACTCTGCGTCTGCGACATCATGGCCGTGCTCGACGTCGGCCAGTCCAAGGCCTCCCGGCACCTGGCCTACCTGCGAAATGTCGGGCTGGTCCGCGATCGTCGCAACGGCGTGTGGATGTATTACGCGCTGGCCGAGCCCCAGGGCCCGACCCACCGGCGCGTCCGGGAGTGGCTCGCGGAGGCTGCCACCGAGTTGCCCGAGGCGGCGGCGGACCTGCGGGCGCTGCGAAGATTGCTGCGCCGCACCCGGCGCTGTGCCGGCCAGTGCAGCACGGGCAACGGCGAATCCCAGGAGCTGGTCGCCGGCGTGGGGCGGCGGTGAGCGGTGGGTGTCTGCCGGACATGGCGGGTCAAAGGCACGTGCGCTGTCACGTGTCCGCCTTCCGGTGAATCGCCTCGTTTTGTACGCCAGCGCCCGGCCGCGCGGCTGTGGGAGTGAAAGAAGCCCCAGACAGGAGAACATGATGTTGAAAAACCGATTCACGTGTTTTGTGGCGCTGGCCCTGAGTGCGACGGCCTTCGCACAGGATCCGCCCGAGTCCGGCGCAGTCGCCCCGGCACCGGCCGCCCCCGCTCAAGCTCGACCGCTGAGCCCGGCCGCCACGGCGATCCGCGATGCCGCCGGCGCGAACAAGTTCATCTTCGCGCTCTTCTACCGGACGGAGGACGAGGCCATGCAGGCGGCGCGGACCGTGCTGGAGACGGCGCTGCCCAAGTTTGCCGATCGGGCCGGCCTGGTCGCGGTGAACATCACCGATCCCAAGGAACGGGCCCTCGTCGCAAAGTACCAGCTCAATCGATCGCCGATGCCGCTGGTGCTGGCCATCGCTCCCAACGGCGCGGTCACGCGCGGCTTCCCGGGCAAGATCACCGAGGAGCAACTCGAAACCGCATTCGTCAGTCCCGGCATGCAGAACTGCCTCAAGGCGCTGCAGGGTCGGAAGATGGTCTTCCTCTGCGTCCAGAACGGCGCCACCCGGTACAACGCCGAGGCCATGCAGGGCGTCCAGGAGTTCGCGGCCGACCCGGAGTACGCGAAGACCACGGAGCTCATCACCGTCGATCCGACCGATGCCGCCGAGGAGAGCATGTTGCAGCAGTTCAAGGTGGATCCGAACACTGAAGAGGCGGTGACCGTGTTCCTCGCGCCGCCGGGCACGAAGATCGCGACGTACACCGGCAAAACGCAGAAGGACGTGCTGGTCGCCGCGGCCAAGACGGCCGCCAAGGGTTGCGACCCGAAGAGCGGATGCTGCCCGCCCAAGAAGCCGGCTCAGCCGCAAGCCAAGCCTGAGCCAGCACAGCCGGGCAATCCCGAGCAGAAGCCGTAACCGAGGTGCCTGGATGCATCTGCGCAAGCTCGTCTGGCGCGAGATGTTCGAGCGCAAGAACCAGCTCGCCACGAGTTTCCTGGCGATCCTGCTGGGCATTGCGGTCGTCGTCTCGATCAAGAATATCACCTTCTACTCGGAGAAGGCAGTCGCGGCGCAACTCGATGCGCTGGGCGCGAATGTCCTGGTCCTGCCCAAGTCCGTCTCGCTCCAGGACTACTACAGCGCCGACATGCAGAACGACGAGTTTCCCGAGGAATACGTGCAGCGCCTGGCCCTGTCCGACCTGCAGGGGCTCGACAACCTCTCGCCCAAGCTCTCGGTCCCCGTGAAGCTGAACAACCGCGGCTTCACGCTCACCGGCATCCTGCCGAAGAGCGAGTTCCAGGCCAAGGCCATGTGGGCCGGGGCCGGCATCTTCTCGCGCCCGGCGGAGGGTTGTGGGACAGTCGCCGACGTGCCCGGCGCATTCCGGCCCGAATCCAAAGAGATGCTCGTACGTGAGCGCGTCATTGAGGACTTGGCGGAAAGCGAGGCGCTGGTCGGCGCCGATGTGGCTGCCATCCTGGGTCTGAAGGAAAACGACGCGCTCGACGTGCTGGGTCGCACGTTTACCGTCTCCGCGGTTTTACCACAGACGGGCACGGTAGATGATTCGCGCATCTTCGCCCATCTGCACACCGTCCAGGAACTCGCGGGCAAAGGCCCGGTCATCAACGCCATCGAGATCGTCGGCTGCTGCAAGGAAATCTCCGGCGGGCTGGTGCAGAAGATCAACAAGCTGCTGCCCGATGCGAAGGTCGTCACCGTCACACAGGTGGTGGATACCCAGGTGAAGACCAACGGCATGATGGCGCGGCTCTCGCTGATCTTCCTGGGCATCATCGTGCTCGTCGGCGGCGCCAGCATCGCGAACTACATGTACGCGAACGTCTTCGAACGCCGGCGCGAGATCGGCACCCTCATGGCACTCGGGGCCGGGTCGTCCGTGATCCTGAAGCTCTTCCTGCTGAAGGCGCTGCTGCTCGGCCTGGCCGGCGGAGTGTGCGGCTATTTTCTCGGTACGGTGCTCGCGGTGGCGCTGGGGCCGCGACTGGCCGGCATCCCCGTCCTGCCTATGCCGATACTCATCCTGTGGGCGCTCGGCATCTCGGTCGTGATCGCCCTGGGCGCAAGCTACCTTCCCGCGCGCCGCGCCGCGCGGCTCGACCCATGCGCGACACTCCAGGAGGTCTGAGGCGTCATGCGGCTGGAAGCAGTCAGCAAGAGTTACCACCACCGCGGCCGCACGGTCGCGGCGCTGGCCGACGCATCATTGGAAATCGCGCCGGGCGAGTTCGTGGCGGTGATCGGGCCCAGCGGCAGCGGAAAGAGCACGCTGCTGCTCGTGCTGGGCGGCATGCTCTCGCCCTCCGCGGGCAAGGTGTTCCTCAACGGCCACTCGGTCTACGACCTGTCGCCCAACGCACGGGCCGAGCTGCGCCGGCAGCGGGTCGGCTTTGTCTTCCAGACGTTCAACCTGGTGCCCTACCTGACGGCGCTGGAGAACGTGCAGATCCCGCTGTTCCTCGCCGGCCTCGACGAAGCCGGCCAGCGGCGGCGCGCCACCGAGCTGCTGGAACGCGTCGGGCTCGGCGACCGGCTGGATCACAAGCCGCCGGAGCTGAGCGTCGGGCAGCAGCAGCGCGTCGCCCTGGCGCGCGTACTCGCGAACAACCCCGAGATCATCCTGGCGGATGAGCCCACCGGGAACCTCGACCCCGACACGGGTCAGCAGATTCTCGACCTGCTCGAAGCGATGAACCGTGAGGGGCGGACGGTGGTCATGGTGACGCACGACCCGCGCGCCGCAGCGCGTGCCCGGCGCACGCTGCGGTTGCAGGAGGGGCGGATCGCGCCGGGATCCGTTTGACGTCCGACGAGGGCCAGGCGCCAGGAAAGCTGGAGTACTCCTTTGAGCAATCGTCTGAATACGATGTGGGGCTGTCTGGTGGCTTGTAGCTGCGCCGGAGTCTTTCTGGCCGGCTGTACCAGCGCGGGCAGCCGGATCTCCGAGGGGACGCTGGTGATCCGCTGGCAGCGTCTCGTTGATGAGGTGGGTGACACCTGCGACCGCTGCGGCGGCACCGAGCGCTCGATCGAGCAGGCCCGCCGCACGCTGGCGGCCTCATTCAGGCCGCTGGGGCTGGATGTGCGGGTGATCAAGACACCCCTCTCCGCCGCGCAGTTCAAGCTGGACCCGGGCGAGTCGAACCGAATCTGGATCGGCGAAGAACCGCTCGAAACCATCCTGGGTGCGAAGACGGGCACCTCAACGTGCACTGGCTGCTGCGGCGACAGCCCGTGTCGAACCACGGTGGTCGATGGACAGTGCTTCGAGACGATTCCTCCCGAGCTGATCATTCGCGCTGGGCTGCGTGTTGCTGCTGATCTCGTCCGGCCCGCGGGGACTCCCTTCGCAGACAGGCCGGCATCCCCTGCGCCGGCGGAGGCCAGCGACGCAAACTTGCAGCCCATGCCCTGGTTGTCGCCGTGCGAGTAACAAGCGTGAAGCACTGAGCGTTCCTCGTGCCGCGTGTCATCGACCCCTCCCAGTCCGCCCTGTAGCGGATTCAAGAACACGGCGGGGGTCGTGTGCCACTGCTCTGCGAGCGATGCCGGGGACCCACCGCACTGCTGACACAGCAGTGGCACACCCCCGGATGCCCCGTATCCCGACGTCAGGCACGGCGGTGCCTGACCTGTGCCACTGCTCTGCGAGCAGTGAGCTCCTCTTGGCCGCACTGCTGACACAGCAGTGGCACACCCCCGGATGCCCCGTATCCCGACGTCAGGCACGGCGGCGCCTGACCCGTGCCAT
>CAZVRR010000288.1:2295-5317 GCA_964629745.1 uncultured Planctomycetales bacterium | reverse complement strand
TTGTTGCGCGAACGCGTGCACGCCCAGCTCGGCGGGCGGGTGCGCTGTTACCACTTGCATCCCGGCGGGGAGTTTCTGCAGCCGCACGCGTCAGGCGCCGGCGAGGCGTCGGCGAACGGGCCCAGTGCCCGCTGCGGTCTGCCGGGCGACGTGATCACGCGCGGCCGCCCCTACGACATGGATGATCCGGGCAGCCCGCTGGTCGTGGAGCTCGCGCAGCGCGAAGCCGAACGCTGGGTGTGGCTGTGGCCGGTACGCGACCGCCAGGCCACGATCGGCCTGGTGACAGTGGCCCAGGGCAGCGGGGGGGTACAGGGAACGCGCGCGCTGCGGCAGGCGCTCGGCCCCCTCATCAGCCTGATGTGGCTGCATGTCGCGTGCGCGCAGCGCCTGGACGTCTCGCGCCGCACCGACGCGGTGTCGGGCGTACTGACGCGCTGTGACTTCCTGACCTGCGGACGGCCCGCGCTCGCCGATTCGTATGCGGCGAATGAACCCGTCGTGGCCGTCGCCATCGCCCTGGAAGGCCTGCGCGCCCTGGACGACGGCGGACACTGGCGCGAGCGCGATGCGCTGATCGAGCGCGTCGGACGTGCCCTGGCCCGCCGCGTGCGGAGCGACGACCTCGTCGGCCGCTTCGCCGACGATCGCTTCCTCGTTCTGCTGCGGCGGCTGGACTGCGGCCTGGGGCGGCTGATCGCGGAAAAGATGCTGGCGGCGGGCGCCGAAGCGCTGGCCGGGAACGATACGGGCGTGCCGTTGCAGATCCGGGCCGGCTTGGCCGGCAGCGGCCTGAGCCAGCCGCCGCTGGAGCAGCTCCTGGTGGGTGCGCTGCGGGAGGTGCAGCGGGCCCGGCAGGCAGGTCGGGCGATCGGCTGCGATTTCGACGCTCCGGCCGAAAGCGCCGGCGGGAGGACGGCATGAAGATCCAGGCTCAGCCGCACGGCAACGTCACGGTGCTGGTGCCGCACGGGCCGCTCGTGAACGAAGAGGTTCCCGACCTGCGCCGTGCCGTGCAGATGGCCGGCGCGAGCAGCACGCGCCGCACGGTTCTCGACCTCGCCGATGTGCCGTACCTGGACAGCACGGGCATCGAGACGCTCCAGGAGTTGTGCGGGGTGCACGTACCCGCGCGGCAGCGCGTGAAGCTGGCCGCGCTGAGCGAGACGTGTCTCGAGGCCCTGGAACTGACGGACATCCTCACGAAGCTCGAGGCGTTTGACACCGTGGAGAACGCGATCAAGAGCTGTCGCGGCGTGTAACCCCCCCGGACGGAAGATGGCGCTGCAACGCACGAACAAGCTGGGCCAGGTCCTGCTCGAGCAGGGGCTCGTATCCGAGTCCGACCTGCTCCGCGCGCTGGAGGCGCAGAACAAGGACAACAAGCGGCTCGGCGAAGTGCTGATCGACCTGGGGATCCTTTCCCCGCGCGCCATGCTCAGCGCGCTGGCCAAGCAGCTTGGGGTGAAGGCCTGCCACCTGCGGCACGGCCTGATCGACCCCGCCGCGGCCCGGCTGGTTGAGCGCGAGCAGGCGGCCCGCCTGAAGCTCCTGCCGCTGTTCAAGGTGAACAACGTGCTGACGGTGGCGATGGCCGAGCCGCAGTCGCTGCCCACGATCGACCTGCTCAGCAGCCTGACGGGCTGCCAGATCAACCCGGTGCTGGCCCTGGAAAACAACATCGCGGAGTTCCAGGAGAAGTACCTCGGCGAGGAAGTCGACATCGACTCGTTCCTCGTGAACCTGACCGAGAGCGAGGTCCAGGTCGTCGAGCGCGAGACGGTCGACGAGGAGATGCCGCACGAGATCGGGAAGATGGTGGCGGGCAGCCCCATCATCAACCTGGTGAACCTGGCGATTATGACGGCGATCCGCGACGGGGCGAGCGACATCCACATCGAGCCGACCAAGCGGGCCACGATGATCCGCTACCGCATCGACGGCAACCTGCGCGAGCTGATGACGGCCCCGAACAGCATGCACGCCGCGATCGCGTCGCGCGTGAAGGTGATCGGGAAGATGGACATCGCGGAGCGCCGCCTGCCGCAGGAGGGGCGCATCCACGTGGTGGCGGAAGGGCGCGAAATCGACCTGCGCGTCTCGAGCATGCCGACGCTGCTGGGCGAGAAGATTGTGCTGCGCGTGCTGGACAAGTCGAACCTGAGCGTGGCGCTGGAGAAGCTCGGCGTGAGCACCAGCCAGTTATCCAGCTTCCGGCGCGTCTTCTCCAAGCCGCACGGGATCGTGCTCGTCACGGGCCCGACGGGCAGCGGCAAGACGACGACGCTCTACTCGGTGCTCGACCTGCTGTGCTCGCCCGAGAAGAACATCGTGACGATCGAGGACCCCGTGGAGTACCAGCTCGACGGGATCAACCAGATCCAGGTGAACGAGGTGATCCACCTGACGTTCGCGCGGGCCCTGCGTTCGATCCTGCGGCAGGACCCCGACATCATCATGGTCGGGGAGATTCGCGACAGCGAGACGGCGCGCGTGGCGATCCAGGCGGCACTGACCGGCCACCTGGTGCTCTCCACGCTGCACACGAACAACGCGCCGGGGGCGTTCATTCGGCTGGTCGATATGGGCATCGAGCGCTACCTGATGGCCTCCGCCTTCAACGGCGTCGTGGCCCAGCGCCTGGCGCGCACGATCTGTCCGCACTGCCGCACCTCGTACTTCCCGCCCGAAAGCGCGCTGGCCGACGCCGGCTGGCTGGGCCAGACGCAGCGCGTCTTCTTCAAGGGCGAGGGCTGCAAGCAGTGCCACGACAGCGGGTTCCGCGGCCGGGCCGGCATCTTCGAGGTGCTGGAGGTCACGGACGAGGTGCGCCGCGTGGTGCACCAGTGTACGGACGAGGAGCAGATCAAGGACGTGGCCCGGCGGTACGGGTGGCGCCCCCTGCGCGAGGAAGGCCTGGCCCTGGTCGAGGAAGGGCGCTCCATGCTCGAGGAGGTCCTGCGCGTGACCCACGCGGAGACGGAAGCGCGGACCCGCGCTGAGCTGGTGGAGGCGACCGCCG
>CAZVRR010000288.1:0-2285 GCA_964629745.1 uncultured Planctomycetales bacterium | reverse complement strand
GGAGCGGATCCAGGCGGGCGACCGCGGCGCCGCCCTGGATACGCTGCGCGCCAAGGGACTGCTCGTGCTGAAGCTCGAAGAGCGCTCCGCCCGGCAGGCCGCCGCCCGCGCGTCCGCCCTGCGGCGCGGCCGCGTCACGCCGCGCGACCTGATTCTCTTCACCCGGCAGATGAAGATGCTGCTCGACTCCGGCGCGTCCCTCGTGCCGGCCCTGGAGGCGGCGGACCTCCAGACGACCAAGCCCGCGATGCGCGAGGTGCTGCACCGGCTGCGCGAACGCGTCGAGGACGGCGACAGCCTCACGCGGGCCCTGGAGGGCGAAAGCCGCACGTTCGACGCGGTCTTCCGCAGCATGGTCGCCGCGGGTGAGGCGAGCGGCTCGCTGGCATCGGTCTTTGCCCGGCTGGCCCAGCTCGCGCAGCAGCGCCAGCAGACGCGCAAGCTCGTGCTCGGCGCTCTGATATACCCGTGCGTGCTGGGCGTGCTCCTGAGCGGCGTCGTGACCGTGCTGCTGACGTTTGTCGTGCCGCGCTTCCGCGTGCTCTTCAAGAGCTTGCACACGCCGCTGCCCATCACGACCCAACTGCTCTTCGAGACGTCCACGTGGCTGGTGCATTCGTGGCCCTACGTGCTGGGCGGGCTGGTGCTGGCGGCCGGAATGGCGGTGCTCGTGCTGCGCCTGCCGCAGACACGCAGCACGCTCGACGCCCTGGTGCTGCGCCTGCCGCTGGTGGGGCCGTTGCTGGCACGGCTGACGTTCGCACGAATCGTGCGCGTCTGGGCCGCCATGCTGCGCTGCCACGTCCCGCTGCTCGAAACGATCCGCCAGTCGCGTAGCGCGGTCACCAGCACCGCATTCCTGCGGCTGGTCACGCAGGTCGAGGACGGGGTGTCGTCCGGCGGGCGCATGGCCCAGGCTCTCACCGCCGCCGGCCTGGCCGATCCGGTCATCGTTTCGGCCCTCCGCACCGGCGAGGAAAACGGCCGGCTGGCGGAGGCGGCGGAGTTTGTCTCGGACTGGATGGATGAAGACAACGCGGCGGCGGTCCAGCACCTGACCCGGCTGGCCGAGCCGCTGCTGCTGACCGTGATGGGCGTCGTGGTCGGATTTGTCGCGATGTCGTTGTTCGTTCCGTTGTTCGACCTGGCGGCCGCCTGAGCGGCGCACCGGATCGGGCAACATCGCCCGGGAGTGCTTGCGTGCGGCCCGTGCTGCGAACCCGGTACTCGGCGATCACGCTCGACGTGGGAGCGGCGGGCGTGCGCGCCTGCCAGCTCCAGCAACGGGGCGCCACGACGACGCTGCGCGAATGCCTGCTGCTCGACCGCGACCTCGGCGCCACCGACGGTCCGCCCGCGGCCCCGCTCCTGGATGCGGCACAATGGGCGCGCCTGATCGCGCGCGGCAATTTCGTCGGGCGCGACGTGGCACTCGTCATCGCACCGCCCGAGGTGCAATTCCTGCCCCAGCACCTGCCGCCTGCCGTCCTGACCCAGGGTCGCACACGCGTCGAGCAGGCCCTGAAATGGGAGGTGGCGCAGGAGTGCCGCAAGTCGGGCGAAGACTTCGAGGTGCGCTACTGGACCCTGCCGACGCGCCGCAGTCAACAGGCGAACGTGATGGCGGTCGTGCTGCCCGCCGGTCTGGCCACTCAGTTGTGCGAGGTGGCCGCCGCGCAGCATTTGTGCGTCCGGCGCATCGAGGTGGGTCCGTGTGCCCTGGCGCGGCTGGCCCGCCAGCAACACGTGCCGGCCTCTGATGAGCTTTGGGGGGTGCTGGACGTGGGCCTGCGGCATGCCGTGCTCACGCTGGTGGTCGGCGAAGTTCCCGTATACGTGCGCACGCTGTCGGCGTCGGGCTACGAATGGACGCAGCAGCTCATGCAGGCCTTTGAGGTGCCCTACGGCGAAGCCGAGCATCTCAAGCGTGAATTCGGCTTGCAGGCAAGCGCGACGCAGCCGGCCGCCGCCGCCGCACAGCCGGCGCCGGCCGCCGATCTGCCGTGCGTGCTGGCCGAACAATTGCGAGCGCCGCTGCAGCAGTTGGCGCGAGACGTCGGCCGCTGCTTCTCGTACGTGCTGCAAAGCTATCATGACGTGACGAGCAGCCGCCTGTTGCTCGCCGGCGGGGCGGCAAACCTGGCCGGCGTGGCCGACGTCCTCGCTGGCGCACTGGGCGTGCCCGTGGCGCGCCTGGGGGACGAGCTGCCCGAGTCGCTACGACGGCGCGGCGGTCAGCCGGGGGTCGAAGCAGCCGCGCTCGGCGCGGCTTTGCTGGACCTGGA
>CAZVRR010000287.1:0-5371 GCA_964629745.1 uncultured Planctomycetales bacterium | reverse complement strand
ACTACCTGCCCGCGCACGACGCGACGCATGCGCGCGTTCCGTCGGCGCGGTGAGACGCCTGTGGAGGAATGCCGATGCGCCTGCCCCGCCTCGTGATCTTCCTGTGTCTGGTGGTCGTCGGTGCTGGAGTGGCCAGCGCGCAGTGGCAGCCGCGCCGCGCGCCGCTGATGACGCGCTGGGCCGCGGACGTGAAGCCCGACGCCGTGCTGCCCGAGTACCCGCGCCCGCAACTGGTCCGCCCGGACTGGCAGAGCCTGAACGGGCTGTGGGAATACGCGCTCGCCCCGCGCACGCAGGATCGTCCCGCGCGCTTCGAGGGGCAGCTCCTGGTGCCGTTTCCGATCGAATCGGCCCTTTCGGGGGTCATGCAGCGCGTCGATCCCGAGCAGCGGTTGTGGTATCGGCGGACGTTCGAAGTGCCGGCCGCCTGGCGCGAACAGCAGGTGCTGCTGCATTGCGAGGCGATCGACTGGGAAGCGACGATCTGGGTGAACGGAAAGGAGATCGGCGCGCACCGCGGGGGCTACGACCCGTTCAGCTTCGAGATCACGCCGGCGCTGCGCGATTCGGGCGCGCAGGAACTGGTCATCGCCGTGTGGGACCCGACCGATGCCGGCACGCAGCCGCGCGGCAAGCAGGTCCGCGAGCCGCACGGAATCTGGTACACCCCGACGACGGGAATCTGGCAGACCATCTGGCTCGAGCCGGTGCCGGCGTGCCGCATTGACGGGCTGACCATCACGCCCGACCTGGACCAGTCGCGCTTCACGGTCGCGTGTGACGCACAGGTCCTGCCGGCGGCGCGGCGTGCCGCGCTCGCCCTGGAGGTGGCGGTCCTGGCGGACGGACGAGAGGTCGCGCGTGAAACGTCTGCGGCGGGCACGTTCCAGGTGGTGGTAGGCGTCCCCCAGCCGCGGCCGTGGTCGCCCGAGCAGCCGTTCCTGTACGACCTGACGATTCGCCTGCTCGACACGAGCGGGCCGGCGCCGCAGGCGGTGGATACAGTGGGCTCCTATGCCGGGCTGCGCAAGATTGCGCTCGGTACGGACAAGTGGGGCACTCCGCGGCTGCTGCTGAACAACGAGCCGTATTTCCAGTACGGTCCCCTCGACCAGGGCTTCTGGCCGGACGGGCTCTACACGGCGCCCACGGACGAGGCGCTGCGCTACGACCTCGAGTTCACGAAGCAGATCGGCTGCAACATGATCCGCAAGCATGTGAAGGTCGAGCCGCGCCGCTGGTACACCTGGTGCGACCGGATGGGCCTGCTCGTCTGGCAGGACATGCCCAGCGGCGACCGCTTCCCGGGCAAGGGCGAGGTGGAGATTCAACGCACGCCGGAATCGACGGCCCAGTACGAGCTCGAGCTCACGCGCATGATCGACACGCACCGCAACCACCCGTGCATCGTCATGTGGGTCCCGTTCAACGAGGGCTGGGGCCAGTTCGACACCGCGCGGATCGTGGAACTGGTGCGGAAGCTCGATCCGACCCGGCTCGTCAACAACGCCAGCGGCTGGCACGACCGCGAAGCGGGCGACGTGCTCGATGTGCACGCCTACCCCGGCCCGATCTGCCCGTTCCCGGAAGGCAAGCGCGCCGTCGTCCTCGGCGAATTCGGCGGGCTGGGCCTGCCCCTGAAGGGCCATCTGTGGAACGAAGAGCAGAGCTGGGGCTACCAGAGCTTCGACAATGAAAATCAACTGACTGACGAGTACATGGATCTGATCGGACGCATGCGGCAGATGATCGACGATCCCGGCCTGTCGGCGGCGGTCTACACCCAGACGACCGACGTGGAGGTCGAAGTCAACGGAATCCTGACCTACGACCGCGCCGTGATCAAGTTCGAGCTGGAACGCGTGGTGCCGGCCCATCGCAAGCTGGTCATGCCGAAGTGAGCAGCCGGCGCGAGCCGCGGCAGCGCCCGGCGCGGACGGTGCGCTAGCGGTTGGCGCTCTCCGGCTGCGTGGCGGTGCTTTCGGGGGCCGAGCCGCGCAGGGCTCGCGCGCGCTCGAGCAGGTCGCGGATGTCCTTCTGCGTGGCGGGCGCGAGCGTCGTCGGCGGGTGCTGGAGCAGACTGTCCAGCATCGGCACGAGCGTCGTGGCCTGCTCGCGCGTGCAGCGCTGCTCCAGGTCACGCTGCAGGCTGCTCCACACGGCTGCCCCGTCCAGGGGCGGCGTCCCGTTCGCCAGCACCGCGGCGACCGTTTCGTCATAACGCCCCTGGAAGAGCGCGCAGCGCAGCAGGGCCAGCGCGACGTCGGTGGTTTCACTCGCCTGCGCCGCGCGCAGGTTTCGCAGGGCCGCCATGTAGGCGAAGATCGCCGGCGCCGTCCGCCCCTGCGTATCGCGCTGCACCGCCAGCCGCGCCCACAGCCGTCCCAGCTCACCCAGCGCCTCGGGCACCTTGGCCGACGCGACCTCGACCACGTCCAACAGCTCGCGGATGCGCTCGTCGCGATCGCCCAGACTCTCCGGCAGCCGTCCCAGCCATTGCTCGATTTCCGCGATCGAACGGCGCGACAGCAGCCGTACGGCGCCCTGCCACGCGATTTGCCGGATCGTGGCATCCGGCTCCTGGGTCGGCGGCATACGCTCCCACAACGCCGCCAGGTGCTCGTCGTTCGCTCCGGCTTCCGAGAGCACCTCAACCGCCGTCCGCCGCACCGGCACGTCCGTATCGCGCGTCAGCGGAACCAGCGGCTCCAGCCGTTGCGCACCGAGCGCCGCCAGCCCACGGATGGCGGCCTGCCGGACGGTGGTCGCTTCCGACTCCGCCAGGGCCGCGGCGAACACGTCACCGAAACGCGGGTCCTTGACCTGGCTCATGGCCCACAGCGTGCGTTCACGCAGGGCGGCGTCATTGCTGGTGGTACGTTGGAAAACTTGCAGCAGGGCGTCCGACACCGGCTGTTGCGAAGCACCGCCCAAAGCGCCGCGCTCCGCCAGTCGCCCGAGCGCCCCGATCGCCTCGGCGACCGCGGGCTCGTCGGCGTCGGCAGACAGCGACAGCAGGACCGGCACCGCATCGTTCCCGCCGACGTAGCCCAGTGCATTGACCAGCGCGCGCCGCACGCCGAGGTGCCGCTCGGCCGACAGCAGCCGCTCGAAGCGGCCGGCGTCGGCAGGTTCCCGGAAGCGGGCGACGGCCTGGACAGCGGCGGCCCGCACGGCGGGGTCGGCGTCGGTGAGCAGCTCGCGGACGATGTCGCGCAGCGGTCCCCCCGTGTCCGCGGGCAACGGCTTGCCTTCCCCGAGCTGGCGCTGCACGAGCTCCAGGCCGAGCAGGCGCACCAGGGCGGCCTCGTCGCGCAGGTAGCGCTGCAGGACGGCGCCGCGCTCGGTCTCGGGCGTGCGCGTGTAGTCGAGCCGGTAGGCCTCGACCAGCCGCTCCTCGAGCCCGCGTGCACGCCGACCCAGGTCGCGCGACTTCTGCACCAGGCGCTCGATCTGATCCTGTTGCCATTCCGGCAGCGGCTCGTCGCGCGTGCGCTGCCACCACGACAGCGCCCGCGCCGCTTCTCCGCCAAAGCTCAGCGCCGTAATGCGCTCCAGCGATTCCAGCGCCGGCACCAGCAGCGGTGAATCGCCGCGCTCGACGGCTTCCATCAGGGCTGCCACCGCCGGACGCTTGCTCATCGTGCCGAGTGCCTCGATCACGGCGAGACGCCGGGGCAGCGCTTCCGTGTCGTCCAGCATGATCGTGCGCAGGCGGTCGATCACGCCGCCGTCACGGTAGCCGGCCAGCGCCGCGGCGGCTGCCTGCCGGATTTCCGCGTCGGGGTCAGCCAGCATTTCGATCAGCGGCTGGATGTACGCCTCGTGCAATTGCTCCGGTACGTCCCCCAGGGCGAGGGCCACCGCGGTCTTCGCGGCCTCGTTCGACCCGCCCAGGATCCCGCTCAGCCGCTCGGGCGCCTGCGGCCAGTTCAGGCGCAGCAGCTCGCGCGCTCCAGTGCGCCGCACGTTCAGCGGCAGGTTCGCCCCCTCGATCAGCGTGACCAGGTCTTCGACGCGCTGCGGATCGGCGGCGCTCATCGTGGCCGCCGGTTGCGAGGCCGGGAGCTCGGCCGGCTGGGCCGCCCACGCTGCGGACAGGGCGCTCCCCACCAGCGCTGCAAGACACCAGCTGCATGCAGGTTTACTGCCGCGCATCACACCGCCCTTCGATCGCTCAACCCACAGCCCGGCGCTGCCGGCGGCCCTGACCGACATTCATCATACTGAGAGGACACAGCGCCGTCGCGGGCGTTTGTGCCGAAACTCGCGCAGGCCGGCGCCCACCGACGGATCAGACGCGTTCCACCGCGGACGCCGGCAACCAGCCGACCGTGTGATCGCGCAGCCGTACCTCTACCCAATCGCCCCGGTCGAGCAGAATCTCCAACTCGACCCCCGGCCCGAGCGGCTGCTGCAACGCCGGCTCGTAATCGTTGCCGCGTCCCAGCCGCAGCACGACTTCCTGGCCCACGACCACGCCCGCCGGACGCGTGGCCTGCTCCCGGATTTGCCAGCCGGCCGACGCCGCGAACGACAGGCCAAGCGCGATGCAGATCAGCCCCGGGATGAGCGCGTGGCGGGTGCGCCACAGCAGCCCGACCGTCAGCCCGAGCCAGCCCAGGGCGGACAGCGCTGCGGCGGCCCAGAAACGCGTGCGCAGGGAAGTGCTGTAGTGCAGGAACAGCACGTGACGCAGCAGCCGGTCCTGTCCCGCGGGCCGGATGGCCGGCTCGACCTGCCGGCGCGCGTAATCCAGGTTCGCCAGGAGCTTCTCATCCGTCGGGTCCATGCGCTCGGCGCGCCGGTAATGGACGATGGCGCGGCCGAGCGAGCCCAGCCGGTAGTAGGTGTTCCCCAGGTTGTACTCCAGGGCGGCGCTGCGCACCCCGACCTGAACCAGCGCTTCGAAGCCCGCCCGGGCCGCCTCGTAGAGCTGCCGCGCGGCGTCCGGGTCGCTCGCGGCCTGCGCCACGGCGGCATCGAAGGCCTCGAGGGCCTGGTGCAGGATTTCACCCTGGCGCTCGAGAGAAACCTCGGCCGCGCGTCCGCACACGACACCGCAGAGCAACAAAACCAGCAGCGCGCCCCGCCTCATAGCCGTTCGCGCTCGACGCCCCGCAGGCACGCATCGGCCTGCGCAACCAGGTCGGTCCCATCCGTCGCCGGCAGTCCGCCGAAAGATGCCTGCTCACACGTTTCCAGCAGCCGCCCCCAGCCCTCGCAAACGCCCGCACTGACGCCGCGGCCGGCGAGGAATTCCAGTCCGCCGCGGCCAAGAAAGCGCGCCGGGGATTCGCCGGTGCAATCCGCCAGGTACCCGGCCAAGGCGGCGGAGATTTCGACGGCGCGCTCGCGGGGCGGCAAGGCG
>CAZVRR010000286.1:0-5387 GCA_964629745.1 uncultured Planctomycetales bacterium | reverse complement strand
GCGTGCCGTCCGGGCCGACCAGCCGCTCCATCGACAGCGCCAACTCGCTCTGCATCACGTCGAGCAGCGGGTGTTCCGCGGGCGGCGCCCCGCGCGCGGCGACGGCCAGCCCGATCAGGCCGACGGCGGCAGCCAAGCGCGAGGACCGGTCGAGCGCCAGCATGGGCATCCCCTTTCGTGTGAGCGGCGCTTCGCGGACCGGCAGGTCGAACATCCACCTGTCAAGGTCCGGCGAACTGCGCAGCGCTACTCGTACCGCTGCCGGCGCAACGTGTCAACGTGACTCGCGCAGCGCTGGCGTGCAGAATCGAGGGCCGCGCCGCACCGCTCGAACAACGCCGATCGCGCGTGCATGGGCAGCCCGGAGGCATGTGTGCGCCGCGCGGACAGGCTGCGACGCGTTCCTGCGTTCCTGCGCTCGCGCTCGCCGCCGCACTCCGCCGCGCCGCCGGTCTGGCGGCGCAGCCGGCGCGCCGCTACCCTTACCGCCCGAACCTCCCGGAGAGCGAGCCTCGTGCCCAGCGTCTCGAAATCCAAGACCGGCGCCGCCCCCGCGACCCACGCGCCCGGCCGCGAACCCCCGCTCGAGTGGCTGTCCTCCCTGGTCGGTTTCTTCGTCTATCTCCTGGTGCTCAAGAGCTTTCTCGTCCCGCTCTTCGTGATCCCCACCGGCTCGATGGCCCCCACGCTCATGGGCGCCCACTCGGTGCACACCTGCCCGAACTGCGGCTTCGAATACCCCGTCGGCCAGCCTCTCGGCGTCCTCGTCGTCCAGTGCCCCAACTGCCGCTGGCGGGAATATGGCGGCCCCCCTGCCGGCTGGCCGGACCTCCAAGCTCGCGGCGTCAAGGTCGACTCCGCGCTCGCCGAAGCCCTGCCGCCCCGCGGCGGCGACCGCATTATGGTCCACGGCTGGACGTATGACCTGGGCGGACGCTTCGCCCCGCAGCGCTGGGACGTCGTCGTCTTCAAGGTCCCGACCGACGGCTGGACCAACTACATCAAGCGCCTCATCGGGCGTCCGGGCGAGACGATCGAGTTGATCAACGGCGACGTCTTCGTCGGCCAGGACGGTGGCCTGGATATCGCGCGCAAGCCGCACCACGTGCAGGAAACCCTCTGGTTCCCCTACTTCGACCAGGACCATCCGCCGCGGCAGCCGTCCGCCAGCGCCGGCTATCACCCGCGCTGGGCCAGCCTGCGCGGCAACAACGGCTGGAGCGGCCTCGACACGCGCCACTTCCAGTTCACCTCCACCTCCGGCGCCCGCGGCACGCTGCAGTTTCTGACCAACCCCGGCTCCACGCAGGCGCCCGGGTTCATCGGCGACGTATACGGCTACAACCCGGCGTACGTGGTGGAGGACAGTTCCCGCCGCATCGGCTCCCGGTCGCCGCACGTCGTGAACGACGTCCGGCTGTCGTGCACCGTCGAGTGCCCGCCGGACCCGCCCGCCGACGGCTTCGTCGAGCTCGAGCTCATCCGCTACAACGAGTGTTACTTCGCGCGACTCTACGGCGATGGACGCGTGACGCTCGAGCACGCCCCGTGGAACAAGCGCAACGAGGCCCAGGACTGGGGCCAGGCCGCCGCGCACGTGCCGACCACGCCGGTGCGGCTGGCGCTGAGCGTGGTGGACTACACCGTGATCGTGGAGCTCGATGGTCAGCCGGCGCTGCGCCGGGAATTGGCCGTGGACGCCGACCAGGCGCGCAAGCTGAGCCTGCAGTCGGTGCCGCCGACGCTGCACATCGCCGCCCAGGGCCTCGCGGCGACCCTTTCGCACGTGCTGATCGAGCGCGACGTGTACTACACGAACGATAAACAGTTCACGCGTGACGGCAGGGAAATCAAGAGCTACGGCACGCAGAACAACCCGATCGCGCTGCGGGAGAACGAATACTTTGTCCTCGGCGACAACAGTCCCTCCAGCCTCGATGCGCGCTACGCCTTTGCCCAGAAAGAGGATCCCCCCGTCGGTCCGCACCTGGTCCAGGCCGCACAACGCGGCGAATTCCGCCCCGGCACCGTGCCGGCGGATCAGCTCATCGGACCGGCGTTCTTTGTGTACTGGCCCGGCACCGGCCCCCTGCTGCCGCCGCGGCTGCTGCCCACGCCGCTGCGCGTACTGAACCAGAATCCCTCCATCGGGCGGGTGCGCTGGATCGACTGACACCGAGGCATCTGCTGCTGCGCCGCTGCACTGCGCTGTGAACACAGCGACCGTGCCGGTCAACGCACGGCTGATACGGCCGTGGCACGCTGGTCGCTGCTGAACCCGCGCTAGTCGCCGCGCGGGCCGCTGCCGTGTCGCTGGCGGTATAGCTCCGGCTCGACGACGTCGCGCATCGCCTGCGTGTTCAGATCGCCGCCGAGGAACTGGTTGATCTGCTCGACCGCGGGGGCCGGATTCGACAGGACCTCGTTGTAGTCGATGAACAGCACCTGGAAATTCGGCTGGGCGCCGAGCCAGTCGTAGACCCGGTCGAGCTCGATCTTGAACAGCCCGAGCAGCTTCTCCTGCGTCAGCGGCCCGCCCGAGCGGCCCTGGTGCTCGAGCATGACATTCTGCGAGGCAATGACTTCCTCGAGCCGGCGGCGCATGAACACGATGCGGTACTGGTGGTCCGCCGGCAGGTCATAGAGCAGGCGGTAGACCATCTTCACCACCATGCCCCGGGCCCGCGCGAGCCACGACGGATCCTTCTTGGTCTGCTTGACCGGTTCAAACTCGTAGTAGCCGCGCGGGTTGTCCTGGTCCGCGCTGCGCAGGTTGTCCGTCAGGGCGGGGATGCCGCCGGCCGCCAGCATCCGCATCATCATCGAGGTCCCCGAACGCGGCAGGCCGGACACGATCGTCACGAATTGGCTGCGGTCGATCATGACGTGCAGGCTAGCGGCATGCCTGCGGCGAGGCAATGGCGGGCCGGCCCCGACGCGGCGCAGCGCGCGGCAACCGCCGGGCCAACCGCCGATCACGTATCAAGTTCGTACCAGATCACCTCTTCCGCGGCGGAGGGCCGTGCCGGCGGGTGCCGGGTGAGGGTCGGCGGATGTCCACGAAGTTCACACGCGGGATGAGCGTCTTCTATCCGTGCTACAACGAGGAGGCCAACGTCGAGCGCACCACGCGTGCCGCGCTGGCCGCCTGCCGGCGGCTCTTCGAGGATTACGAAATCATCATCGTCAACGACGGCAGCCGCGACCGCACCGGCGCCATCGCCGACCGGCTGGCCGCCGAGTGCCCCCGCGTGCGCGCCGTGCACAACCAGCCCAACCGCGGCTACGGCGGCGCCCTGGCCCGTGGCTTTCGCGAGGCCACGAAAGAATTCGTGTTCTACACCGACGGCGACGGGCAGTTCGATTTTGAGGAAATCGAGAAGCTCCTGCCCCTGCTCGCGCAGTACGACATTATCAGCGCCTATCGCCTGCACCGGCAGGACGCGCCGCTGCGCAAGCTGAACGCCGCCGGCTGGGGCATGCTGGTGCGGACGCTGTTCCGCATGCGCGTGCGGGACATCGACTGCGCGTTCAAGATCTACCCGCGCCGTTTCCTGGAGCGGATCGAGCTCCGTTCGACCGGGGCGCTCATCGATACCGAGATGCTCGCCAAGGCCGCGCGGCTGGGTTACTCGATCGGCCAGGTCGGCGTGCAGCACCGCCCGCGACTGGCCGGACAGCAGACGGGGGCGCGCCCCCGCGTGATCCTCCGGGCGTTCCGCGAACTGTTCGGGCTGTACCGCCATATCCGGGACACCGGCGCTGCGCCTCCCGTCGTGGCATAGAATACCCCGCACCCGATTCCTGTTCGCAGGCGCCGGGCCGCGCCGGCCAGGTACGGGCCCGGCGCGGTGGTGTGGGTACTTCGCCGGCGCGGCGGGAACCAGGAGCGCGGGAGAATGTCGATTCAAACACGCAGTGTCTCCGCGGCCGAGCCGGCGGCCGGCCACCTCCTCGGGCGGGATGAGACTTCCCGCGTCCTGCTCGCGCTCGAATCGCTTGGGCTCTTCGCGCTCGGCGCCGCCTTCCTGACCTTCGTCTACGCCGCCTCGGTCGCTCCCGGCCAGCCGATGGGCGTGCCGGAGCACGACTCCTGGTACCACATCAAGATGGCGGTCCTGCTGCCGAAGATCGGCCTGGTGCGCGAGTTTCCGTGGCTGCAGTTCGCCTACTTCACGCGCGAAGGCCACGACTTCGTCAGTCACCACTACGGCCTGCACGTGCTGATGGTGCCGTTCGTCCATGCCGCCAAGTGGCTGGTCGGCGACTACCTGGCCGGCGGCCGCTGGGCGATGGCCACGTTCTTCGGGCTGAACCTGGTGCTGTTCAACCTGCTGCTGCGCGCGGGAAAGGTGCCGTGGCGCTGGCTGTGGCTGGCGCTGTTCTTTCTCCTGCCCGAGCAGTTCTACACGCGCCACTCGTTCGTCAAGGCCATCGGCATCTCGCTGGTGTTTCAGCAACTGCTCGTGCTGTGGCTGTTCCGCGGCCGCTACGTCGCCGCCGGAATTACCATCGCCCTCTACACCCACGCCTATCTCGGCTCGGTGCCCTATTCGCCCCTGCTCGTCGGGCTCTACGCCGTCGCCCTCGTCCTCGCCCCCGCGGGCGAGCGGCAGCTCCCCTGGAAGATGGTGCTCTGGTGCGCCGGCGGCTGGGTGGTCGGGGTGCTGACGTATCCGTACCGGAGCGGCGTGTTCGAGTTCCTGCGAATGCAGATTTTCGAAACCGGCCTGGCGCCGGACATCGAGGTCGGGCGCGAGTGGCTGCCGTACTCGGACACATGGTGGTTCGTCAGCAGCGCGGCGCTGCTGCTGGCCGTGGGCGTCGCGGCGCTGGTGCTGCGCGTGCGCCTGGGCCCGCGCCTCAGCGCCCGCGAACTCGCGCTGCTGCTGTACCAGTTCGCATTCCTGGCGCTGGTGCTCAAGGCCCGCCGGTTCATCGAGTATTGGCCGCTGTGGGGGCTGCTGACCGCCGCCTACCTGACGGCGCCCATCCTTGCGCCGCTGGCGGCGCACCTCCGTGCAGCGACGCTCGCGTACACCCAGCGGCAGCGGCGCCTCTTCTGGACGATCGCACTGGGACTCGGCCTGGGCCTGGCCGGCGTGCTGCTCGGACGGGCCACGTACTTCATGCACGCCCGGGTCTTCTGGACCGAATGGCGGCTCTGGCTGCCGGTGCTGGCCCTCCTGCTGCTGGCCCCGCTCGTGCAGGTGTCGCTCGGCAGCGCCAGCGTGGCCCGGCTCCATGCCGCGCTGCGCCCCCTCCTGATCGCGGGCAGCGCGCTTCTGCTGCTCGCCGTTTTGACCGCCGCCGTCGCCTCACGCTATGCGCGCCAGCCGCTGCCGGCGGCCCACGTGGCGACCCCCTTCTGGCTGTGGGGCCTCGTG
>CAZVRR010000285.1:0-5411 GCA_964629745.1 uncultured Planctomycetales bacterium | reverse complement strand
TCAGTGACGCTGAAAGCGACCGTTGAGGTCCTTACAAATCGAAGACGGAGTTCACGAAGATGATCCGCGGCGAGCGCCTGCGCCGCGGCAGATCCACAAGGTCATCGTGCAACGTGACCTTGAACCCGTTTACATATCGCCCGTTTCCCATCGCCTTGAGCCGTCTGGGCATGCGCTCCGCGTAGCCGTGGCGGCTGGCCTCGCTGATCCTGGCACCCCGTCACCGGGCTCCAGGTCATCTCGGTCCACTCGATTTTCGATTTGGTCGCCACGCATGCGCCTCACGGTCTCAAAATGTACTGCGCGATCCGCTCACCCGCCGCGGCGTTTCCAGAGCCAGAGGAACCCGGCCGCCGACAGGCTGGCGAGCACGAGAATGACCCAGAAGGCGCCCCCGAATGTCTGTAGCGGGATCCTTACGTTCATCGAGAACGCGCTGACCACGAGCGTCGGCACCATGATCGCGATCGTGATCACGTTGAGCCGCTTCATCAGCACGTTGAGGTTGTTCGCCACGATGGACGCGCGCGCGTCCATCAGGCTCGCGAGGATGTTCGAGTAGATCTCGGCCTGCCGGCCGCACTGGTCGTTCTCGATCACGAGGTCCTCGAGCAGCTCCAGGTCTTCCGCGCCGAAGCCGATGCGTGCCGCGGCGTTCCGGAGCTTGGCGAGCAGCGCCCCGTTCGAGTTGATCGCGTTCACGTAGAACACGAGGCTCTTCTGCAGGGAGAACATGCTGATCAGATGCCGGTTCTCCATGGCGCGGTTGATTTCGCCGCCCAGTTCGTCCGATACGCGACTGATCCCCCGCAGGTGCTCGCGGAAGTGCACAATCGCGCGACCGATCAGCGCGAGCACCAGCCCCGGCAGCGACGTGGCGCGCGGGCCCGGCGCGCCGTTGAACAGGGGCGCCTCGTCGGCCATGACGATATGCACCCGGTCGGGAAACATGAAGACGCCGGTGGACGCGACGCCGAACGTGAGCTGGTTCCCGTCGGAATAGTTCTTCGGCCGCTTGAAGATCAGCGCCAGGTGCTGGGGCTCGAACTCGAGGCGCGCCAGCTCGTCCGGGTCCAATGCCGAACCCAGCGTGTGCTCATCAATCGCCAGTTCCTGGATCAGCCGTCGACGCTCGTCCTCCGCCGGGTTGACGTGGACCACGATGGGTCCCTGGCCGCCTTCGTCGGGGAGCACGCGACGCTCGACGAGTCTGTAGGTCTGCCGCATGCGCACATCCTCGCGACCCGGGCGCCGCAGCACGCGCCGCCGCCCCGGGTTCCCGCGCGGGCCATGCTACCGCGCGCCGCGTGTCGCCGCAGCAGGGTGCCGACCCCGGCAGCTTCCACGCCGGCAGCGCTGGAATCCGGCTGGTGTGCCCGGCCGGCGGGCCGGGCTCCGTCAGGCCAGGGCCGGCGCTGCCGACGCCGGGAGCGGGACCTCTTCCTCGGCGGTCCCGGCCTGCGCGTCGGCCGGCCGGTGCTGGGCCGCGATCAGCGCGTAGAACACGGGTACGACGAAGAGGGTGAAGACGGTGCCCACCGTCATGCCGGCGACGAGCACGGTGCCGATGCTGTTGCGGGCGGCGGCACCGGGGCCGGTCCCCAGAACCAGGGGCAAGAGTCCGAACACGGTCGCCGCCGACGTCATGAGCACCGGGCGCAGTCGCGTGAGCGAGGCTTCGCGCAAGGCCGCGCCCTTCGAGAGCCCGCGCGCCTGGAGCGTGTTCGCGAACTCCACGATCAGGATGCCGTTCTTGGCGATCAGGCCGACCAGCGTGATCAGGCCCACCTGCGAATAGATGTTGATCGTGGTCAGGTCCAGGAAGCTGAACAGCAGCGCGCCGGAGATCGCCAGCGGCACCGAGCCGAGCAGAACGATCAACGGGTCGCGGAAGCTGTGGAATTGCGCCGCGAGCACCAGGTAGATCAGCACGACCGCGAAGCCCAGCGTCACCGTCAGCGCCCCACCCTCGCGGCGGATCTGCCGCGACTCCCCGGCGTGGTCGACGATCGTGCCCGGGCCCGCGGCCACCGCAGCCGCGTCCTCGAGCACGCGCAGCCCCTGTTCCTTCGTCACGCCGGGGTTCACGCCGCCGAAGATCCGCGCGGAGTTGCGCTGCTGAAAGCGGTTGAGCGAACGCGGGGCGCTGGCCGTCTCGATCCGCGTGAAAGTGGAGACGGGCACGAGCTGGCCGCCGGGGGTCTTGATCTTCAGGTCCAGCAGGGGCCCGAGGGAGGCGCGGCCCTCGTCGCCGATCTGCGGGATGACCTTGTAGCTGCGATCGAAGTAGTTGAAGCGGTTGACGTACCCGCCGCCGAGCAGCGTGCCAAGCTCCTGCCCGACGCCGGCCAGGTCCAGGCCCAGGTCGGCGATCTGCTCGCGATCGAGCACGACGCGTGCCTCGGGCAGGTCGAGCTTCAGGTCGGTGTCGACGTAGAGGAACTTGCCGCTCTGCCAGCCCGCGCCGACCACGGCTCCTACCGTCTCGAGCAGTTGCTCCGGCGGCGCGTCGCTCTGGAGGATGAGCTCGACGTCGTACTGGCCCGGCGTCGGCAGCGGCGGATCGAGGCGCGGGAAGACGCGCAACCCGCTGACCTGCGAAACTGCGCCGAAGACCTCGCCGTACATGTCCTTGGTCGAGCGTGCGCGTTCGCGCCAATCCCGGGCGACCATGCCGCCGAAGCCGCCCCAGGCCGACGTCAGCGACCACATGAACTTCGCCTCGGGAAACGCGGTGACGCGTTTCACGACGTCGAGCGACTCGCGGTTGGACGCGGCGACCGTCGAGTCGGGGGCCGCCTCCATGAACATGCTGATGTGGCTCTGGTCCTCGACGGGCGCCAGCTCGCGCGCGGAGTAGCGGTACAGCGGCCAGGCCGCGACCATCATCAGCAGGGCGGTGGCGACGATCGCCCATCTCATCTGGAGCGCACCGTCGAGCATCCGCGCATAACCGCGCCGCACCAGGTCGAAACCCCGGTTCACGAGCCGGGTCAGCCGGCCCTGGCGCCCGTGCGGATGGACGAAGTGCGCACTCATCATCGGCGACAGCGTGATGGCGACGATGCCCGACACCACCACCGCCGCCGCGAGCGTGATCGCAAATTCGAGAAACAGCGAGCCGGTCAGGCCGCCCTGGAAGCCGATCGGCGCATACACGACCGCCAGGGTGATCGTCATTGCGATGATCGGGCTGAGCAGCTCGCGCGCGCCGACGAGCGCCGCCTGCAGGCGCGGCTTGCCGGCGCGGACGTGGCGTTCCACGTTTTCCACCACGACGATGGCGTCATCGACCACCAGGCCCACGGACAGCACGATCGCCAGCATCGAAAGCAGGTTGAGGCTGAAGCCCAGCGCGTACATCACGATGCCCGCGCCGATCAGCGAGACCGGCATCGCGAGCAGCGGCACGAGCGCCGTGCGCAGCGAACCCATGAACAGGAATACCACCAGCCCGACGATCACGACCGTCTCGGTCAGCGTCTTGGTGATCTCCTTGAGCGCGTCTTCCATGAACACCGTGGCGTCGTACGCCATCTGCATGTCGATGTCGGCGGGCAGCCCCGGCCGGATCCGCTCCATCTCGGCCCGCAGCCGGTGCGCCACCTCGATCTCGTTCGAGCCCACCAGCGGCCACACGCCCAGGTACACGGCTTCCTGGTTGCTGTATTTCGCGACCATGTCCGCTTCCTCGGCGCCGAGTTCCACGGTCGCGACGTCGCGCAGGCGCACCAGGGCGCCGGCGCGCTCCGCCACAATCAGGTCCTGGAATTCCTCGGCCGAGCGCAGGTCGGTGTTCGCCAGCAGGTTGATCTGGACGAGATTGCCCTTGGTGCGGCCGACGGCAGCCAGGTAGTTGTTGCGCTGCAGGGCGGCATGCACATCGCCGGGCGCGAGGTTGAGCGCCGCCAGGCGATCCGGATCGATCCAGACCCGCATGGCGAGCTGGCGGCCGCCCTCGACGGTCACGCGCTGCACGCCCGCCAGCGTGGCGAGCTGCGGCTGCAGCGTGCGCACCAGCCAGTCCGTGATCGCCGGCACTTCGCGCTGCGTCGACGTGAAGCTGAGATAGAACGAGGCGTAGGGCCGGTCGGCGCGCTGCACCTCCACGACGGGCGGCTCGGCCTCCGCCGGCAGTTCCGAGCGGACCTGCTGCAGGCGCGCCGTCACCTCGGCCAGGGCGGCCGTGCTGCTGTGGTTCAGCTTCAGTCGGATCGTGATGGTGCTGAGGCCTGCGCGGCTGGTCGACTCGATGTAGTCGACGCCGCTGATCTGCGCGACAGCGCGCTCGATCGGCGTGGTCAGGAAGCCGCGCACGGTCTCGGCGCTGGCACCGTAGTACACCGTCGTGATCAGGACGGACGAGCTTTCAATCTTGGGATACTGCTGCACCGGCAGCGAGCGCAGGGCGCGCCAGCCGACCAGCACGATCACCAGGTTGACGACCAGCGCCAGCACCGGGTGCCTGATGAAGATGTCCGTGAACGAACGCATGTGGGCGTCCCTGTCTTGCGTGAATTCCATGCGGCGGTCGCGCGCGGATGGCTCGAACGCCCCCCGGCTCCACGTTCCGCGGCGCGGCGGCGCGCGGGGCTCTCGCGCCCCGGGACCGTCAGAACTTTCCCGCTTCCTCTACTTCCGACGCGCGGTCGCCGGCGCGGTGCCCGCCACGGCGACGGCCACGCCTTCGCGCAGCTTGAACGAACCCGAGGCGGCGACTTCCTCGCCCGGGCTGAGCCCGGCTCGGATCAGGATCTCGTCGCCGATCGCCGCGACACTCTGCACCGACCGCAGGTGGGCGCGCGGCCGGCCCGTGTCGTCTTCCACGATCACGAACACGTGATCGCCGGCCGGGTCTTTGCGCACCGCGCTGACCGGAACGGCGACGGCCGACAGCGGCGGCCCGACCGGCACGCGGACACGCACGGAGGCCCCTGGCTTCAGCACGTCAGCGTCCTCCACGCGGGCGCGCACCCAGGCGTTCCGGGTGGTCGGGTCGACCCGCGCATCAATGGCGACAATCTCCGCGCTCAGCGACGGGCCGGCGCTCGCCGGCAGCACTTCCACCGTTTGACCCTCGCGCAGGCCCGCCGCAACCTGCTGCACCACGGTGAAGTCCACGTGTACGGCGTCGTCGACACCCTGCAGCGTGGTGAGCTGCGTGCCGGCGTCGAGGTACTGCCCGGGGTGAACATCGGCCATGCCCACCCGGGCGCGGAATGGCGCGCGGATTGTCTTGCGTTCGATGATGGCCGCGCAGCGCTCCACCTCCGCCTGGGCCGCGTCGCGCTCGGAGCGGGCGCGATCCAGCTCGATCGTCGCCGCGGCCTGGCCGGCCAGCAGGCGCTCCACGCGCTCGAATTCAGTCTGGGCAAAGGCGGCGCGGGCCTGGTTGGCCGCCAGTTCCGCCT
>CAZVRR010000284.1:0-5418 GCA_964629745.1 uncultured Planctomycetales bacterium | reverse complement strand
GCAGGTAGTGTTTCAGGAAATCGCCGGCGTTCAAATAGCCGGCGAACACCGCGCCCGCGGCCAGGAACACGAGCGGTGCGAGCATGACCGGCGCGGCCTCGTGCGGGTGTTCGCCCGCCTCGGGCGGCAGGCGCTTCGCGCCCCAGAAGCACAGGAAGAACATGCGGAAGGTGTAGAACGCGGTCAGGCCAGCGATGAACAGCAGCGCGACGCCGACGAGCGCGCTGCGCGCGAACGCGGCGTGGACGATCTCGTCCTTGCTCCAGAAGCCCGCCAGACCGGGGAAGCCGGCCAGGGCGAGGCAGCCGATGCCCATCAGCGCGTAGGTCCAGGGCAGGAAATGCCGCAGGCCGCTGAAGTGGCGCACGTCGATCACGCCCCCCATCGCGTGCATCACGTTGCCCGCGGTGAGGAACAGCAGCGCCTTGAAGAAGGCGTGCGTGAACACGTGGAACACCCCGGCCTCCGGCGCGCGGCAGCCCAGCGCGACGAACATGAACGCGAGCTGGCTGATCGTGGAGTAGGCCAGGATGCGCTTCATGTCATATTGCGCCAGCGCCATCGTGGCCGCCATGAAGGCCCCGACGAGGCCGAGGAACACGATCACGTCGAGCGCCACGCCCGACTGGTCGAAGACGGGGCCGCAGCGTGCCACCATGTAGATGCCCGCCGTGACCATCGTGGCGGCGTGGATCAGGGCCGACACCGGGGTGGGGCCTTCCATCGCGTCGGGCAACCAGACGTGGAGCGGGAACTGCGCGCTCTTGCCGATCGCACCGCACAGCAGCAGCAGCGAGACAAACGTCGCCTGCGACATCCCGGCAAACGTGCTTTCGCCGAGCAGCCGCGCGGAGCGGAAGACGACCTCGTAATCAAGCGGGTTCTCGCCGGGCGCCACGCGGTCCTTCAGGAACATGTACAGGGCAAAGATGCCCAGCGCGAAGCCCAGGTCGCCGATGCGGTTGACGATGAACGCCTTCTTGGCGGCGGCCGCGGCGGACGGGCGCTGGTAATGGAACCCGATCAGCAGGTAGCTGCACAGGCCGACCGCTTCCCAGCCGAGGTAGAGTAGCACGAAGTTCCCGGCGAGCACGAGCGTGCACATCGAGAACACGAACAGCCCAAGGAACGCGAAGAAGCGCTCGTAGCCGAGCTCGGGATGGCCGTGGTGGTCGCGCATGTAGCCGATGGAGTAGACCACGACCATGAACGAGACGACGGTCACGAACGCCAGCATGACGCCGGTGAGGCCGTCGAAGTAGTAGTTCACGCGGATCCAGCGCTGGTTCGCGCGGCTCTCGCGTTCGCCGAAGCTGATCCACTCGTAGACCGTGTGTGTCACGCCTGCCGCCGGCGCGGGCGGCGCGGCCGCCGCGTGCGCGCCGTCGTCATGTCCCGTGTGCGCGGGAGGCGGCGCCTCGTGCGGCGTCGCGGGCTTCAGGTCGAAGAACAGCACGATCCCCAGCACGGCCGTGACGCCGACGCCGAGCACGACGGGCCAGTGAGCGCGCTCCGGCGCGGTGCGCAGCACGATCAGCAGCCCGGCGCCGAGCGCCCCGAGCAGGGGCCACAGCGGCAGCGTGGCATAGAGTCCGGCCGGCAGCAGATCGAGTAACGCGCTCAGTTTCTGACCCTCGGACGGCGGGCCGGGCCCGGCGCCGCGCGACGCCTATTCGTCCCGCAGCAGGCGCCAGGCGTCGGCATCCAGTGTGCCCTTGTGGCGGAACAGCAGCACCACCAGGGCCAGCGCCAGGGCCGCCTCCGCCGCGGCCACGACCAGCAGGAACAACGCAAAACTCTGACCGTCCTGGTTGGGCGCGACGCCGGCCAGGGGATAGCGCCCCAGCGCCACCAGCGTCACGAGGATGCCCTGGAACATCAGTTCGGTGCAGAGAAACATCACGATGAGATTGCGGCGGGTCAGGAACCCGACCAGCCCGAGCGCGAACAGGATGGCGCCGATCAGCAGGGCGGGGATCAGCATGGGCCGGCCTCCGGGGCCTGGACCTGTGCCTTGCGCCGGGCGATCGCGATCGCGCCGACCATCGCCGCGAGCAACAGCACGCCGGCCAGCTGGACGGCCAGCACGTAGTTGGTGAACAGCACCGCGCCGAGCCGCACGGGCGCGCCGTGGAATTCCTCCGCCGCCGCGAGCGACAGCGGTTCGCCCGGCGCCGCCGGGAAGAGCCGCCCGGCCACCACGGCCAGGATGACGAACCCGCCGATGCAGCCGAAGAACGGCTCGCGTGCCTGGCGGTCGTAGCCCGGGATGTCGGACTGCTGGGCCAGCATGATCACGAACAGGTAGGTCACGAGGATCGCGCCGGCGTAGATGATGAGCAGGGCGGCGGCCACGAACTCCGCCTGCATCAGGATCAGCAGGCCGGTGACGGCCAGGACCACGAGCACGAAGTACAGTGCGCTGTACACCGGCTTGCGGTGCGTGATCATCCGGGCCGCGGCCAGGATGCCGATGGTCGAGAGACCGTAGAACCACGCTTCGCCGCCGCCGGCCAGCAGCGGGGCGGTGAGCGCGACCAGCGTGGTCAGGGCGGCGGCGAGGAAGAGGAACGCCAGGCCGCCGACCCGGCGCCGCCCGCCGGGCAGCGCGAGGTACAGCGCGGCCGCACCGCACGCAGGCAGCAATACCAGTAGAAATCGCAGATCCACGCCACTCGCCCTATTCGCCGCGCGCCGCGACCCGAGGCGGCGCCCCACGATTTTCCGGCCGGCAGCCCCTCGCAGCGGCTGCGGTCCGGAAGCGTTACTTTTACCCGAACCGCGCGGGCGCCGCCAGCTTGCCGGGCGCCTGCTGCGCGACGGCTAGAGCTTTCGCTCGTTGTTCGGCCGGCCGACCCGCGGGTCCTGGCCGCCGGTGAGTCCATAGTCGGTGACCGGCGGATTCTTGCGCGGCTTGCGCTGACTGGTCCGGTCGTACATTTCCAGCAGCTTGGCCTTGTCGAAGATCATCTCGTCGCGGGTCAGGCCCACCACGTCGTACACCGGCGTCAGCTCGATCGCGTCCACCGGGCAGGCCTCTTCGCACATCCCGCAGTAGATGCAGCGCAGCTCGTCGATGTCGAACTTGACCGGGTACTTCTCGCGATCGGGCCAGGGCGACTCCCCGGCCTCGATGTGAATGCAGTGCGCCGGGCAGGCGGTGCTGCACATGAAGCAGGCCACGCACGCCACGCGGCCGTCGGGATCCTTGTTCAGCCGGTGCACGCCGCGGTAGACGTCGACGCGCAGTTCGCGCTTCGCCTCCGGGTATTCGAGCACCGTCTGCGCGCGGCGCTTCAGGTTGAACATGTGCCGCAGCGTCGTCTTCATGCCGCCGATGATCTGCGGCAGGAAGAGGCGCTCGGCGGCGGTCAGCGCCGGTGGCTGAATGACCAGGATGTCTTCGTCACGCAACACGGCAGTCCAGCCTCGATCTCGACTCTAGCGCACCTGCACCCCGGGCGCCGGCCCCAGGTTCGCCTGGCGTCCGGTGATCGGTTTGCGCGAGCGGGCCGCATGCCACAGGGCCACAACGAGCACCAGGAGGTTGCCGGCCAGGCTCGCCGGCAGGCTGTCATGCCAGCCGAGCACGACCAGCAGTGACGTCACCAGCATCAGCCCGACGCCGATGGGCACCAGCGATTGCCAGGCCAGCTGCATCAACTGGTCGAAGCGGAAGCGCGGCAGCGTCCAGCGCACGACCATGTAGAACACGATGAAGGCGGCGATCTTGCCCCAGTAGATTCCGAAGCGCAGCAGCATCGCCCACCAGCTGTCGTTGTCGGCCAGCAGGCCAACGAACGGCAGGGGCGCCCAGCCGCCCAGGAACAGCGCGATGACCAGGGCGCTGCCGACCATCATGTGCGTGTATTCGCCCAGGAAGAACAGGCCGAATTTCAGCGCGCTGTATTCCGTGTGGTACCCGCCGACCAGCTCCTGCTCCGCTTCGGCCAGGTCGAACGGCGCGCGGTTCGTTTCCGCGAAGCCGCTGATCAGCACCAGCAGGAATGCCAGCGGCTGGTAGAAGATGTACCACAGCCCGGAGCGGGCCTGCTCGGCCACGACCTGGTCGAGCCGCACCGTGCCGGCGGTCAGGAGGATGCACAGCAGCCCCAGGCCGAGCGGAATTTCATAGCTGATCATCTGGGCGGCCGCGCGCATGCCCCCGTAGAACGAGTACTTGTTGTTGCTGGCATAGCCCGCCAGGACCACCGAGTACACGCCCAGCGACGCGACCGCGACGATGTACAGGAAACCGACGTCCAGGCTTGCCACCTGCGTCGAGAGCGCGGGGGCGTCGGCGGGCATCCAGGGCCAGCGTACATTGCCGGCCCAGGGGATCACCGCGAAGGTGAGCATGGCCACGCCGAAGGCCACGGCCGGCGCCAGCAGGTACAGCGGCTTGTCGACGTTGCCGGGGATCACGTCTTCCTTGAGCAGCATCTTGATCCCGTCGGCGGCCGACTGGAGCAGCCCCAGGTGTCCGACGCGGTTGGGACCCCGACGATCCTGGATATACGCGGAGACTTTCCGCTCGAGGAAGATGCACAGGGCCGCGCCGTTCAGGAGCAGGAACAGGACCGTGGCCAACACTACGAGCGTCAGGATGCGCTGGCTGGCCAGCGCGCCCTGGAAGACGCGCGCGAGCACGAATACCGCGATCACGCCCAGCACGCCGATCACCAGCGCCGCGGGCCAGAAGATCCACGGGTTGCGCAAGAGGCGGTCGAACGTCCCGAACGGGTCGCGCCGCACCTCCAGGCCCCGTATTCGCCGCATCGGATTCGTGCCCATGTCCTCGTCTGGTTTCCCGGTCAGTGCGCGTGCACCGGCGCCGGCCGTGGTTCGAACACCTGCGCGAACGCCGGCACGGCTTCGGCCAGCGTGGCGCGCACCCGCGCCGCCTGGTACAGGCCGGCGCCGCCCGTCAATTCGTGCAAGAACTGCCCGTCGGCCTTGAGCCCGTGCAGCGGTGGAATCGCGCGCTCGAACGCCTGGAGCAGTCCCTGGTCATTCCGGAAGGTCCCATCGCGCTCGGCCCAGCTCACGCCGGGGATCACGATGGATGCGGTCGCACTCAGCGGCGACGCGAACAGGTCATGCAGAATCGTCGTCTCGACCCGCCCCAGGGCCGCGGCAAAGTCGGGCGTCAGCCAGTGTCCCGGGTAGCCGCCCGTGATGTACGCGGCGCGGTACTTCCCCGCGGCGGCCAGGAAATCGCCGAACGTGGCCTGCGGCCCGCCGACGTGCGCCAGGATTTCTTCGACCCCGCGCCGGTTCGGGCACTTCTCGGCCTTGATCACGAAGCCGCGGGGGAAGCGCGTGTCGGTGCCGATCACCGGCACGAAGCCGGCGACGAGCGTGGCACGCGGGGCGACACTGCGCACGAAGCTCTACAGCAGCCATGCTTCCTCGCAG
>CAZVRR010000283.1:0-5446 GCA_964629745.1 uncultured Planctomycetales bacterium | reverse complement strand
CGGCCGCGTAATCCCCCCGCTCGTTCTCGAGGTAATAGGCTTGGTAGAACTTCTGTTCAACAGGTTGCGCCTGTAGCTGACGCGCCAACAACGCCAACAACGCCATCAGGATCGCGCGCACGATCGACGAGCCGTTCATGACCTGACCTCCGAAGGCAAGAGTCCGGTGCAACGCCCCGCCCCGTGCGGGCTGCGGGCGCACTTTTCCCATACGTGAACCGCACCTGCCAACGCGTGCAGGTGTCCAGACCTGACTTTTGCTGGAATTCGCGTCTTCGACTCGATTATTTCGACTCCGACTCAGACACGCGCCGCACGAATCGGTTAACGGCGCCACCGTGCTGCCCTGCGTGATGCGTGATCCGTGACCCGCGCGCGCGGCCGCATGTCACTCGATCGGGTGGCTTCCCAGCGCGGTGACCATGGCCGGTTTCCCGAAGCCGTGGTATGCTCCGCCGGGTGTTCGGTGTCAGGAAAGTCCGGTCCGCCAGGAGCCGCGCATGAAATCCACCCTACGACTGCTCTTGAATCACGTGCTTGACTATGCGGGCCTGTTCCCGCCGGCCCAGCTCACGCTGGAATCCGCCGTTCAGAACTACGCGGCCTATCTGCAATCACCGGATTCATGGCTTTTGTCGCGATTTGTCTGCCCGGTCCAGCGGCTGCCCGACCTGGCCCCCTTGCTGCCGAGCCTGTTTCGCTCGGCCGCTCCCTGCCGGATTGCGGCATTGGGCGCCGCCGATCCGTTGACGCCCGACTTCGTCCTGGATATCCGCGCGCTCGACCAGTTCGGCAAGCTGCACGGCAGCATCGCCCGCGTGGAAGCGCTCGAGTCGCGCATCTCCGCCCAGACGATCGCCGACTGGGACCCCGACGCCGTCGCCGAAGGCCTGAACGTCCTCGCCACCAAGCTGGTGGAGCATGACTTCGGCGCCCTGGCCGTGTTCCTCGAGCCGGTTTTCGACGCGGGCTTCGACCAGACGATCCGCAATGTCGTCGCGGCGCTCGAACGGCACGACGAAGAACGTGGCGATCCGGCCCCCACGCGCATCGGGCTGAAGCTGCGTGTCGCCGGCACGCAGCCCGCCACGTGCCCTAGCCCGGCCCATGTCGCCCGCATGATCGTCGCCTGCCGCGACGCCAACATCCCGCTGAAATTCACCGCTGGCCTGCACCACGCGTTCCCGAGTCGCGCTTCGACCGACCCGGCGCCGGGACACGGGTTCGTCAACGTCTTCGTCGCCGGCGTGCTGTCGGCCGCCCGCGGCCTGAACGAGCCCGAACTCTGCGACGTGCTGGCCGAACAGGACTCGCAGGCCTTCGCGTTCGACGAGCAGTCGCTCCGCTGGCGCAGGTACGAGGCGACGCTGGATGACATCGGCGACGCGCGCCGCGAGCTGGTGCTCAGCTTCGGTAGCTGCAGCTTCGACGAGCCGCGCACCGAGCTGCGCGCGCTGGGCTGGCTGGACTGAGCCGGGGAGCGTCATGAGTACGGCCGTGCAGTCGTTCCTGCCGATTCCGCCGCAGCACGATTTTCCGCTGGCGAACCTGCCCTACGGGGTGGTGGAACGCGTCGCGGACCGTGCGCCGCGGCCCGTGGCGCGCATCGGCGACTGGGTCGTGGACCTGAGCGCCGCGGATGCCGCCGGCCTGTTCCGGGGAACCGCGGCGTCCGGTGCGGGGCTGTTCGAGCGCCCCACGCTCAACGCGTTCGTCGCGGCCGGCGCCAAGGTGTGGCACGACGTGCGGACCCGCCTGACCGAGCTGCTCCGCGCCGATACGCCCACGCTCCGCGACAACGCCGAGCTGCGCGCCCGCGTGCTGCTGCCGCTCGAGGAGGTCAGCGTCTGCCTGCCCCTGGCCATCGGCGACTACACCGATTTCTACTCTTCGCGGCACCACGCCTACAACGTCGGCTGCATGTTCCGCGATCCGAACAACGCCCTGCTGCCCAACTATCTCTGGCTCCCGGTCGGCTACCACGGGCGTGCCAGCAGCATCGTCGTCAGCGGCACCGACATCCGTCGGCCGCAGGGCCAGGTGAACGCCAACGATGCGCAGCCACCCGGCTTCGGCCCGACGAAGATGCTCGACTTCGAGCTGGAGATGGGCTTCTTCGTCGGTCCCGGCAACCGGCTGGGCGAGCCCATTCCGATCGATAGCGCCGCGGAACACATATTCGGCCTGGTCCTCGTGAATGACTGGTCCGCCCGCGACATCCAGCGCTGGGAGTACGTGCCGCTCGGACCGTTCCTGGCCAAGAACTTCGCTACCACGATCTCCCCGTGGGTCGTCCCCCTGGCTGCACTCGCCCCGTTCCGCTGCCCCGGGCCCGTACAGGAGCCGGCGCCGTTGCCCTACCTGCGCCCGGCCGACACGCACTTCTCGTTCGATATCCAGCTCGAAGTCGCGCTGAAGACTCCGCAGCTCGCCACCCCCCACGTGATCTGCCGCTCGAATTTCAACCACCTCTACTGGACGATCGCCCAGCAGCTCGCCCATCACACGGTGAACGGCTGCAACCTGCGCCCCGGCGACCTGCTCGCCAGCGGGACCATCAGCGGCCCGACGCCCGAGAGCTTCGGCAGCCTGCTCGAACTGGCCTGGAAGGGCACCCGCCCCCTCACCCTGCCCGGCGGCGAACAGCGCAGCAGCCTGCAGGATCACGATACGCTGATCCTCCGCGCCTGGTGCGAAAACGCCGGCCTGCGCATCGGCTTCGGCGAGTGCACCGGCACGATCCTGCCGGCGACCAGCGCCGCCGAGCCCGCCGCATGAACCCGGGCTCGTCCGGTCCCGACTTGCGCGCCTGCCTGGACTTCGACGACGAGCGCCTGCTCGCCGAATGTGAAGTCCATACGTATCGTGCCAGCGGCCCCGGCGGACAACACCGCAACAAGACCTCGTCGGCGATTCGCCTGCATCACCGGCCCAGCGGCCTGACGGCCAAGGGCGCCGAAAGCCGCTCGCAACACGAGAACAAGGCGCGGGCGCTTCGGCGTCTGCGCGAGACGCTGGCGGTCAGTGTGCGCCGCCCGCTGCCCGACCCACCGCCCTGGCCCGCCGGTGTGCAGATCATCGAGGGCACGCTGCGGGTATCCGAACGCAACCCCAACGTCCCGCACGTGTTAGCGCTGGTGCTCGACGCCCTGGCCGATTCCGGCGCCCAGCTCGCCGACGCCGCCGGCCGCCTGGGGATCACCCCGTCGAGCCTGGCGCGCTTTCTCGCCGCTCACCATGCCGCGTGGGCCGAGGCCAACCGCCTGCGGCAGCAGGCGGGGCTGCCGCCGCTGCGGGCGTGAACTCCGCCGGCAGGGGCCGCGGATCAGGCCGACGCCGGGGGCGCTCCGGCTAAGGCACGCCGGCCCGGCCAGGGCTGCGGATCGCCCGTGCGACCCGAGCGGACTCGTGCTAGCATACGCGGCTCTTTCGCAATGACCGGCCACCAGGAGAACAACGTGGCTTTGCCGTACAACCAGCGCACCTGTTATTGCGGCGACGTCGACCTCGGGCGGGTCGGCCAGACCGTGATCCTCACCGGTTGGGTCGATGTTCGCCGTGATTTGGGCGGCATCATCTTTGTCGATCTGCGGGACCGCACGGGCATCGTGCAGCTCCAGTTCAATCCGGAGAAGGCGCCCGAGGCGCATGCGATGGCCGACCGCATGCGGAACGAGTACTGCATTGTGGTGCGCGGGCAGGTGCTGGCGCGCCCGCCGGGGCTGGTCAATCCGAAGATCAAGACAGGCACGGTGGAGATCAGCGTCGCCGAGGCGGAGATCCTGAGCGTCTCGAAGACGCCGGTGTTCGAGATCATCGACAAGATCGACACGAACGAGGAAACGCGCCTGCGTTACCGCTACCTCGACCTGCGCCGCGGACCGATGCGCGACGCGCTGCTCACGCGGCACCGTGTCGCGAAGGTGATGCGCGACTACTTCGACCGCCACGGCTTTATCGAGATCGAGACGCCGTTCCTCACGAAGAGCACGCCCGAAGGCGCGCGCGACTTCCTCGTGCCCTCGCGCGTGCAGCCGGGCATGTTCTACGCCCTGCCGCAGTCGCCGCAGTTGTTCAAGCAGCTCCTGATGATGAGCGGCTTCGACCGGTACATGCAGATCGTCCGCTGTTTTCGCGACGAGGACCTGCGGGCCGACCGCCAGCCCGAGTTCACGCAACTCGACCTGGAGATGTCGTTCGTGCAGGTGGACGACGTGATCGCGATCACGGAGGGTTGCCTCCAGGAAGTGATGGGGGTGGTCAACGGCATCGAGATCCCGACGCCCTTCCCGCGCATGAGCCACGCCCAGGCCATGCTCGAGTACGGCATCGACCGGCCCGATACGCGCTACGACCTGCGCATTCGCGAAGTGTCCGACGCCGCCCGCCAGACCGAGTTCGGCGTCTTCCGCGACGCGCTCGCCGCCGGCGGCGTCGTGCGCGCGATCCGCGTGCCGGGCGGCGCGGAGATGACGCGCAAGGAAACCGACACGCTCACCGAGGATCTCAAGGGCATCGGCGCCGGCGGCCTGCCGCTGGTCAAGATCGCCGCGGGCGACGGCGGCGCCCCGGTCTTCCAGACCGGCATCGCCAAGTTCTTCACGCCGCAGACGACCGCGGCGATGATCGCGGCGACCGGGGCGGCGGTGGGCGACCTGCTGTTCTTCGGCGCGGGCAAGGAAGCGGATGTCTGCAAGTATCTCTCCTGGCTGCGGACGACACTGGCCGAGCGCAAGGGATTGATTCCCGAGGGCAAATGGAACTTCCTGTGGGTCGTCGACTTCCCGATGTTCGAGTACCACGAGGAAGACGGCCGGCACTACGCGGTGCACCATCCCTTCACCGCCCCGCGCGACGAAGATGTCCCGCTGCTCGACACCGACCCGGACCGTTGCCGGGCCAAGGCCTATGACGTCGTGCTGAACGGCATCGAGCTCGGCGGCGGCAGTATCCGGATCCACCGCGCGGAGGTGCAGGAGAAAGTCTTCAAGCTGCTCGACCTCTCGCCCGCGGAGCAGCAGCTCAAGTTCGGCTTCCTGCTGGAAGCGCTGAAGTACGGCCCCCCGCCCCACGGCGGCATCGCCCTGGGCCTGGACCGCACGGTGATGCTGCTGACGGGCCGCGACAACATCCGCGACGTCTTCTCGTTCCCGAAGACGGCTCGCGCCACGTGCCCCCTGACGGCGGCGCCGAGCGAAGTGGCCCAGATGCAGCTCGACGAGCTGTCGCTGCGCATCGCGCGTCCGGGGCATTGACGACGGCGGAATCGCGAGAGTCGCGCGTGGCTGCGAGTGCGGTTCCAGAAAGCTCGGGGAACCCCTGCTGTTTCAGGCTGGAATGCACACCGCCCGTCGCGCGCTGTCGTCCCGAATGACGGCGCGATGAAAGCCCGCCACATCGTGGCGGGTAATACGCACGCCTCACCACACCCGCCGTCATTCGGGAC
>CAZVRR010000282.1:0-5464 GCA_964629745.1 uncultured Planctomycetales bacterium | reverse complement strand
ATCGCAGCCTGTAGTCAACTACGACAATCTGTCCGCTGCCCCGTGTGCTTCCTGGCTGCGATGTGCCACTGCTGTGTCAGCAGTGTCTTCTCCGCCCTCGAATCCAGACCGCACTGCTCACAGCGCAGTGGCACCCCGGCACCGCCCCCCTCTTCGCGCCCTTCGTGCCCTTCGTGTGCTTCGTGGTTGCGATGTGCCACTGCTGTTCCAGCAGTGTCTTCTCCGGCGTCGAAAACCAGACCGCACTGCTCACAGAGCAGTGGCACCATCAGGCACGCCAGTGTTTCTTGATTCGCTGCAGGCACGTTGCACCCCGCCCCCCTCTTCGCGCCCTTCGTGCCCTTCGTGGTCGCATACGTCCGCGATGTGTCACTGCTGTGTCAGCAGTGTCTTCTCCGTCCTCGAATCCAGACCGCACTGCTCACAACGCAGTGGCACCCAGGCGCCGCCCCCGTCTTCGCGCCCTTCGTGGTCCCATACGTCCGCTCCTTTGCGGCAGGTGGCTTGAACCACCGCGAAGAACGCGAAGAACAACACCGGCACTTACCGCCAGAAATAATGCCAGGAGTAGTTCAGCTCCAGCGGCACGCCGGGCTCGAGCGTGACTTCCCACCGAATGCGCCCCACGCCATTGAAATGGTGCCACCAATGCGGCCAGCCATAGCCGTGCCACCAGTGCCAGGCGCGACCGGCCTCCGGCGCGCCCGACGGCAGGTACGACCAGTCTTCCAGCGCGTTGACGCCCTCGATCCGCCCACCGTGGTCCGCCTGGTCGACGTTCCCCAGCACGTGGCGCGTGACCTCGACCGTCACCGGCACGCCGCGGAGATTCGTCAGCGCGATGGTCCCCGCCAGCTCCGCGCGGTCATACTTCGATCCCTGCCATTCCACCACATTCGGAACGCGCCGCTCTTCGCGGTCAGTCTTCGCGACACGCACATCCACGGCGGCCGTGACGCGCAGGTCCACCGTGCCGCCCGGCGCGGCGTACGTCAGCATGCCCTGCGCCAGCACCTGCGTGCCCGACAGGATCAGGGCCGGCGCCGTCGTCAATGGGCAGGCGCTGGTGTTCGTCAGCCGCAGCGCGTGGTAGACCTTCGGCGCCCCCCACGCGTGGGCCAGCTCGGGCGGTACCTGCACGTTCAACTGCGCCCGCAGCTCGGCCGGCGGGACGAACGGCAGGTCCAGCGTGAACACGTCCCGGTAGGGCAACTCGAACTCGACCACCGGCAGCACCATCCGTTCCCCCTTGCGCAGCGTTACGTGCTGCACGGTGAACACGAACAGATCCTCGCTGCGCTCCGCGTCGCTGAGTTCCGGCTCGGGCGCGACCGGCGCCTCCGGCTGCGGCGTGGCGGCCGCCCGGCATTCCGTCATGCGGGCCGTCTGCGTCATCAGCGCATTGGACAGCGCGCCCGGCGTTCGCGCGTCGCTCTGAAAGTACGGCGACAACTGCGCCAGCGCGGTCTGCAACCCGATCGGATCCGGGGTGCCCGCGAGCGCGAAACTCGGCACCCCGATGACCAGGTTCGCCGTCACGTCTTCCAGGTCCGTCAACTCGTTCAGCAGCGTGGCCTGGAGCTCCACGTGCACCGCGCCGTCGCCCAGCGTGACGCGGTAGTTCGGAATCCAGCGGATGCCCTTCTGTACATACATCATGCCGACCGCGGCCTGGGCCGGCGGCGGCTCGTCGCCCCAGTCGAGGCGCAGTGTCAGCACGTTGCGCAGCTCGTCCGCCGCATGCGTCGGGCGGTAGTCGCCCTTGAATGTGACGCGCTGGATCTGGTCGAGCGGGACGACCCGCGCTCCGTCCGGCGTGGCGACCACGAGCACGTCGCCGTAGTGCGGCAGAAACGGGCTGTCCCCCGGCGGACTGGTCAGCTCCAGCTCGGCGGGGTCGCGCACCGGCCAGGTGACGATCGTGCCGAAGATGCGCGCGCCGCCGGTCTCCTCGATGTGGACCTCTGCCCCGACGGTGCCGAGCAGCAGTTCGCGCCGGGTCAGGGCAGTCCGCTCGACGGTAATCGGCCGCGGCCCGGCCACGACCGCGCGCAGCCGGGCGCGCGGATCGGCGCAATACGGCCAGAAGGTGCCCATGACCGGCGCCGGCAGCTCGTCGAGCACGACCTGGCCGGCCGTGTTCGTCGGCAATTCCCCGCTGCGCAACAGCAGGGCATGGCCGTCCTTGAACACCGTGACTTCGCGGACCGGCAGTCGCGCGCGCCCGCTGACCGGCGCAGCGGGGCAGGTCTCCGGTGCCGCGACGCAGTCCGACCCGGTCAGCACCACCAGCAGGATGAGAACACGTCTCGACATGGCCGTACCTCCCGCGGAGCGTGTGCCGCCGGCCGGCGCAACCGCCCGCGCACCTTCTGACTGAAAAGGTGCGCCCGCGTTCCCGCCGCGGTGTAACGATTCGGTAACTTCTGTCCGCCCGCGCCGGCAGTGTCCGTATAATGTCGCTATGTCGAATTTACGCTTCCGAGCAAATCGGCGCCGGCGGACGCGACGGATTGTCCTGGTGGCTTTGGCGTGCGCGCTGTCCCCCGCCGGATCGTTCGGGGCGACGTATGATGTCGGCCCCGGCCAGCCATACGCCGCGATCGGGGATGTGCCCCTCGAGAGCCTCGCGGCCGGGGATCTCGTGCGGATCCACTGGCGGGCGGAGCCGTACCGCGAAAAGTGGGTGATTGGCGCGGCGGGGACCGAGACGGACCCGCTCGTCTTTCGTGGCATTCCCGGCCCCGCGGGCGAATTGCCAGTCATCGACGGCGACGGCGCGGTCACGCGGCTGGCGCTGGATTTCTGGAGCGAGCAGCGCGGCATCGTCAAAGTCGGCGGATCCAGCATTCCCGAGGCGGAGTCGTCGACGCACGTCGTGATCGAGTCGCTCGAGATCCGCGGGGCGCGCGCCGCCGCGAGCTTCCTCGACGATACCGGCGCATCCCAGCAGTATTCGAACAATGCTGCATGCATCTATGTCGAGCGCGGCCAGTTCGTCACGATTCGCAACTGCATTCTGCATGACAGTGGGAACGGGCTCTTCGTGGCGTCCGGCGACGAGGCGGCGTCGCAGGACATCCTGATCGAGGGCAACCAGATCTTCGGCAATGGAAACGCCGGCAGCATCTACGAGCACAACACCTACACCGCCGCCATCCGCATCACCTACCAGTACAACCGCTTCGGCCCCCTGCTGGCCGGCGCCGGCGGCAACAACCTGAAGGACCGCTCGGCCGGGCTCGTGGTGCGCTACAACTGGATCGAGGGCGGCAACCGCCAGCTCGACCTGGTGGACGCCGAGGATAGCGCGTTGATCCGCAGCGATCCCGATTATCCGCACACGTTCGTCTACGGCAATGTGCTCGTGGAGCCGGCCGGGGCCGGAAACCGCCAGCTCACCCACTACGGCGGCGACAGCGGCGCGGAGAGCTGGTACCGCAAGGGCTGGCTGTATTTCTACCACAATACAATCGTCTCGACGCGCACAGACCGCACGACCCTGTGGCGCCTGTCGACCATGGATGAGCAGTGCGACGCGCGGAACAACATCTTCTTCACGACCCACGCCGGCAGCGACCTGGCCCTGCTCGACGATACGGGCGTGCTTTATCTCAGCCATAACTGGGTCAAGCCGGGCTGGGTCCAGTCGTTTGGCGGGACGGAAGGCATCGTCCACGACGACGGCACGTGGCTGACCGGCAGCGATCCGCTGTTCGCCGATGCGGCGGCCCAGGGCTTCATGCTGCGCTTCGATTCGCCGGCGGTCGATTACGCGGCGGCGCTGCATCCCGCGGTTCCCGTGGAGCACGCGGTGGTGCGCCAATACGCACCCGACACGCTGGGTCTGCAGCGCCAGCCGCTCGGCGCCGGTCCGGACCTGGGCGCATTTGAACGCCTGCCGTGGGATTTCGACGCGGATCTCGACGCGGACCACAACGATTTCGCCGTCCTGACTGTCGCGCTGGGCGGGCCGGATCTGGCGCCCGCGCCTCCCGCCCCGCTCACGGCCGCCGCGTGCCTGGCGACGTTCGACCGCGACAGCGATGATGACCTCGACCTGTCCGACGCGGCGACCTTGCAGGTCGTGGTTGGCCGGCTGGTCGAATGGCTGCCCTAGCACCGCTTCAACAAAACGGCGCCTGCTCGTGTGCCACTGCTCTGTGAGTCTCTGTGAGCAGTGCCGGTCGGGGTCGCGACCCACCTCGGGCCGGAGAGAAGACACTGCTGGAACAGCAGTGGCACGGACCGGAACCGATGCAGGCTATCGTGCCACTGCTCTGTGAGCAGTGCCGGTCGGGTGTCGGACCCGCCTCGGCCGGAGTGAAGACACTGCTGGAACAGCAGTGGCACGGGTACGGGAACCCGTGCAGGCCATCGTGCCACTGCTCTGTGAGCAGTGCCGGTCGGGTGTCGGACCCGCCTCGGCCGGAGAGAAGACACTGCTGGAACAGCAGTGGCACGGCGGCCGCGCTTGCCGCGGGCGGCGGAAGCGGTATCTTGCCGGCAATGTGGTTCGAACTCTGTCCTGCTTGCGGGGATACAGATGGCTGAAGCGTCAGCGACCTACGAACTGCGGCCGATGGGCATCGGCGACATTCTGGACACGGCGTTTCGAATGTACCGCCGGAATTTTGCCTCCTTCCTGAGCATTGCCCTGATCACCTATCTGCCCTATGCCCTGGTGGTACTCCTGCTCCAGTTTGCGCTGGTCGACGAGCCCCAACTGGTCGAGACGACAGAGGGAACGTTCGCCGTTGCCGACCCCGACGCCGCGCTCGTCGGCGTAATCAGCAGTGCTCTGTTGTTCCTTTTTGTTTATCCCATTACGGCCGGCGCCCTGACCAGCGCGATTGGCAGCCACTTTCTCGGGCAGCGCGTCAGCGCCGGCGCCGCCTACGCGAAGGCCGCGCAGCGGCTGGGTGCCCTCCTGGGGACCCAGGTCCTCGTCGGCATCACCGTGGTTGTCGGCTTCGTCCTGCTGATCGTGCCGGGCATCATTTTCTCCTTGTGGTACATGATCGTCCCCGCGGTCGTCGTGCTCGATCAGCTAAGCGGGCCTGGCGCCATGAAACGTGCACGTGCCCTCATGACGGGCAACCTGGGAAAGGGATTCGCGCTGAACCTGATGGTCTTCATCATGTTAGCCATGATCCTGGTGATCGCGCTGATTGGCACCTCGGCGCTGGGCTTGCCCGTTTCCGTCCAGGAATTCGTCACAAATCTCCTGAGCGCCCTGTTCCTGCCTATGCAATTGGGGACAATCGTGCTCCTCTACTACGACCTGCGGATTCGCAAGGAAGCACTGGACCTCCAGGTCCTGGCCGGCAATCTCGCCGGCGCGCCGAGCCCCGCGTGAAATCGCCGCGCAGCGTCGCCGTGGCCTGGCTGGGCCTGGCCTGCGTCGGCGCGGCGCTGGCCGGCGGCACGCCGCGGCCGGACGACGCCGCCGAGCGCGACGCCT
>CAZVRR010000281.1:0-5490 GCA_964629745.1 uncultured Planctomycetales bacterium | reverse complement strand
GGGCGAGCGGACGGATGAAGACGGCGACCTGTCGTTCTGCCTCACCGGCGATCCGTCGTCGGTCAGCGGCTGCTGCTGCGACCGCGAGAGCGGTCTGAAGCGCGACACCGACGCGAGCGATTGCACCGGCACGCTGGATGTCTGGTATCCGGCCGTCGATTGCGCCGCGGCTCCGGCCTGCGCCTGCAAGCAGTGGGCCTGCTGCCTGACGTCGGGCACCTGCCAGAAGCTGTGCTCGGCGGACTGCGAAGGCGCGGGCGGGACCTGGTATCCGAACTACGTCTGCTCGACCACGGATCCCGAGTACGATCCCGAGGCTTTCGAGGGCGCCGGCAACCAGATCGTGTGCTACGCCGTGTGCGGCATCACCTGCCCGACGGGCTCGTGCTTCAGCGCCGGCGTGACGGGTGGCTACCTGTACTTCTCGTGGGACCGCGGCACCGGTGACCAGCAGTACGTGATCGATAACTTCACGGGCTGCACCACCAGCAGCGGCAACGTCACGAAAGTCGTGTGGTGGGGCAACTCGGCCGGCTTCGGCATCGGCTTCGAAGGGGACTGCTCGTTCGAGCAGCCGGCGCCGTTCGTCGTCAAGTTCTATCCCAGCACCGGTTCGCCCGCCGCACCGAACATCAACAGCCCGCTGTGCGAGTACAGCCTGAACGCCACCTGGGACGAGACTGACTACGTTTGGGAGGGCCAGGACTATGGCGCGATCGAATGCTACACCGCCGTCCTCGGTCCGCCCTGCGCCACGGGTAGCGGCACGCGCTGGATCTCGATCGCGTCGGCGACCGGGTCCGAGTGCAACTGGATCTGGGCGCCAGGTACGAAAGACGGCATCCAGTACTACTACGACAATGGTGAGCTGTCGCTGGAGCCCTCTGGCCGCGACCGCGCGTTCTGCATCTACCAGACGGTCGCGACCGGCGCCTGCTGCTACGAGGCCACCGGCGTGTGCAACAATGGCGTGCAGGAAGGCACGTGCCTCGGCGCCGGCGGCGTGTTCTATCAGGGCAAGACGTGCGCGGTGATCCCGCCGTGCACCGCCAAGCCCGGCGCCTGCTGCAACGAGACGACCGGTGCGTGCACCGAGGTTCTGCAGTCGGCGTGCGCCTCGCCGGCCGTCTGGAAGGGCGTCCGGACCACGTGCGATGAAGACTGCTGCGTCGTCGTGTGCCCGGTCGGCGCCACCCCCGAGGATGAGCCGATCTGCTCCGACGACTACGTTGACATCTCCAACCCGGGCTGCACGGCGGATCTGCCGGCGTTCCCGGACGATTGGGACCTGATCACGATCGGTGACACGGTCTGCGGCACCACCGGTCTGTACATGGCCGGCGGCGAAGGCTTCCGCGACACCGACTGGTACTACTTCGAGGCGACGGCCCCGATCGCGAAGTACACCGTCACGGTGGTCGGCGAGTTCGACTCCGACATCTTCATGGCCTTCGGTGACTGCGACGCCGGGTTGTTCGGCTGGGAAGGCGCCGCCGGTCCGTGCGGCGAGGCGGTTGTGTCCGCCGTCCTGCCGGCGAGTGATCCCGGCCCGTTCTACCAGATCTTCGTGTCGATCTTCGGGCTCGACCCGGCGCAGTGGCCGTGCGGCCTGCCGTACACGCTGACCATCGAGCAGACGCCCGCCGGTCGATGCGACATCGGCGAGCTGCCCTGCGTCGAACGCAGCGAAGAGGTGTGCCTGGCACTCGGCGGTGAGTGGCAGTCGGGCGTGCTGTGCGAACCTGTCATCGACTGCCTCGATCTGGGCGACACCAACTGCGACGGTGCGGTCAACGCGTTCGATATTGACACGTTCGTGCTCGGTCTGACCGACCAGGCTGGTTGGGAAGCCACGTACACGTGCCAGTACCTCTGCGCGATGGACATCAACTGCGACGGCGTGGTCAACGCGTTCGACATTGACGCGTTCGTGGCCTGCCTGAGCGGCGGTGGCTGCGGCCAGTGCCCGTGAGTTGACAAGGACTCCGAGTGGTGGATGAAGCGGTAACGCCGCTCGTCCGCCACCCGGTGCGATAAGCCAGGCGGCCGGTCGGAGACAAGCTCCGGCCGGCCGCTTGCTTTTTCCTGTGTGGCACGGCCTGCGATCGCTCGCGTCCAGGACGCGAACGACCGCAGACCGTGGCACCCTACGCTACGCGAGCGACCGCAGGCCGTGGCGCCCCACACGCGCTCGGCAAGCTCAGCAGCCGTCCGCGGCTAGTCGTCGGGCAGCGCGTCGTACAGGCCGGGCAGCTCGACGAGGCGCGCCTGGCCGCCGTCCTGCACGGCCATCCGGCCCGTGCCGCGCAGCGACGCCCCGCCGAACACACCGTCCTTGCGCAGGGCGTAGAGCTTCAGCCCGTAGTTGGGCTGGCCGCGCTCATCGCGCAGACGCGGCTCGGTCCGGGCGGCGACACGTTGCAGCACCTGCCGGCAGGCGTCCTCCGGAGCCGCCCCGCCTCGCATCAGCTCGACCACCAGGAAGCTGGAGCAGTTGATCAGGTTCGCTTCGCCGCGGCCGGTTGAGCCGCAGGCGCCCACCTCGTTGTCCACGTACAGCCCGGCGCCCAGGATCGGCGAGTCGCCGACCCGGCCGGGAATCTTGAACGCGAGACCCGATGTCGTCGTGGACCCGCCAAGATCGCCGGCGGCGGTGAGCGCCAGGCAGGTGATCGTGCCGTGGCGATCCTTCCGGGGCGGCACGCCGGCCATGCGCGCGGCATGGACGTCCGCCTCGGGCGCCAGCCAGTCATCCTGGTCGGAGCGCGTTTCGCGCCAGCGCAGCCAGATCTCGCGTGCCTTGTCCGTCAGCAGCTCTTCCTCGGGGAACCCGTGGGCCCGCGCAAACCGCAGCGCACCTTCGCCGACCAGCAGCACGTGGTCCGTCCGCTCCATGACCAGCCGCGCCACGCTCGAGGGATTCTTGATGCGCTGGAGTGCCGCAACCGCGCCGGCCTTGTGCCGCGGCCCGTGCATCACGCAGGCGTCGAGCTCGACCACGCCGTCCTCGTTGGGCAGCCCGCCGTAGCCGACGGAGTGATCGTTGGGATCGTTCTCCACGATGTTCACGCCGGCCACCGCGGCTTCCACGGGGTCGCAGCCGGCCTGGAGCAGCTCGAACGCGCGGGCCACGGCGGCCATCCCGTTCTCGCTCGAGACCGCCACCGGCCGCCGGCCCGCACCGGCGCCCGGTTGCGCGAGCGCCGCCAACCCCGTCGTGCCGGTGATCGCCGCGCCCGCCGCCGAACATACAAATTCCCGTCTGCTCATCGACATCGCGTCTCCTTCGCCGCAACGGCGAGACCCCCACTGCCTCACGACCTTTCGACGGCGACTTTCGTCCGGCCCCCGTCATTCTCCAAACGCTCATCGGCCGGGGCGGGCGGTCCGGCCCGTCACGCCTGGGCGTGCCGGCGCTTGCGGAAGTAGTGTACCGGCACATCCGTTACGTAGCCCGCGGCCCGCAGCAATGCCGCCGAGGCCTGGTTTTCGGTCTCCACCAGCGCGGCCACGATCTGGATGTCCAGCGCGTGCAGCGCCTCCTCGCACGCACGGACCAGGCGCAGGCCCAGTCCGCGCCGTCGATGCTCCGGGTGCACGGCGAGCCGGTTCAGCCAGCCCTTGCGCCGATCATGCGTACCCAGGATCACGCCGAGCAGGGAGTCGCCGCGGACCGCCACGAGCCAGCACGTCGCGAAATGCGGCAACTGTCGGCGCAACTCGGCCAGGCTGTCCCGGCCATCCGGCCGCGTCGGCAGCCCCGCCCGCTGCCACAGCTCAATGATGGCCGGCAGATCGGCCGCATGGGCCGGCCGGATTGTGATCGCGTTGGCGCCCGGCCCGCTCATGCCGGCTCCCCTCCGCTGCGCCGCGGCGGATGGCGCCGCCACATGCCTGAATCGCGCCCGATCAGGAGGGCCCGCTCGTACTCGGACATGCCGTAGCCGTCGGTGATGGGGCCCGACGGTGCGCCGCGCAGGAACTGGTTGACGAGACGCTCGTCGTCGCTGGCCAGGCGCGCAGGATCCACGTCGCGCAGCCGCTCGAACTCGGCGCGCGGTCCGATGCGCAGGATGCGTCCGCGGTCGAGCATGATCATGCGATCGGCGATGCGAAACGCCGAATCCATCTCGTGCGTCACGACGATGGTCGTGACGTGCAGCTTGCGCGAAAGATCCATGATCAGGTCGTCGATCGAGCTGGAGGTCACGGGGTCGAGGCCCGCGCTGGGCTCGTCGTAGAACAGGATCTCCGGATCCAGCGCCGTGGCGCGGGCCAGGCCGACGCGCTTCTTCTGCCCGCCGGAGAGCTGCGCCGGATACTTGTCACGGTGCGGCAGCATCTGGACCTGCTGCAGCTTGATGGTGACCACGATGTCGATGACCGACTTTTCGACGTGCGAATGCTCGCGCAGCGGCAGCGCCACGTTTTCGCCGACGGTCAGCGAGCTGAAGAGCGCGCCCGACTGGAACAGGATCCCGAAGCGTTTGCGGACCGCGTCCAGCGTGTCATCGTCGGCCGTCGTGATGTCCACCACGCCCAGGCGCGGCAGGTGGTACGTGATCCGTCCGCCATCCGGATCGATTTCCCCGATCAGGCAATTCAGCAGGGTGCTCTTGCCGCAGCCCGAGCCGCCCATGATCACCAGCGTCTCGCCGCGGTGCACGTCGAAGCTCAAGCCGTCCAGCACGGTGACCGCCGTGCCCGCCCCGGAGTCGAAGCGCACGACCAGGTCCCGCACGGAAATGACGGCGTTGTCAGGGCCTTGCGGCATGCGGGGTCCCGGCTGTGTCAGACTGTGCGGCGGAGCCGACCTTCGCCTTCGTTCACGAATTTCGTGAAGCCTTTCTCACGCAGGTTCCTGTCGCTGAGCATGGCACGTTCGGAGGGCCGGGTCAGTACGCCGCACAGTGACATCAGGCGTTGCACGCGCCCGCCGCACTGTGGACAGACGTCCAGCGGCGGATCCTGCATCGACTGGCGGACCTCGAAGCGGTCCCGGCAGGCGGAGCAGCCCGCTGACGGCGAACAGGCCTGGTATTCGTAGGTCGGCATCTTGTGTACACCGGGCCGGCGCGGCGCCGGCCTGTGTACATGATAGCCGCGCGGCGCGCGGGGGCGAATGGCCGAGGGGCAGGCCCGCCGCCGGCTGGGCTGATTCGTCCGTCGCCGAGCCCTGCTGTGCGGCGGTTCGTGTTTCGCCGACCGCCGCTGTGGGGCGATTTGTGTTTCGCTGACCGCTGGCCGTGTGGGGATTGCTGCGCCGCCGTCCGCCGGCTCGCGCCTGGCGGCTCCGTTGGGAGCCGGGTTGCGCGGGGCGGGGTGGCTCACAACAGAGCCGGCCGCGCGAGCGGCTGGACGGCGGCGCGGGACGGTGCCGACGGCGCGCGGCTGGTAACTGAGGGGCTGGGCCGATTCGCATGCCTTCGTCCGCCGGCCGTGTGGGGATTGCTGCGCCGCCGTCCGCCGGCTCGCGCCTGGCGGCTCCGT
>CAZVRR010000280.1:0-5509 GCA_964629745.1 uncultured Planctomycetales bacterium | reverse complement strand
ATCGGAGACGTCGCTGGCGAACGCGCCCGTCAGGCAGAACCGCACGTAGTCTTTGGGCAGCAGAACGTGTGCAACGCGCCGATACACGTCGGGCTCGTTTTGGCGTACCCACTGGATCTTCGGCGCCGTGAAGCCCGGGAGCACGGGGTTGCCCGTCCGGTCCAGCAGCCGCTGAGCGCCGATGCGCCGCGTCAGCTCCGCACACTGCGCCGCGGTCCGCTGATCGTTCCACAGAATGCAGGGGCGCAGCACCTGGCCGGCCGCATCCAGCAGGACCAGCCCGTGCATCTGGCCCGTCAGGCCGACGGCGCGAATCTCCGCGCCGCGCACCTTTCCCCGGCTCAGCACCTGGCGCACGCTCGCACGCGTCGCCGCCCACCACTCGCGAGGATCCTGCTCCGACCATAGCGGCCGCGGCGTATGCAGCTCCACCTCGGTTGTCGCCTCGGCCACCACGCCGCCGACGGACTCCAGCAGAACCGCCTTGCAGCCGGTCGTCCCGACGTCGATGCCCAGCAGGTACGCGCCCACCGTGTGCTCCCGGTTCAGCCGCCCGCCTGCGGTTGCAGGCGCATCAGCGCATCCGCCACGCACAGCCCGCGCACGTCGCCGATCAGCTGGTCAAGCAGGCGCGCCTCCAGCGCGACGAGCGAGTTCTCGTCATCATCGTAGATCTCCGCCCAGCGGTCGTAGCCCGCCTGGGGCAGATCAAAATCGCCTGGCACGGGATGGTGGCTGATGGTCAACCTCACGTGAATCAGGGTATCCGGAGAGGATACGGGCGTCGCGCCGCAATCCAGCCTCAATGCATGTTCGGCCCTTCGCCCCAGCGCAGCTTCCGCCGCAGCGCCGACCATTCCGAGCGCTGCGGGTTGCGTACCAGCAGGAAGTCGGCCCGGTAGCGGGTGATCGTGATCCGCGTCGCCGCGTCGATCGTCCGCAGGACCCGGCCGTCGCCCGTCACCGTCGTCCCCTCGTTCGTGTGCATGGCCCCGATCTGGATGCGCCGTCGCGCATCCATCACCAGCGGCCGAAACGTCAAGGCCTGCGGGCAGATCGGCGTCAGGATGAACGCCTCGCCGGTTGGCTCCAGGATCGGCCCGCCCGCCGCCAGGTTGTGCGCGGTCGAGCCCGAAGGCGTGGCCACGATCAACCCGTCGCCGCGCACCCGCGTCACCTCGTCGCCATCCACCGTCACGGCCAGCTCGATCATGTGGTAGGGTGGACCGGCCTGGATGACGCAGTCGTTGATCACCGGCGTACGCAGCACGCCGGCGCCCCCGCCCTCCAACACGATCTCCATCATGATCCGCCGCGTGATCGGCAGCGTCCCCGCGAACAGAAAATCGCCTTCGCGCTCGAGCTCCTCCATCGTGAAGTCGGCGAGGTAGCCGAGCTTGCCCAGGTTCACCCCCACGATCGGCAACTGCTGCTCGCCCAGGCTGTTCGCCGCCGCAATGATGGTTCCGTCGCCGCCCAGCGAGAACAGCAGGTGCGGATCGCGCGGCAGCGCCTGCCGCCCGTCGTATGTCAGGCCGGCGAAGACGACCTCCGCCCGTCCGCGCAGCCACTGCTGCATCCGCTGGAGCGTCTGGGCGGCCGCCGGCTTGTCCGGCGACGCAACGATCGCCACGCGTTCCACCCGGCGCATCGCGCGGGCAGCCTCCCGATCGGCCACGGAAGCAGGTATTTTCGCAGCCATGTGCGTTCTTTCTTTCACGGGGCGAGCCGCCGCCTTCGGTCCCCGGCGTTTCCGCCGCAATCCACATTGTAAGCCGCCGGCCGCCTTCAGAATCCAGAGCTTCGCCGGGGAATTCGCGAGCCGCAGGCCGCGCCGCGCGATTTTCCGCGCTTGCTGCTGGCGCGGGCAGCGGGTGCAATACGGGGTTCTGACCGCCGGAGTGAGAATGTCGACACAAAGGAACTGGGACCTGGTGGCCATCGACCTCGATGGCACGCTCCTCGACTCGCAGCACCGGGTGCCGGAAGCGAACCGGGCGGCCCTGCATCGCGCGCACGCCGCGGGCATGCGCGTCGTCCTGTGCACCGGCCGCAGCTATCCCGAGACGCGCCCGATCCTCGCGCAGCTCGGCCTGGATCTCGACGCGACCGTCACCGTCTTCGGCGCGGTGCTGACAGAGGTCCGCACCGGTCGCACGATCCAGCGTACGCCGTTCGCGCTGCCGCTGGCCTATCGGCTCACCGACTGGTTCCGCGCCCGCGGCTACGCGGTGCTGTGGCTCAATGACGCGGACGAGGCCGGCTTCGACGGCTACGTGATCGACGGCCCGCGCCGCCATCCCGCCGTCGATCGCTGGGTCGAAACGACCCCCTGCGTGGTTCGCGCGGTGGACGAGCTGCGCGGCGACGTGCACGCGCCGGTGCGCATCTCGATCATCGATGAACCGGATGTGCTGTCCGACGTGGCCGATGATCTCGCCGACGCGTTCGACGGCCAGATCGCGTTCAACCTGCTCCGCGCGCCCGCGTACCGCCTGACCATCATCGAGACGTTCGCGCCGCAGGTGAACAAGTGGAACGGCGTCCTGCACCTGTGCGAACGCTGGAAAATAGACCGCCGCCGAACCGTGGCTATCGGCGACGACGTGAACGACGTCGCGCTGGTGCAATCGGCCGGCCTCGGGGTGGCCATGGCCAACGCCCACCCGGCCGTCCGCCGCGTGGCAGCCCGCGTGACCCTGAGTCATGACGAATGCGGCGTCGCGGCGATCCTGCGGGAACTGCTTGACGGCACGGCGGCGCCGCGTTGACCGGGAGACCCGCATGCTGACGATTTCCTACGCCCGGACGGAGATCACGCTCACCGTGCTGCTCGGCGCCGCCGCCACGGTGGTCGTCGCATGGCTCTTCGGCTGGTGGGCACTGCTCCCGGCCATCCTGACGCTGGCGCTGCTGTCCTTCTACCGCCACCCACACCGCCGGATCCCCGCCGGCCCGTACCTGCTGGCGCCGGCGGACGGGCGCGTCGTCGCGGTGCAGCGGAACTTCACCGACGCGGACGGCGACGCACCCAGTTTGCGGATCATGATCTTCCTGGCGGTCTATAACGTGCACGTGAATCGCAGCCCCTGTGCCGGGCGCGTCGCGCAGGTTTCCTACAAGCCGGGACAGTTCCTCAATGCCTTGAACGCAGACGCCGACACGTGTAATGAGTGCAATACGGTGTTGATTGAGCCCCAGCCCCCATTGCCCGGCCCGGTGCGCATCCGGCAGATCGCCGGCGTGCTCGCCCGGCGCATCGTGTGCGCCATCCAGGTCGGTGATCAACTGGCGGCCGGGCAACCGCTCGGTATGATCAAGCTGGGCTCGCGAACCGAGTTACGCGCCGCCGAGCATCCGGGCTGGGAAGTGCTGGTCGGCGTGGGCGCGCGGGTGCGCGCGGGCGAGACGGTCCTGGCGCGGTTCCATCCCACGCCAGGCGGGCAACCGGCTGTGTCGAGCTGACTAATGATGGTCGTCGATCCGCGGAAAACCACGCACGTCGAGGCCGACGAACGGCCGCACCGGCTGATCGGAATCAGCCTGCTGCCCGCCGCCGCCACCCTCGGCAACCTGCTCTGCGGCTTCGTGGCGATCTTTGTCTGCCTGCTGTCCGTCCGGGCCGAGTACGGCACCGAGCTGTTCCAGATCCAGCCGCGCGTGTTCCACCCGCGCCTCGAAGGGTTGTTCCCCACGCACATCACGCTGGGGGCGTACCTGATCGTGCTGGCCATGATCTTCGACGCGCTCGACGGCCGGCTGGCGCGCATCACGCGCCGCACGAGCGAATTCGGCGCCCAGCTCGACTCCATCGCCGATATCGTCAGCTTCGGCGCCGCCCCCGCCCTGCTGTTCATCACGCTGCTGCTGCGACCGGCGGTGCACGACATGCGCAGCATCTCCCCGCTGCAACTGCGCGTCGGCATGGCCTGCGCCATCGTCTACGTCACCTGCGCCGCCGTCCGCCTGGCCCGCTACAACGCCGAGAACATCAAGGCCGAGGCGGCCCAGCGCAAGTTCAGCGGACTGCCCAGCCCGGGTGCGGCGGCAGTCGTCGTCGCCATGCTCGCGCTGCATGAACACCTGCGCGACATCGGCTACCTGAAATGGGGCATCGACTGGAGCGACGTCTGGCGCTGGTTCATCGCTGCCGCCACGTGCGCGGTCGGCCTGCTCATGGTCAGCCGCCTGAACTACGTGCACGTGTTCAACGTCTATGTCCGCCGCCGACACCCGCCGACGCACCTGGTCTGGCTGATCGGAATCCTGGCCCTGGGCTGGTATTCCTTTGAATTGCTGCTGGTCGCACTCGCGGTGGGTTACGTGCTCAGCGGAATTCTCCTGCGGCTCTTTGAACGGCGCGGGGCGCATGTCGCCGCGTCCGCCGCCCGCAGCTACCCCGGGCAGGAATCATGACTCCCCCATCACTCCCCCCCGCTATCGCGGCCAAGTATGCGCGACTGCAAGCCCGCCTCACCGAGCTCGGCTCGGTCGTCGTCGCATTCTCCGGCGGGATCGACAGCGCTCTGCTGCTGAAGAGCGCGGTGCTCACGCTCGGTCGCCGGAACGTGCTGGCCGTCACCGGCCGCAGCCCCAGCGTGCCCCAAGCCGAGCTGAATTCCGCCGCCGCCCTGGCCGCTGAATGCGGCGCCGAGCACGAATTCCTCGAAACGAACGAGTTCGCCGACCCCAACTACCTGGCGAACCCCACCAACCGCTGCTACTTCTGCAAGACTGAGCACTTCCAACAGCTCGGCCCGCGCGCGGCGCAGCGCGGCTTTCACGCCGTCCTCAGCGGCACGAACGCCGACGACCTGGGCGACTTCCGCCCGGGGATCCAGGCTGCACAGGAACAGCGCGTCGTCGCCCCGCTGGCCGAGGCGGGCCTCACGAAGGCGGAGCTCCGCACGATCGCCGCCGCCCTGGGCCTGTCCATCCACGACAAGCCGGCAGCCCCCTGCCTGTCCTCGCGCGTTCAGTACGGCGAGACCATCACGCCCGAAAAGCTCGCCCGGATCGACGCCGCCGAAACCGTCCTGCGCGAACTGGGCTTCCGGGAATGCCGCGTGCGACACCACGACAACCTCGCCCGCATCGAAGTGCTGGCGACCCAGATCGCCCGCTTCGCCGACCCGCAGCTTCGCGCCCAGGTGGAGCACCACCTGCGCGAGCTCGGCTACCAATACGTCACGCTCGATCTCCGCGGCTTCCGCAGCGGCAGCATGAACGAAGTCCTGCTCGGCCAAGGTCTTGCCGGCAAAGTCCTTCCATAGCCGCCGCGCGGGAACTATTCCCGGCGGGCCATGTCAAATATGCTATTCGGCGTGACGCGGGGTCCGGCGGTCCTGCGGCCCCTACTGCCACCTTTTTCTGACCGCCGCGTACGCCAATAAGGAGCTACCACATGACACGCTTTGCCCTCAGTTGCCTGGCGCTGGCCGCGACCGCGGCCGCCCAGACGGTCCAGCCCGCCAACCTCGAGCTGACGCGCATCGCCCTGTTCAACAGC
>CAZVRR010000279.1:0-5519 GCA_964629745.1 uncultured Planctomycetales bacterium | reverse complement strand
GGTGCCGTCGCTCGATGCCGGTCAGCCGCACCAGGCGCCGCAGCAGGCGCTGCTGGCGCTCGTCGCGGTAGATCGCCGAGAACGCCGCGACCGTCTCGGCCGCCCCGAAGGCGTGCGCAGGCACAGCGGTGCCGACCGCCTGCAGATAACACGCTGCTGGGTTCATGATTCCCTTGACGCGCGAGGCGACCTCGCGGATAACGCACGCGGTTCAGCCCGGGCCCGGTTCCGCTTCAACGTCGCGCTAGAGCATAGTCGCCCGGCCCGGAATTCCCAGCGCCGCAGTGGGCCGGCGGCCAGCCGAGGAACGCCACATGTCAACCGTGCAGGACATTCTCGACCGCAAGGGACAGCGCGTCGTCAGCATTGATGCGGACGCCAGCGTGCTCGCCGCCGCCGGCGTGATGAACGCGAATCACATCGGCGGCCTCGTCGTCACGCGCGGCGACCGCGTGGTCGGAATCTTCACCGAGCGCGACGTGATGAACCGGATCGTGGCGGCGCAGCGCGACCCGGCCACGACGAAGGTCGGCGACGTGATGTCCTCGCCGGTCGCGGTCTGCACGCCGGAGACGACGAACGCCGAATGCCGCTCGGTCATGCGCAACAAGCGCATTCGGCACCTGCCGGTCGTGGCGAACGAGCGGCTCGTCGGCATCGTCTCGATCGGCGACGTACTCGAGGTGGCCGCCGCCGAGCAGGCGGAGACGATCTGCTACCTCTACGAGTACATGCACGGACCCTGGAAAGAGCTGTCGCCCGAGAACAAGCCGTAGGCGGCACGATGGCAGCCGTCGCGATCACCGGCGCTTCCGGGTTGATCGGCGGGCACCTGGCCCGGCAGCTCGCGGCGCAGGGGTGGGAGGTTCGCCGCCTGGTCCGGGACCGCAGCCGCGTCCGTCCGCCTGATTTGTTCTGGAATCCCGATTCGAACGAAATTGATGTAGCGGGCCTGCAAGGCTGTGCGGCGGTCGTGCACCTGGCGGGCGAGAGCATCTTCGGGCTGCGCTGGACGAAGGCGAAGAAAGAGCGGATTCGTGAATCGCGCGTGCGGGGCACCACCCTGCTTGCGGAGGGGCTCGCGCGGCTGGCCAGTCCACCACGCGTGCTCATTTCAGGATCAGCCGTGGGTTACTACGGCGATCGCGGCGCGGAGATGCTGACCGAGGCAAGCCCACCCGGGTCCGGATTCCTGGCCGAGGTGGCACAGGAATGGGAGGCGGCGACCGCTCCGGCTTCGCGGGCCGGGGTGCGGGTCGTGACTCTGCGGACGGGGATCGTGCTGTCGCAAGCGGGCGGGGCTTTGCGCACCATGCTGCCGGCGTTTCGCTGGGGGCTGGGCGGACGCGTGGGCCCCGGCACGCAGTACATGAGCTGGATCTCGCTGCCCGACCTGGCGGCGGTGATCGAACGAGGCCTGACCGACGACGGGCTGAACGGGCCGCTCAACGCAGTTGCGCCGGAGCCGGTCCAGAACGCGGCCTTTGTCCGCGCCCTCGCGGCCCAATTGCGCCGGCCGGCGGTGTTCCCGGCGCCGGCGCCCCTGCTGCGCCTGATTGCGGGCGAAATGGCGGACGCACTGCTGCTGGCGAGTACGCGCGCCGTGCCCACGCGGCTGCTCGCGGCCGGGTTCGCGTTCCAACATGCGCAGCTCGACGCCGCCCTGCGCGCCGCGCTCGAGTCGCAGGAGTGATCAGGCCACCGCGCCGCGCACGAGCTGTGTATACGCCTGCATGAGCTGTTTCGTGACCGGCCCGACCTGGCCGTTGCCGATGCGCCGGCGGTCCAGCTCGACCAGCGGCACGATCTCGGCCGCGGTGCCGGTCAGGAACGCCTCATCGGCGCTGTAGAGGTCGACGCGCTCGAGGTTTGTCTCGATGACCTCAATGCCGCTCTCCCGGGCCAGGCGAATCACGTGGGCCCGCGTGATGCCCGCCAGGATGCCCGCCGAAGTGGGTGGCGTCTGGAGCTGCCCCTCGCGGACCACGAACACGTTGTCGGCCGTCGCTTCCGCGATGTAGCCGAGGTGGTTCAACATGATCGCCTCGTCCACGCCGGCCTGGTGCGACTCGATCTTGGCCAGGATGTTGTTCAGGTAGTTCAGCGACTTGATCCGCGGCGAGAGCGAGTTCGGGTGGTTGCGCACCACCGAGCTGATGATCGCCCGCATCCCCTGCTCGTACACCTCGCGCCGGTAGATACCCAGCGGCGTGCCGATGACGAACACGTTGGGCCGGCCGGCACGCGTCGGCGACATGCCGAGCATCCCGACGCCGCGCGTCGCGACCAGGCGGATATAGGCATCCTTCTCCGGCGTCAGCAGCCCGTTGGCCTCGAGCGTCTGGTTCAGGGCCGCGGCGACTTCCTGCGGGCTGTAGGGCAGCTCGAGCAGGATGGCCCGGGCGGAGTCATAGAAGCGCCGCAGGTGCGCCGGCGCGTCGAAAATCCGGCCGTTGTAGCTGCGAATGCCCTCGAAGATGCCGTCGCCGTAGAGCAGGCCGTGTTCGAACACGCTCAGCTTGGCCTCGGCGGCCGGGACGAAGTCTCCGTTGAGCCAGATCTTGAGGTGCGGATCAGGGTCGAAACGCTGGGGCGTGGCGGATTCCATGGCGCAGACTCCCAAGTGCAAGACTCGCGCAGAATAGGTGTGCGGCCGGCGAATCGCAACTGCCGCGGCGGGGCATGCGCCGGCGGCCTGTCAGCGGACCTCGTCGATGGCTGCCTTCAGGGCCGGCAGGCCGCGTTCGATCGTCTCGCGGTCGACGCAGAAGCTCAGACGCATGTAGCCCGGTGCGCCGAAACCGCGGCCCGGCACTGCCAGCACGCGGTGTTTCTGGAGGATGTTCACGAACTCCACGTCGTCGGCCAGCGGCGTCCGCGGGAAGGCGTACAGGGCGCCGCGCGGAACGCACAGCTCGTAGCCGAACTGCCGCAGTCCGTCGCAGAGCAGATCGCGGTTTTTGCGGTAGAAGCTCACGTCGCACAGCGCCGAAGCACAACGGGCGACGACGCGCTGCATGAACGCGGAGGCATTCACGAAACCCATCGTGCGGTTCAGCATCGTCATCGCGCCAAGGACCACGTCGCGCTGGGGCACACTCTGCGGGACGGCGATGTAGCCGATGCGCTCGCCCGCGATGCTCAGGTCCTTCGAGTAGCTCGAGACGAGGATCGTGCGCGGGTAGTGCCGCAGCGGCGTCGGACACGTGTCGAGGTCGTACAGGATGCGCCGATACGGGTCGTCCAGCGCCAGGTACACCGGGTGCTCGGGCGTATCATGCTTCCGCAGCATCTCGGCCAGCGCGCGGCAGCTCTCCTCGCTGTACACGGCGCCGGTCGGGTTGTTGGGCGAGTTGATCAGGATCGCCCGCGTCCGGGAGGTCAGGGCCGCCTCGATTCGCGCGATGTCCGGCTGGAACTGCTCGGCGGTCGGCACAAACACCGGGCGGGCGTTGGCATGCTCGGTGTAGAAGCGGTATTCGGGGAAGTACGGCGTCAGGATGATGACCTCGTCGCCCGGGTTGCAGATCGCCCGCAGCGTGACGTTCAGGCCGCCCGCGGCGCCGCTGGTGACGATCACGTCCGGGGCCGCGAAGGGGACGCCGTACTCCTGCGCCAGGTAATGGGCAATCGCCGCGCGGGTTTCCTCGAAGCCCACGTTCGGCATGTAGCGGTGGAGCTCGGGCCGCTGTTCGGCGGCGACCGCCCGCACGGCGTCGAAAAACGCCGGCGGCGGGGTGCCGTTCGGATTGCCCAGCGAGAAATCAAACACGTTGGCCGCGCCGTACTGGGCCTTCAGCCGCAGGCCGGTCTCGAACATGGCGCGGATAAACGACGCGGACTTCATGTCCACGGCAACCTGGGCGGCGACGGGCGGCGTGCTCATGGGCTGACCTCCGCGCGGATTCAGGCATTCCGCGCGCCAGACGCGAGGGTATCCCGGCCCGGCGGAGGCCGCCAGAGGACGCGCCGGCGTGGCCGATGGGGGGTGGTCCGGATGGGTAAGCGCGTCAGGATGTGAGGTCGGTGGGGAGGCGGCGCGACCGGCACCTGTGGGGAGCGGGAGTCATGTTGCTGGCAGACGGCATCGACCTGCCCATCGCCCTGGCACTGGGCCTGGGTTTCTTCGTTCCGTTGACATTGCTGGTTTCCACGATCGAGTCGCTGGTCTTCCGGCGGGCACTCGGCACGACTGTCCGCGCGGTGCTGCCGCGGGTGATTGGCGCGAATGTCCTGTCGACGCTGGCCGCGTTTCCCATGGTGCTCCTCCAGAATCTGATCGTGTATTGGACGGGAATCGCCGAATCCGCTCCCGCCCTGGTGCGCGGATTTCGCTGGGTGGGGCCCCTGCTGATTCTCATGTACCTGGCCAAGTCGGTGCTGGTGGAAGGGCTCTGGCTGACGCGTGGACATTTTCTGGGGCGGATTCAGCGCGGGGCGGGCGGCGTGCTGCGCGCGGTCCTGCTCGGAAACGTCGCCAGCTACCTGGTTGTGGGGCCGCTCTTCTACTTCACGTACCAGCCGAATGTCGGGCACGTCGAGACGACGTTCGACACGAACTGGACGCGCAACCCCGATGCGGTCGTCTACGGCATTGACCGCCAGACCGGGTTCGTGCGCAGCATGCGGGTGGACGGCAGCGCCGCGCATACGCTGGTCCCGCATCCGGCCGCTTCGTTTCTCTTGAATGCCGACGTCACGGTGTGCGTGTACGAGGGGGCGGAAGGCGGGCTGTTCGTGCAGCAGGTCGGCGCTGCCGAGCCGATCCGCGTGCCGGAAAACGATTGGAGCCCGCCGCTGATGACTGCCAGCCTGTCGCCCGACAGTCGGCGGCTCGCCTACAGCGTGCCAGCGCCCAAGGGCGTGATTCGGCGCAGTGCTGACGACCAGGACACGATCAAGGTGTTCGATCTGCAGTCGCGAGCGACCAGCGTCATCGGGACGCTTCCCGGCTGCGACAGAATCCGAGCCGTGGCCTGGTCCGCGGACGGCAAGCGTGTGTTCGTGCGCTGCATGGAGGGTGCCGAGCCGGCGCCGGTGTACGCGATGGACCCGGACCGGCAGGACGGCGTGTTCGAAAAACTCAGTGGCCCCGTGGCGCAGGGCCTGCTGGTGGTCAATTATCTTCGTGCCCGCAACGAGCGTTGGGCGCTGACGCAGCAGGGAAGCACGGGCACATACGAACTCACGGTTTGGGCGTATAACACGATCCAAGTCCGGCGGGATGGCGAGATCATCCCGTTACTCGCGGCCCCGTTTCGATTCAGATCGGGCGCACTTCACGTCATTGACGCGTTGTTCCTGCCGAGCGGGGACGAGATCCTCCTGGAGTGCACCGACCAGTGCTACCTGCTCGGCCTGGAGCCGCCGCGGCTGGGCCTGGTCCCGAACGTCTCTCACATGGTGCTGCCGAGGCCGGAGTTTCGCATCGATTTCGAGCCGCGCGCGAATTGACCCGCGCGCACCGGCGGCTCCGATGGGAGCGTGGCTTGCCCGGCTAGGTGGCTCACAACGGAGCC
>CAZVRR010000278.1:4062-5531 GCA_964629745.1 uncultured Planctomycetales bacterium | reverse complement strand
ACACGGCCCGAAGCCAGTAAGATGTGCTCTTGGTTCGGCAACACAGCACACAGCCGGTTGCACATGGCGGGCGTGGAACTGGGTCGTCGCGCTGCCCCTGTGGCTCCCTTTTGCCGTGCTGGGCATCGCCACCGCGTTGGCCTGACTCTGGCGACACCGCGTTTCGATAAGCTTCTGCGCGGACCGTGCCCCACGAAAGCGGCACCGGTGAGCTGCCCGGCTCGGACCGGGCGTGCTGCAAGTCGCCTGCGCAGGCGTCGCCCATCAGGGGTCGTGTTGCGCGTGAACTGAACCGTTAGGCTGTAGGCGGTCCGCAGCGCGCGATGCGCGTTCGACAGGCTCACGCGTTCGAACTGCGTGCTGCGCAACTTGGCGGCTTCACGTTTGTCGGTGAACCATATTGGAGGACCAATGGATAGGCAACGCGAACCCGGCATTCCCACGGCCCGGCTGAAGGGTGCCTTGGACGATCGTGCGACGTTCCAGGCGTGGATCGAGTGCTACGACGCAAAGATGAAGCTGAGCCGCTTCGGCGGCTGGTGGATTCTGCGGCCGCTTCACCTGGGAATGTTGCCGGTCAGGTCCGGACAGCTGGTCGCGGGCGACCCCGGCCTCGAATTCGACATGACCGGCCCGTTCGCGCGGACGATTCCGCCGGGCGAGTACGAGGTGTGGGCCAGCATCGCGGTTCCGACGCGTCGAGCGGCATGCGAGCCCGGCACGCCGCTCGAGCTCGGCGATTCGCCGCTGGTCGCATTCCTGACGCTCCTGGTGACCTCGGAGCCGCCGGCGCGCTTTGAACTCGCCGCCCTGCAAAAGCCCGACGGTGACCGGCCGATCGATGAGGATCCCGGCTTCGGGGTCGATTCGGCCCAGGCCGCACTGATGGACGCGGCGTACCTGCCAGCAGTCCGGCGCGCCGAGGGCACTCTGGACGCATGGGGCCTGGCCCACGAGGCGCAATTCGGTCCCGAGGGATTGAAGGGCCTGGCCGCGCTGGTCGAGTTGGCGACAACTCCACCGGCGCCGGCGGCCGTGTGCGTGTCCGGCTGGGGTGACGGGGCGTATCGGTCGTACTTCGGTCTCGATGCCCGCGGGCAGCCTGTGCGGCTGACGATCGACTTCAACCTGGCCGGCCATACTTGATGCACTGCCGCGCGCTGTCGCGGCCAACTTGCTGCTGCGGCGCCCCGGCAGGCCACGGACATCTGCTTCATTGTCGTCATGGCGGTATTGGCGACAGTCTGCAGAACGGATGATGTTGAGTCGGGTCTGCGGCGTGGTTTGCCGTGTCGTGACGCAGCCAATTACGTCGACTCCGAATCCCATGCGCCACGGCCCGCTGCGGACCGTGCCACGCGCCGAGCGGAAGTCGCGCATCGCCAGATCCTTCGCGCCCTTCGCGCACTTCGCGGTGGATTCACTCCGTACTCTCAGCACAACGGCCCGCTGCGCGGACCGTGCCACCC
>CAZVRR010000278.1:0-3962 GCA_964629745.1 uncultured Planctomycetales bacterium | reverse complement strand
CGGGCGTTGCAGCGACTGCGACAGACACTGCAGGCGCTCGACCTCTTCGTCGTGCCGCCATTTACGAGCCGCAACTTTTCATCACGGCAACACTTGAACACTCCAGCATCCGCGGGCCCCTGACCTGGGCGATTCAAACGGAGGACGGCCCCATGTGGTTCCTCGAGCAGAGTGCGCGACGACCGACCAGTCATCGTGCGCGAGCCAAGTGTCAGATTGCCCGCAGTGTCGCCTGTTCAGGGGACAGCGCATACAGCACCGCACGCTGCCCGGGGCGGGCACCCCGAAATGTGAATCGGTGATTGACTTCTCTAAAACCTAACATTATCCTAACTATCCAGCCGCCGGAGAATTGAATCGAAACGCGGTTGGTCCAAGTCCACGCAAGCGGAACAGGAGGTGACTCATGTCGGTTCCAGCGATTCACCAGAAGTCCCTGCACGAGCGCTTCACATTGGACGTCGACGGCGCGGTGTTTTCGGCCGCTGAGCTCGAACTCCTGGCCAAGCACGGAAACTGGCTGAAGGCCCTCGAGAACGGCGAGCTCGCGCCGATGACGGCGGAGCAGCATCACTTCCTGCGGGTCGTGCAGGCGAAAGCGCTGCCATCCACTCCGCTCGAGGCTGTCTGGCTGAAATACAAGGGGCGGAAACAGGCGCTGGCCGAGATGAGCGAGATCCCGCATTACGAACTTCGCGACGAACGTGAGGCGTGGTACAGCGAAGAGGCGTACCGGCGCGGCATACACTTTCCGCGCCGGCGACGGTAGTCGCCGCCTGCGGACCAGTCACCGGGCGCGAGCACGCCACGACAGCTCCGAGCCTGTCGCGCTGCGGACAGCGTCAGCGTGCGTGCCTTGATCAATTCGCCGACGTGCGACACAGTGCACGCACGCCCAATCGACTTGGCGCGTGACCAGTTACTTCGCGCCCTTCGCGCCCGTGGCGGCGGAATCACTACGTACTCTCAACGCCAAGGCCCGCTGGGCGGACCGTGCCCCCTTGCGCACTCGCCACGCAAGCACGGCGCTGCGCGCCTGCGCCTCGGTTCGCCGCGCCTTTGTGCCGACCATGACCTCACGGGTGGCACGGTACGGGCGAGCCTCAGCCGCCCGTGCCGTGGCAAATCCCGCGGCGTGAGGCAATGCTGCAGACGCGTTTCAAGCCTGCCACGCGCACCGCCGAGTACTTCGTGCTCTTCGTGCACTTCGTGGTGTCGTCACTCCGCATGCTCAACACCACGGCCCGCTGCGCGGACCGTGCCACCCTCCGCGCCCGGTTCGCGCATCGCCGAGTACTTCGTGCTCTTCGTGCACTTCGTGGTGTCGTCACTCCGCATTCTCAATACCACGGCCCGTTGCGCGGACCGTGCCAGGCCCCGCGCCGACGGTCGCGCATCGCCAAACACTTCGCGCCCTTCGCGCCCTTCGCGGTGGAATCAATGCGCACTTCCCACGCCACGGCCCGCTGCGCGGACCGTGCCACCCTCCGCGCCCAGTTCGCGGATCCCCGAGTACTTCGTGCTCTTCGTGCTCTTCGTGCTCTTCGTGCACTTCGTGGTGCGTCACTCCGCATGCTGAATACCACGGCCCGCTGCGCGGACCGTGCCACGCCCCGCGCCCGGTTCGCGCATCGCCAAACACTTCGCACCCTTCGCGCCCTTCCCGGTGGAATCAATGCGCACTTCCCCCGCCACGGCCTGCTGCGCGGACCGCGACAACGACTCGCTCATGGAGCACGCGACCGGGCGCGCGAAAAGCCGTGCGCATGACGTCCGTGCTGGCCGAGACGAGTGACGAGATGCCCACTGTCATGGGAATCAACGCGATCGGGTCAACGGGCCGTGACGTGGGGCCGTAGCGTGGTTGTTACACCGCGAAGTGCGCGAAGGACGCGAAGAATACTCGTCCTGGCGTGAGCGGGTTCAAGCGGGCGTGTGCGGCGGGTCGCGGAAAGCGGTATACTCCGTACTGGACAGATTCGATGCAGTGACATGGATCGCCAGTGGCGCTGCCTGGGCAAGGGAGTCGTCATCGCCGTGCTGTTCGGCGCAGTCGCGGGCGCCGTATTCTCGCTCGTGCTGCTCCTGTACGCGGGGGCCTTCCGCGAGCCGGCGGGAATGTACGCCCTGCGCGGCGTCAGCCTGATGATCCTGGCCGGCTCACTGCCGGTGGGCTGGCTGCTCGGCGGTACGCTCGAGCGCAGCGTCGGCTTTGCCGGCCACGCCCTGCTGGTTCCCGTCACGGTGTCGGCGCTGACCCTCGCGTTCGCGGCCGCCGGCTGCGGCACGTGGGGCTTTCGACTCCCGTTCGATCAGCTGCTCATGTTCTTCCTGCCAGCCGCGCTGGTCGTCGCCGGCGTTGCGGCGTGGTATGTCCTCGTGGAGTAAGACCGCCCGGCAGCGCAAGTCCTGTTGACAAACCAGATCTACACAGTACCATTTTCGTGGGCCGATTCAGTACTTGCGTTGACACTGCGGAGTGCGCTGATGGTGCGCCTCTTGCGAGCGCTACCCGCCACGCTTCTGGTGTACCAGGTCCCGGACGCCGCCCCCGGTGGCGGTGAAATCAGTTCGCCGCGCGCAAACCAATCAGGAGTTGTCCATGTCCGAGCACCGACCATTCCAGACCCGCGGCGGCCTGCTGCTCGCGGCCATGTTCCTGCCGCTCGTTGCCGGCTGCCAGCATTCGGTGAAGATCACCGAACCTTTGCCTGGCACCTACAAAAACAAGGTGGTCACGCTCAGCGTCAAGTTTCATCCCGACTTTCAGCCCGGCACGTTCCAGGCCAACCTGTCCGGCCAGACGATCACCAACCTTTTCCAGCCGCCGCCCGCGCCGAACGGCACCAGCACTGCCAGAATCGTCTACCCGCCCGATTACATGGATTTTCATTTCAACTCGAACAAGCAGAAGCTCGTCGTCGACGGCGAGTTTTCCACGCCGACCTTCAAGTTGTTCGGCATTCCCACGCGGTTTACGCGGGACACATCCGAGTTCATCCCTCCCTACGTGCGGGTGTTCCGCGGCACGACCAGCTTGGACGCGAACCTGACGTTGAAGGAGGGGGAGACGATCGTGGCCACGGCGTTCGTGGTCGAGGCGCCGAAGGACCGGCTGGTCGTGACGATCACGGGGCATTCGTTCGTGTCGCTCAACAACCAGGCCGCGGGCAAGAACATCGAAGTCGTGATCGAGCCGAACAACCGGCGGGCCGAGTTCACGGTTCGCGGCATCCAGACTGGCCGCGAGGTGTTTCAGATCCGGGCGATCGCGACGGGCTACTCCTCGGGCCTCGCCGGTGGGTACGTACAGCGGAACCCGTAGCCCGCCACGCGAGAAGGAAATTCGTCCACGAAGCGAAACCCTTCACGCGCAGACTCCCTGCGCAAGAGACACCCATGGTGGCCAGGTCAGCCGCGCGCGGCAGCAGCAACAGCTCAGCGCAGTGATGGCATCTGAATAGCAGGACGCAGTACCGACCTGCCGAGCGCACTCGGCACTTCGCCAGGCATGCCGCGCCGTTTCGCCCTTGGTGACGAAATCACTCCGCACTCTCGACACCACGGCCCGCTGCGCGGACCGTGCCACACGTCGAAGGACCCATCGCGTGACTTCCCTCACTTACGCCGCAGCAGCAGCCAGAGCAGGATCACGGCAACCGCGAGAACGCACAGGAGCAGCTCAATACGCACGACGGCAGCAACCAACATCAGTCAACCTCCTCCGCCATTCGAATTTTCGAAGCCACACTCGTGGTGTCGTCACTCCCCATTCCTAGCACCGCGGCCTGCTGCGGACCATGCCACGCGCGTAGGTGGCCTCGCGCAGCGCTACTCTCTTCGCGCCCTTCGCGCACTTCGCGGTGTCATTAGCTCGCGCACCGCCGCGCCTGTGCGTGCCCTTCGACCACTGCGCGGCGACATAACTCCCATTCGCCCCACCACGGCCCGCTGCGCGGACC
>CAZVRR010000277.1:0-5533 GCA_964629745.1 uncultured Planctomycetales bacterium | reverse complement strand
CGGCGGCGATCACCCACCTGAGTTACGGGTTCCAGCAAACCTCTTCCACCGGCACCGCGGAGGTACGATCCATCGAGCGCGGCGGGCAGCACTTCGGTGCGCCCGCCTCGTTTGTTGCCGCGGCTTGCACCTACGGCGCGGGCCAGTCCTGCCGCCACTGCCAACACGTGAACAGCGCGTCACACACCCCGATCGTCAGCACGGCGAGCCAGAGCAGTGTCGCGCATACTCGCCGCAGGGCGCGCGCGCCGAGGGCCGCCGGTACGGCTGCCAGGAACATCGCCGCGCTGGCGGCCCCGCCCAGCGCGAACCCAGACTTCATGGACGCGAAGTGCGGCAGCCGCAGGGTCTGGACCAGCGGCACCGCCAGCGCTGCCACGAAATGCACCAGCATGAGTCGGCCGGCGAAGTCCCGCTCACGCCGGACGAAGATCACTGCCCCCGCCAGCACCGCCGCCGTGAGCGGCAGACCCGCCGCGTAGGACACCCGCGCCAGCCGCGCGAAGCGGGGCGGCACCTCGTCCTCGCGGTAGCTTAACAGCATATCCCAGCGGGCCCGTTCCCAGATCGGATAGGCTTCCGCACAGCGGGCCCACAAGTCGCCCCACGGCGGGTGCGGGGCGAGCGTGGTGTTGAATCCCTCGTAATCGAACCACATGCGCCCGTACAGTTCGGTCCAGAAACTGTTCGCGTGCGCCACGTGCACCCATGGCCGCCGCATGAGTTCAACGAGCCGCAGCGACAGGAACTCGACGTTTCCGACGGTGCCGGGCGGCTGGAACCGCAGCGGCGAATCGCGCGTCTCGAAGTTGTCGACCTGAAGCTCGCCGTACGTGTGCAGGTTGCGCACCATCGGCCAGATCCCGACGGCGAGTGCTGCACCGAGCGTCACCAGCCAGGGGCGCCGCAGCAGGCGTCCCGTCTCGCGTCTCGTGAACCACCACATCACCAGCACCACCGCCGCGACCGTCACCCACCCGTAGGCCTTGCTCAGTACCGTGGCCCCGGCGAGTGCGCCGGTCAGCACACATGCCCCGATCGGCCAGCCGCGGGCGTGGCCGTGCAGTGCCGCCCAGATCGCACAGGCGGCGACCAGATGGGTGAACGCGTCATTCGTGGCCATGGCGGAGAGGTAGATGTGCTGTGGCAGGAAGGCCAGCAGCGCCAATCCCAGCGGCTCGTACGCGACGAGCCGGGGAAACGTCTTGAAGACTCGCCAGGCGACATAGAGCGTCGCAGCGCCCGCCGCAACGGAGACCATCTGGAGCGTGCGCCGCGCGATGGCCTCGCGCGCCGCCATGTCCGTCCCGCTGATCAGCTCGACCGCGCGCGTTGTAGCCGCTGTCACCAGGTAGTACAGGGGCGGCTGGTAGCATTCCCAGCAGTCCGTCGCATAGGGCAGCTCATGCCGCGTAAGCAGGATGCGCACGGGCTCGTAATGGTCGTCGTACGCACGTTGAGGGGGTGTGGCCAGGGCCAGCCCCAGCCGCAGCGCCACGCCCAGCGCGAGAATCACCTGCGTCAGCCATGTCCGTGCGCTGAACACGGGGGCAGCGTACCGCGCGCGAGCGAACCTGGCGCGGGTCGGCGATTCGACGCCACGGCGCGAGCGGCTACAATTCCGACCACATGCGCCAGTCATCAGGTGACGATTCAAACGCTCCCGCCTGGGATGCCGCGACACTTCGGGACCCGCACCGCCAGCCGGACAAGGCGCAGCGGGTGCAGGCCATGTTCGATGCCATCGCGCCCACGTACGAGCGCATCAACACGCTGGCCACCTTCGGCCGCGACCGCGCGTGGCGCCGGCGCGCCGTGGCGGCTGCGGGCGTGCGCGCCGGCGACGTCGTCCTGGATGTCGCATGCGGTACCGGCGACATGATCCGCGCGTTCGCGCACGCCAGCCCGCCGCCCGGGCGAATCCTCGGCATCGACTTCGCCGCCCAGATGCTCGCGCGCGGGCAGTACGCGGGCGTCACCGTCCCGGTCGAACTCGTGCAGGCGGACGCCCTGGCGCTACCCCTGCCGGATGCGGCGGTCGACGTCATCAGTTGCGCCTTCGGCGTGCGCAACTTCCAGAACCTGCAAGCCGGGCTGGTGGAGATGTTTCGCGTGGCGCGGCCCGGAGCGCGCCTGGTGATCCTGGAGTTCGCCACACCGCGCTGGCCGCTGGTCCGCTGGCTCTCCGACCGCTATTGCCGGACCGTGCTGCCGTTGCTGGGAAAGCTGGTCGCACGGGACCAGGTGGGCGCCTATCGCTACTTGCCGAGCTCGGTGCAGACCTTCGAGCCGCCCGAGAGCATGGTGAGTCGCCTGCGCGACGCCGGTTTTCACAACATCCGCCTGGCGCGCATGAATCTGGGCGGCGTCATTCTGTACCGCGCGGAGAAGGACGGGCGATGAGCCGCTGTAATCTGCTGCTGGTCGTCGCGGCGCTGTGGTTGCCGGGCTGTACGGGGCCGGCACGCGCCGTGCGCTATCTCGATTCCGCCGAGCTGCCGGACACGTGGCGCACGCATGCCGAACGCACCGGCTACGCGGAGACCGGCCGCTACACAGAGACGGTGGACTTCTGCCGGCGCCTGGCCGAGTTTTCGCCGTATGCCCGTTACACGAATTTCGGGCGCAGCGCCGAGGGCCGCGAGCTGCCGCTGCTGATCCTTTCGCGGCACGGCGCATTTGCGCCCGGGCCGCAGCGGCACGACACGGTCTGCGTGCTGGTCCAGAACTGCATCCACGCGGGCGAGTGTGACGGCAAGGATGCCAGCCTGGAACTCGCGCGCGACATCCTCGTCACCGGCCGCCGGGCCGAGCTGCTGGCGCACGTCACGCTCGTTATCATGCCGATCTTCAATACCGACGGCCACGAGCGGTTCGGTCCGTACAACCGCATCAACCAGAACGGACCGCGCGAAATGGGCTGGCGCGTCACGGCCAACAACCTGAACCTGAACCGCGACTACATGAAGGCCGATGCGCCGGAAATGCAGCACTGGCTGCGGTGCTGGACGGCGTGGCAGCCGGACCTGTGGTTCGACAATCACGTCACCGATGGCAGCGACGTGCAGTATGACCTGTTCTACTCGACGACGACCGGCCCCGGACTCGATCCCGATATCTCGGAGTGGGTCGGCCAGGGCCTGCTGCCACACCTGCTGACGCAGCTCGCGGCGGACGGCCACCTGGTGCTCGAGTACTCGTATCCGCGCAACGAGAAGGACCTGGCACAGGGCATCAACGCCATCGTCGGCTACAGCCCGCGCTACTCGACGGGGTACGGGGCGATCTGCAACCGCCCCGCCTTCCTCGTGGAGACTCACGCGCTGAAGCCCTACGACGTCCGCGTCCGCACGACGTACGACGTCCTCGTTCACACGCTCGAGTACGTGAATGCGCACTGGTCCAAGCTGCGCGCGGCGGTCTGCGCCGCCGACGAGCGCTGCGCAGCCGCGCGTGGCGCCGACGCCGATGGCGGACTGCCGCTGGTGTGGGGGCGCGGCGACGAGCACGAGGACATCACCTATCGGGGCATGCAGGGAGTGCTCCAGAAGAGTGAGATCACCGGCGCCGACCTCCTTCAGTACACCGCCGCCCCGCAGGAAGTGGCCACGCGGATGTACAAACACTCGCGCGTCACGAAGTCCATCGTCCCGCCCGCCGCGTACCTGGTCCCCCCGCAGTGGACCGAGGCGCTGCAGCGCCTGGAGTGGCACGGCATCACCCGGCGCGTGCTCGCCGAACCGGTGCGGCTCGAAGTCGAGCGTTACCGCCTGGACAACGTGAAGTTCGCCGAGCGCTCGTTCGAGGGGCGCTGCCAGCCGCGCTTCGAGACGCATGCCGAGCGGGCAGCCGTGCAGTTCCCCGCCGGCACGATCGTTGTCCCGCTGGATCAGCCGCGTGCCCGCGTCGTGGCGCACCTGCTCGAACCCGAGGCGCCCGATTCCCTCATGGGCTGGGGCTTTTTCAACGCGGTGCTCGAGCAGAAGGAGTACGCGGAAGATTACCGGCTCGAACCGATCGCCCGCCAGATGCTGGCGCAGGACGCCGCACTGCGGCGCGAGTTCGAAGCGAAGCTGCGCGACGACCCGGCGTTCGCCGCCGATCCCGCCGCGCGCCTCAACTTCTTCTACCAGCGCTCGCCTTACTGGGACGAATTGATGAACGTCTATCCGGTGGCGCGCGTGCTCGACCCGGCGACGCTTGCCGGCCTGCCGTGTCGGCCGTCAGGCAGCGGCCGCCGGCCCTGACCTGTCGCGCTTGCGGTCAGCCGCCGCAGCAACCGCTGCTGAAGGCTTCCTTGGCGCGGCGGGCAATCTGGTCGGGCGTGAGGTCCTCCAGGTGCTGACCGACGGACCAGGTGTGCCCGAAGGGATCCTCGAGGATGCCGTAGCGGTCGCCCCAGAACGCGTCCTGGAGCGGCATCTTGACGGTCGCGCCGGCGGCCGTCGCGCGCTGGAACGCGGCGTCCGCGTCGCGGACGTACATGTGCAGCGTCACGGGCGTTCCGCCGATCGACTTCGGTCCCTTCGCGCCCATCTGCGGGAACTCGTCGCACAGGTACACCATCGAGTCGCCGATCTTCAGCTCGCCATGCATGACGGTACGGCCGTCCGGCCCGGGCATGCGCATGACCTCCTCCGCGCCGAACGCGGCGCGGTAGAAATCGATGGCCGCCGCGGCGTCGCGCACGACCAGGTGCGGCGTGATCGTATGATGTCCCTCGGGGATCGGTTTAACCGGCATCGAATGCTCCCTTGTTGTTGTGAAGGCTGGCTCGCCTTCGGCCCGCGGGTATGTTCGCGACGCACGCGGCCGCGTCAAGCGAAATTTACTGTCAGCCGCCCGGCGTGGGCGACACCTTGCGGGTTTCTACAATGAGGCGGTGCGGCTGGCGGCGCGCTCCCGGCGCGCGCCGGGTGAAGGAGGTCAGGCCGTGAGGCACTGTTCGATTCTCGCGATCGGGCTGGGGGTGCTGCTGTCGATCCCGGGCTGCGTGGGGCCGCCCCTGGAGCCCGGACCGGCGGAGCTGCCCGACGGCACCGAGGATCTGCCGTACAGCGCCGAGCTGGTCAGCGACGGCCGGCCGCCCTTTTCCTGGCGTGTCACGGACGGCGCGTTGCCGCGCGGGCTGGGGCTAAGCGACGCCGGCCACATCCTGGGTGAGCCGTCCGAAGTCGGCACGTTCACATTCGCGGCGAACGTGCGCGATTCGTCGTTTCCGCCACGCAGCGGCGACGAGCTCTACACGATCCCGACCTGCCCGACGCACGCGTGGGCCAGCCCTACAGTGCCACCCCGACGGTCACGGGCGGCGTGGCCCCGTTCCTGTTTGAGGTAATCGGCCTGCCCGCGGGCCTGACCTTTGACGACCTGACCGGCGAGATCTACGGGACGCCGGTGCGGCCCAGCTTCGGCGTGCGGCTCGATATCACGGTGACCGATGACGGCGACCCGCAGCAGACCGAGACGGAAACCACATACCTCCGCATCCGGCCCGCGGCCATCGAGCTGGTGACGGCGGAACTGCCCGCCG
>CAZVRR010000276.1:0-5568 GCA_964629745.1 uncultured Planctomycetales bacterium | reverse complement strand
CGTCGATCCGGTCGAAGCGGGGATGGCGCTGCAAGAGCGCATCCGCGAGGCGCGTCGCACCGTGGCCCGGGGTCCGGGCCCCTCCCCCAACCGCGTCCGGCGTGTGAACCAGGCCGTCCCCACCGCGTAGACCGGCCCGCGCCGGCGTCGCGCCCCCTGGCAGCACCCAGAAAAGCGTGCCGGCTCCCTTGCCAGGCGACCGCGCGTTGCGGTACAGTAACCGGTCTTCCCGCGACCGCGCCGGCCGGGTCGCCGCGACTGCGGGAGTACCACTGGACCGACAGGAATCGCGCGCATGGCAAAGGCTATCATCGCCAAGATCAAACTGCAGGCTCCGGGCGGCAAGGCCACGCCGGCTCCGCCGGTCGGTCCCGCTCTGGGCCAGCACGGCGTCAACATCGGGCAGTTCGTGTCGCAATTCAACGAGCGCACGAAGCACATGGACGGGATGACCTGTCCGGTCGAGATCACCGTCTTCAAGGACAAGAGCTTCGAGTTCGTGGTAAAAAGTCCGCCCGCCTCGGTGCTGCTGATCAAGGCGGCCAAGCCGACGGCGGAGGGGGCGGCGATTGTGGAGAAAGGCTCGGGCGAACCGAACCGCACCAAGGTCGGGCGCGTGACGCGGGCCGATGTCCGCAAGATCGCGGAAACGAAACTCAAGGACCTGAACGCGTTCGAGCTGGACGCCGCCGAGCGGATCGTGGCAGGCACGGCTCGCTCCATGGGCATCGAGGTCATCGACTAGCCGGTCGCGGCGCGGTTCGAGTGCTGGCGGAGGCACGCGGGGGACCCGGGTCGGGGTAGCCGGCCCAGACATTGTGGGATGGCCCGACCACGGCCGAATGTGGGAGCTTGAGATGCTGGAACGCAGCAAGCGCTATCGCGAAGACATCAAGAAAGTCCCGAAGCAACCCGTCACGCTGGAAGACGCGGTCAAGACGCTCAAGCAGTTCAAGAAGACGAAATTCGACCAGACGGTCGACCTGGTCTGCCACCTGGGCATCGACTCGCGCCAGGCGGAGCAGAGCATCCGCGGCTCGCTGAGCCTGCCCAAGGGCATCGGCCAGACGAAGAAAGTGATCGCGTTCTGCGGCGACGCCGACGTCGAGGCGGCCAAGAAGGCCGGCGCGATGGAGGCGGGCTCGGACGAACTGATTGACAAGGTCTCCAAGGGCTGGGCCGATTTCGACGTCGCGATCGCCCACCCGTCGCTGATGGGGAAGGTCGGCAAGCTGGGCCGCGTGCTCGGCCCGCAGGGCAAGATGCCATCGCCCAAGAGCGGCACGGTCACCCCGGATATCGCCAACGCCGTCCGCGAGTACGCCGCCGGCAAGGTCGAGTTCCGCAATGACAAGGGCGGCAACGTGCACGCGGTCGTCGGCAAGCTCAGTTTCAGCGAGGCCGACCTGAAGGAAAACGTCACGGCGTTCGTCGACCACATTCGCCGCATGAAGCCGGCCACGGCCAAGGGACAGTTCATCAAGAAGCTGGCGCTGTCGGGCACGATGACCCCGTCGGTGTTGATCGACGTGTCCACCACGGGCGGCATGGAGTAGACGCATGAGCAAGTTCGTCAAGGATCTGATCACGAAGGAGCTGGCGACGCGCTACGGCCAGCTCGAAAACGCCGTGTGGATCGAACTGCTCGGCGTCGACGGCATCACGACCAACGAGTTCCGCCGGAACCTGCATGCCAGGCACATGCAGATGGAAGTGGTGCCCAACGCGCTCTTCCGGCGGGCAGTGGTGGAAGGACCGCTGCGGCGCCTGGCGGATGCGCTGGACGGGCCGAGTGCCCTGATCACCGGCGGCGATTCGCTGATCGACGTGGCCAAGGTGCTGGAGGAATGGCAGCCCAAGCTCAAGACGCTGCGGCTGCGCGGCGCCGTGCTGGAGGGCGAGTTCCTCGACGAGCGCTCGGTGACGGGCCTGTCGAAGATGCCGACCAAGCGCGACCTCCAGGCGCGGCTGGCGGCGATTGTGCGGGCGCCGGGCGCGCGGCTGGCGAGTGCCGTGCTGGCGCCGGGGCGCAACATCGCCGGCTGCCTGAAAGCGCTGATCGAAAAGCTCGAAAAGGCCGAGCCACCGGCGGCGGCCTAGTACACAAGCTGGATAGTGCCGGTCGAGTACCCGACTGCTCCCGCCGTGGATTAAAAGACGCCGACGTGGCGTCTGCTATCGGGGCGACCGAAACGTGTAGATGCGGAGTTGGTAAACATGGCGGAAGCCCCAGTACGCGAATTCGATGCGAGCATCAAGGAGCTCGGCGACAAGATCGCCGGCCTGACGCTGATCCAGGCCCGTGATCTGACGGACTATCTCAAGGCAGCCTACGACATCGAGCCCGCCGCCGGCGGTGCGGTCATGATGGCCGGCCCGATGCCGGGTGGCGCGGGCGGCGGCGCGGCTCCCGCGGCGGAAGAGAAGACCGAGTTCAACGTCGTCATCAAGAATGCGGGCGACAAGAAGCTGCAGGTGATCAAGGTTGTCCGCGCGGCCCGCAGCGACCTGGGGCTGAAGGAAGCCAAGGCGCTGGTGGACGAGGCCCCCAAGACGCTGCTCGAGGGCGTCAACAAGGAAGAGGCCGGCAAGTGGGCCAAGCAGCTCGAGGAAGCCGGCGCGACGGTCGCGATCGAATAGTCGCGACGCACAGGCAAACGAACGCGTGGCACCGCCCCGTGCAGGCACGGGCGGTGCCACGCTGCTTCTGGGACCGTCAAGCCCAGGCGCTGCGAGGGCCCAGGGCGCCTCGCAGCGCAATCCTGCCGCAGGTGCTGCTGCCGATTGCGCAGCGCCAAATGTCCGCCGGGCCCATCACACCCCGCTGCGCGTGCGGATGGCGACCGTCCAGGTAAAGGCGCCGTCCGCGTCGACCCGTAACCCTTCGACCGTCACGCTCTCACCCGGCGTCACGCGCTCCAGCGCCAGCCCGATCTGCTCGAGGCTGGCGGTGGTCACGCGATCGATGCGCAGAATCAGGTCGCCGGGACGCATCTCGGCCCGGCCGGCAGGGCTGCCCGGCTGGACTTCCTCCACCATCAGGCCGATGTGCGCCGGCAGGCCGTAGGCCCGGCGGATGCGGGCGGGGATCGGGCCGAGGGTGATGCCGAGCAGGGCGCCGGCCAGCCGGTTGCCGTCGGGCAGGGGCTTGGCCTGCAGGGGGATCTCGACGGTGAGTTCCTGTTTCGCGCGGCGCAGTCCCAGCCGGATCTCGTCGCCGGGCTGCCGGGCGAGCAGGTGCACGTAGTAGTCGATCCCGTCGCGGATCGGCTCGCCGTCGAAGCTGATCAACGTGTCGTTCACACGCACGCCGGCCTGTGCGGCGGGGCTGTCGGGCTGAACGGCGCGCACGGACGCGTCCGGGCCGCTCACGTCCAGTCCGAACGCGACGCGTTCGTGTCGCTCGATGTCAAGCATGGCCGGCAGGAGTTCCCACAGCCGGTCGACCGGGATTGCGAAGCCGATGTTCTGCGCATCGCCGCGAATCGCCGTGTTGATCCCGATGAGTTCGCCGTTCACGTTCAGCAGGGGCCCGCCGGAGTTCCCGGGATTGATCGATGCGTCCGTCTGGATCAGTCCCTTGTACTGCACCTCTCCGCTGAACTCGAGGTCACGCGCCACCGCGCTGACGATGCCCGCCGTCACGGTGTGCTGGAGGCCGAGCGGGTTGCCGATGGCGACGACCGTCTCGCCGATCAGCAGGTCGTCGCTGCGGCCGAGTTTCTGGGCGTGGAGCGGCCGGTCGGTCTGAATCTTCAGCACGGCCAGGTCGTGCTCGCTGTCGACCGCGATGATCTCCGCCTCGGCGGTATGTCCGTCGGCGAAGGTGACACCGATGTCGGAGGCCTGGGCGACGACGTGGGCGTTGGTGACCAGGTAGCCGCCGGGGTGCACGACGACTCCGGATCCGACGCTGTGCACCTGTCGACTGCGGGCCCGGGGCCCGAACTCGAAAATGTCGATCAGCGACGGCTGCATGCGCACCACGCGCGTGGTGCTGATGTTCACGACTGCGTCGCGCGCCTGCTCGAACACCTCGACGACGGGCGAGCGCCGCCGGTCGGACTGTGCCGCCGTGGACGCAGGCAGCTTCTGCGCGGCTGCGGCGCCGACGGCCGCGATAACACTCGAGTAAGCGAGCAGATGCAGACGCGGAACGCGGAATCTCGGCATCGTGGCACCTGTAACCCGGGGTGGCTGCCGGCACCGGGACGGTCCCGGCGCGTAATAGCGCGTATTTTACGTCTTGGACGGGCGCTGGCGGCCGGTCCGGTCAGAAACGCGGGTTTCGCGAAGGCGCCGGATCCCGTGCTTGATCGCGGGGCCCGCTGCGAACATAATGCGCGGCTTGCTTGCGCAGAAGAGCTAGTCCTGGGAGTGGCTGATGGCATCGGCGCTCGAAGCCTTGCTCGAGCTTCAGGATATCGAACTTCAGCTCGTAGACATCCGCCGCCAGCTCGAGCAGAAAAAGCGGCTCGTGGAACGGCAGGCCGCCCGGCTCCAGGCCGTTCGCGATCGACTGGCAGTCGAACAGGAAACCCTCCGCCGGAACCAGATGAACGTGGATACGCTCGACGTGGACCTGAAGGGCCGCGCCGCGCAGGTGAACCGGCTGCGCGAACATCTCAACACGGTGCGCACGAACAAGGAGTACGCCGCCGTCCTGGCCCAGCTCAACAACGAGAAGGCCGACGCGAGCCGGCTGGAGAGCAAGGCCCTCGAGTTGATGAGCGGTGTCGAAGCGCAGCGCAAAGTCGTGAGCGAAGTCCAGGAGGAGGAACGCGTCGAAGCCAGCCGCCTGCAGGATTTCCAGGCCCAGGCCGCCCGGGCGCAGCACACGTTTTCCGAGAAGCTGAGCGAGCTGCAGCAGCGGCGCGACACGGCGGCCGAGCAGATTTCGCAGAAGGTCGCCACGATGTTCGAGCGGCTCTCCGAACGCTACGACGGCGAGGTGCTGGCGAAGATCGAACGCGTGCATCCGCGGCGCGACGAATTCCTCTGCAGCGGCTGCCACATGAGCATTTCGGCCGAGCACTACAACGCCGCCATGGTCCGGGCCGAAGTGCAGACCTGCCCGAACTGCGGGCGGATCCTGTTCATCGAGAAGCGCCGCTGACGGTGCCGCGTGGGCCTGATCATCCACATTGACGGCGGGGCGCGCGGGAATCCCGGGCCGGCGGGGGCGGGAGTGGTCATCGCCACGGAGGAGGGGCGGCTGGTTCACGAGGGCGGCTACTTCCTCGGGCACCAGACGAACAATGCCGCCGAGTACCATGCCCTGCTCCGCGCCTTGGACCGGGCCCGCCAGTGCCCCGACCAGGGACTGACGATCTACTCCGACTCTGAGCTGCTCGTGCGCCAGATCACCGGCCAATACCAGGTGAAGAGCCCCAAGCTCGAGCAGCTCTACCAGCGGGTGCAGTTGATCCTGCTGCGCGTGTCGTGCTGGAGCGTGCGGCACATCAAGCGCGAGCTGAATCGCCGGGCGGACGAATTGGCGAATCTCGCGATGGACCAGGCGCGCGACGTCATCGCCCCTGATCTCGATCGTGCGCTCGTCGCTGACGC
>CAZVRR010000275.1:0-5606 GCA_964629745.1 uncultured Planctomycetales bacterium | reverse complement strand
GGTCCGCGCGAGAGCAGATCCCAGTTCGGACCGACGCCCATTTCGCGAATCGCCACCTCGGGCTCGATCGTCTGGTGGCCGGTGGCGCGCGTGGGACGCGCCGAACCGTCGCAGAACACGAGGTTGTCCGTCATCCACTGGCGATGCCAGCCGAACGCGACGACCGGGTCCGGGTTCGCGTCGCCGTTGTCCAGGCCAATCATGTTGAAGAAGCGGGGCTCGCCAAACGCCGCAACCGCGGACGGCATGTCAATCGTTGATAACCGGTGCCCCCACGGCCCGATCGCAAAGGCGCCCGTGTAGGGCTCGGCCCGGCCGGGAAAGGTGCTGTAGAGGCTCGCCCGGTAGCTGTTCCCCAGCGTGTCGTAGCACGAGCGCTCGGCGTTCTCACGCGGCGAGTCGTCGATGTCGATGTGATCGGGGTAACCCACGTCCGACATGCAGCGAAACAGCTTCATCTCGTGCGCATCGGATTGCTGAATGTCGCCGTAGATGAAGCGATTCAGCGGCCGCGTGCGGGCCGCCCAGATGCTGGCGTCGTCCAGCGCGCGCGGCCCGGCGTCGGTCAGGAAGGGCTGCGGCGCCGAGCGGCCGCCGAAGGCGAACCACATCGCCGTCCGGCGCAGCCAGTAGTCCTCCACCGGCAGCGCCGTCATCATCGACTGATGGATGGGAATGATCAGCTCGCCCGGCGTGTCGTTCGCATACGCTTGGGAGGCCTTGCCGAGTTCGCCGAGGTTGGCCAGGCACTGCGTCTTGCGTCCCTGCTCCCGCGCGCTGCTGACGCTGGGCAGAAGAATTCCCACCAGCATCGTGATGATCGCAACGACGACCAGCAGTTCGATCAGGGTGAACGCGGGCGGCAGGCGGAGCGGGCGAGCCATGACCATCCCCTACCAGCCTCCGGGCGGCACGGCCTGCGTCCCGCGCCGATACACCGTAACCTGGAATGCGCCGCACGCGGAGCAGGCAAAGACTCCCCGCTCCTGCCGCCAATCAGGGCCCGGATACTCCGCGAGCCGCTGGCGCTGCTGGCACGCTCCGCAGACTGCCAGGTACCGCCACGGGGCTTCGGGCGCCGTGACGACTTGCGTGGGCGGACGCTCGTGCGCGGCTTGCCAGACCACCGCCACCAGCCCGATGCACACGACGCCGATCGCCGCGGCGAGCAGGGCCGCTGCACCACATCCGGCCGGGCGCCGCACGCGCTCGTGCACGCCGCTGCGCCAGCGCTGAACTCGCGTCAGCCAGTCCCCCGCCACAGACACTGCGTCATAGATGCTTTGAGGCATGCGGCGATCCGGTCCCTGGCGTCGCCGAATTGTACTGCCGGCGACAAGACCGGCCGGCGCACCAGGGGCGGCGCACGTCACCACCTGCGCGTCGGCGCGTTCCGCTGGTGGATGGGAAAAAAACAAGGCCCGCCGTAGCGGACCTTGAGGAGGAGGAGGAGGAGTTCCATTACCGTTATAGGTCGGTGATGATACCATTTCTACTATCGGCGGAAAGATTCTCCCGCTTGCAGATTTTTTACAAGTTTCGTGCTGCGCTCGACTTCCGGACAACATGACGTGTAAATGGCGTGTTGCATCGTTCGGGACCTCCGGGTAGGATGTGCTACGTAAGTGCTCAGTTCGCATTGATTTGCGATCCGCGCCCGGAGGAGTATCGATGATTCCGCGCCTCTGCCTGATCGCGACGAGCTTTCTCGGAATTGACGGGGCGCTGGGGCAGATCATCCCGGAGCCCGGCTGGCCCGTGTCGACCACGTATTCCGTCTCGCCTTCCGCGACGACCGTGCAACTCGACGCCGACCCGCAATGGGAGGTCGTGATCGCGTCGCAGGACGAGTACATCTATGCGTACAACCATGACGGCACGCTGTGTCCAGGCTGGCCGCAATGGCTCGGCGATACGCTCTATCCCGACGAGTGGCTGCGCTTCAACTCCAGTCCGGCGGCCGCGGACATCGACGATGACGGTTGGCCCGAGATCATTGTCGGCGGGCTGAGCGGCAAGCTGTGGGCGTACAACCACGACGGCACCGTCGTGCCCGGCTTTCCGCTCGACACGGGATACATGATCGGCAGCACGCCCGCGATCGGCGACATCGATGGCGACGGGGAACTCGAAATCGTCATTGGCAATCACTACGGACGAATCTACGCGCTCAAGCCGGACGGCACGGTCTGCCCGGGATTTCCGTACACCACCGCCTACGCCATTCGCGGGTCACCCGCCCTGGGCGATCTCGACGGCGACGGCCACCCGGAGATCGTCTGCCCCTCCGAAGCTTCCGGCTACGATCTGTTCGCGCTGAACGGCAACGGCCAGCCATTGCCGGGCTGGCCGCGTGACCTGATGCCGGGGCTGGGCATTCACAGCAGTCCGGCCCTCGGCGACATCAACCAGGACGGAAGCCTGGATATCGTGATCGGGCTGCGCAACGGCAACCTGCTCGCGCTGAATGCCGACGGCTCGCCGCTGCCCGGCTGGCCCTACAACCCCGGTTATACGATCGAGAGCTCACCGGCGCTGGTGAACCTCGACGGCGATCCGCAACTGGAGATCGTGGTCGGCGCGAACAACTCCCGGATCGTCGCGCTGAACCACGACGGCACGCTGCTGCCGGGCTGGCCGGTATCGACGACCTACAGCGTGCTTTCGTCGCCCTCCGTCGGCGACATTGACGGGGACGGCGCGCTGGAAATCGTGGTCGGCGAGAACACCGGCAAGGTCTACGGCCTGGAAACCAGCGGCGCACCCGTCGCGGGCTTCCCGCTGCTGGCGACGTACACGATCTACTCTTCGCCGCTGCTGGCGGATCTCGATCTCGACGGTCATCTCGAGCTGCTGGTCGGCAGCAACGACATCCGGGTGTACTGCTGGGACCTGGGGCCGGGGACGTATGATCCGTACCGCCTCCCCTGGCCGCAGTTCCGGCGCGACGCGCGGAACACCGCGTCCGTCGCGCCGCAGCGCGGGGACCTGAACTGCGACGGCGCCGTCAACGCGTTCGACATCGATCCGTTCGTGCTGGCCCTGGGTGACCCGACCGCGTATCTCGCCGCGCACGAAGACTGCGACCTGCAAAACGCCGACGCGAACGGCGACGGCGCCGTGAACAGCTTCGACATCGACCCGTTTGTCGAGCTGCTGACCGGGCCTTGAGGCGCGCGAGCTACGGGGGCTGCGGACCGCGGGCGCGCTCCTCGGCGGCCTTCGCCTCGGCGGGCCGGCCGGCCGCCTTGAGAATCTCCGCCTGCAACGCCCACGAATCGCGCCCGTAGCGCGTGGGATCGCGCCGCCCAGCCTCCCGCGCCAGCTCAAGCGCTTCGTCAAAGCGCTGGTCCCGGAAAGCCTGGATCGCACGCACGATGAACACCGAGCCGAGCTGCGGATCGAGCCGCTCGGCTTCCGCGAGGCTGACGCGGCTGCCCTCCCGGTCGCCGTTGGCTTCCTGCATCTTGGCCAGCAGGACCCACCCGGTCGGATCGTTCGGCTGAAGCTCCAGCGTGCGCAGGCGTGCGGCGATCGCGTCATCGAGCTGGTTGAGCTGCGCCTGGGCCGCGCTGAGCATCGACCACAGGCCCGCATCGTTGGGCGAGTTCGCGAGCAGGTCCTTCACCAGCCGGATCGCCTCGGCGGGATTCGACGTGAGCAACTCGCTCGCCCTGCGCATGTGCTCGTCCGAACGGGCGATCATCTCCTTCGGGTCCGGCAGCGGACCGGAGGTCGTCGCCGCTCCTCCGCCAACGTAGCCGAGGGCCTCCAGTTGGCGCCGCGCCTGGGCGTCCAGCTCCAGCGTCGGTGCCGCGCCCGACCCCGGAAACGACTCCATCCAGCCGGCCAGGGCGCGCGCCAGCTCGCGCGCTTCCTCCGGCCGGTCCACGACGAGGTTTCGCGTCTCGCGCGGATCCGCGGCCAGGTCGTACAACTCCGGGGTCGGCGCCTCGATGTACTTCAGCCGCTCGCGGCGCAGGCCGTGCAGCGGGCTCCACCCGTGATTCAACCGCGTCGCCAGCGTCTCCATGTAGAGCAGCCGGTCGCGCGGCGCCGAGCGCAGCAGGCTCACGCCGTCCAGGCCGGCCGGCACCGGGATCCCCAGCAGGTCGAGAATCGTGGGCGCCACATCCACCGTCGAAACGACCCGGTCCGCCACAACGCCGGTCCGTCTGAGTAACTGCGGCGCGTAGAAGATGAGCGGCACGCTCATGGTTGACTCGTAAATCAGCAGGCTGTGCGTGCTCTCGCCATGATCGCCCAGCCCCTCACCATGGTCGCCGACTACCACGACCAGCGTGCGCTCGAGCTTGTGGCGGACGCGCAGCCCGTCAAGCAGCCGCCCGATCTGCTGGTCGACAAACGCCAGCTCGCCATCGTAGGGCCGGTTGGCAAAGCGCGAGCGCAGCGGCTCGGGCGGCGCGTACGGCGTGTGGGGATCAAACAGGTGCACCCACGCGAAAAAAGGGGCCGCGGCGGCCGCGCGCTCGGGCGCATCGAACCAGGCCAGTGTCTCGTCGACGACCTGGTTCGCCGGTCGCTGCGGGTTGAGCTGGTCGGCCCGCTCCGGCTGAAAGGCGTCCGCGTAGGTCTGGAAGCCCTGGTCGAGTCCGTACCGTCGTTCCATCACGAACGCGGCGATGAACGCGGCCGACGCATACCCCTGCGCCGCGAGCTGCTCGGCCAGCGTCTCGTGCTCCGCGGCGAGGCGATAGACGCCGTTGTCGCGAACGCCGAGCCGCGGCGGGTATTGGCCCGTCAGGATGCTGGCATGCGCGGGCAGCGTCATCGGCACCGGGCAGATCGCGTCGGCGCAGCGGACGCCGTCCGCGGCGAGCTTGTCGAGCACCGGCGTCTGCGCCGCGGCATAGCCGTAGCAGCCGATGCGGTCGCTGCGCGTGGTGTCGAGCGTGATCAACAGGACGTTGTAGCCAGCGGCCGCACCGGCAGGAAGCTCGATGCCCGGCTTCAGCGAGCGGGATGCCGGCCAGAGCCGCCAGCCCAGTCCGACCACGGCGGCCGCGACGACGAGCGTCACGAGGAGGGCGATCACACGGCCCATCGGGCTGCGGGATTGGGCGCCCCGCGGTCGAGGCTTCGACGGGGATGGCGAGCTCGGCTTATTCGCTTTGCGCATGAGGACTCCGCGGGTGACTTCTAGGTGACTTCAGGCGGTTTCGCAAGGGTGCCCCGCGTCAGAATTCGTTCATTACGAGACCGCCGGAAGTGCTGCGCGCAAATCAGCGCCGGGCCGGCACCGCCCGATTCATGTGTTGCGGGCCTTATTGCCGCACATCTCGGCGTTTGGGGACCGCACGCTGGACGAGGGACAATGACTTTCGATTGCCGCCATCCGTCGCGCCCGCCGGCGCCACGTACCTGTCGCGCGCATCCGGCCTGGTGTGGCCTGGGGGCCGGGCTGGCGCTGGCGGCGGGGGCCGCCCTAGGCAGCGGCCTGCTCTGGTGGCTGCTGTCGCCCGCCCTCGACGCGTCCAACCCCGTCGACCTGCGCGGCGCCTTCGCCTGGTCACTGCTTCCCGCCTGCGGCGTGGGCATTCTGCTCGGCATGTCGGTGGCACTGCTGCGGCGCACGCGCGGCAGTC
>CAZVRR010000274.1:2226-5623 GCA_964629745.1 uncultured Planctomycetales bacterium | reverse complement strand
TTCCTCCGGCGCGAGCAGCAGGCGGTACGCGTAATCGCTGAGGACCAGCAACGCCTTGTCCACCTGGGCCGTCGTGGTATCGGGCAGGTCCAGCCAGTACACCGTCTGGTCGAAGGACGTGAACGCGTTCACGTCCGCACCGAACTGCATGCCGATGCTCTCGAAATAAGGGATCAGCGCGCCGGGCGGAAAGTTCTCGCTGCCATTAAAGGCCATGTGTTCGATGAAGTGCGCCACGCCACGCTGGTTGTCCGTTTCATTCAGCGATCCCGTGCGCACGTGGAGGAGCAGCGACAACCGACCCGGCGGATTCGCGTGCCGGCGGTAAAGCCACTGCACGCCGTTGTCGAGGCGGCCCTGGAGCACGTCCGGGCTGGTCGGCAGGCTCTCGGCAGCGGCGAGGCAGGGCAAAATGACGCTGAGCAGTACGCACGTTCCGTGTCGCGGTCGCATGGGCGTGTTCTCCGTTCCGGCAGGCCGGTGATTGCAGGCCGGAGTATACGGCGACCGGGCGCCGCGCGAAATCGCCGCCATCGGTGCAGGTCCGCCTCACGCGCGCAACGACGCAGATAACCAGCAGCCAGGTTTCGCGGCGGGCTTCGTTTCCGGTACTGCGACCGAATTTACTCACCTTCTCCGGTTTCACTTTGCCAACTCCATGCACGATTCGCATCTTCACATCTGTAGGGATGGCGCAAGCAGTGCGCAGCGATATGGGACGAGAGTTTCGTTCCGGAAGGCACGCGCACAGCAGAGCGGAGATCAGAGTGATCCGGACGCGCTCGGCGCGTTTCGGGGCCGGTTACCGGAGGCGGGCAATGAAGAGTTCGAGGCAGACAGGCGTTCGTGTTGCGTGTGTGGTGGTCGCGACAGTCGCATTGATCAGCGGACCTCAGCTGGCGTTCGGCGAGACCGGCCTGGCTGGAGACGCCCTGGTCATTCAACTCAGCAGCGGAGAGTTGTCCTCGGAATTCGTGGTTCCGGCCAGCGAACTGACATGGAACCCGACCAACAGCACCTTCACATGGGGCACTTCCAGTGCGTTCGACATGGTTGATGCGGAAACCGACACGGTGATCGCGTCGGTCCGCAACGCGTCGGTCGTTTACCGGCAGGGAAGCGCGCTGGTCCTGAATTTCCAGATCCAGGCCGGCTCGGAGGACGTGGAGGTAGTGATTGATACGGCACAGCTCTATTTTCCGCTGCTCAGCGAGGACGTCGCCAAGGGCCGTGCCCTCGCATCGGTCACCCTGTCGGACACGGGCGGCGGTGGCGCGGAGTTGATCGCGCTGGGCACGCCCGGATCGCCCATCTTCATCGCACAACTGAACGGTACGCCGCCGGCAGGTTCGCCGTTTATCGGCTTAATCGGTACGGTCACCATCGGGAGCGGCGGAACCGGGTCGGGCTCGCAGTCGGATCCCCCGAGCGGCATGCGCGAAGTGGGTGAAGCGGTAGAGTCGATGTGCGGTCGCGCGCAGTTCCTGCTGACCGGCGGCGATCGCGTGTCGTCCATGTTGCTGTTCGACGTGGATCCCAACCCGGCCGGCTACGCCGATGATACGGACGGCGACGGCGTTCCCGACTGGGCCGACGGCTGTCCGGACGACCCGGATCGCGTGACGTACGGTTCGTGCGAGCCGGCGCCGGAAGGCGAGGAGTCTGAGGGCGGCGATCCGGCGGGCGAGGACCCCGCGGAAGAAATCGAACCCGGCGCGCCGGAAGACGAAACGTTGCCCCCGGATGATGGCGACGATGTCGACGGCGCTGACGATGACACGGATGCCGCGGACGAGTCGGAAACCGGTCCCGCGGACGGGTCGGATCTGGACGGCGGACCTGGCCCGGCTTCCGCGAACGACAATTCGACGCCGCAGAACACGAATGCGCTGGTCGCAACGGGTGACAGCGGCGATGCGGATTCCGGAGAGGAGCTGTCGCCTGCTGAGGCAATTAATTCGCTAGAGGACGCTGAGGAGCAATTACTTGGGACGTCCGCCGGGTGCGGTGCGGGCGTTCTCGGCATGGTTCCCCTGACGCTGCTCACGCTGGGAGGCTATCGCCGACTGGGTCGTGTCCGCCCGCGTTCGTACTAGACTGCGGCAGGCAGGCCATCTCGGATGACCCCGGCCAGATTACAGCCGGGGTCATCCATTTTCACGTCCGCTGCGCGTAAGTAGCCTTCCCTAACCGCCCCACGATCTGTATTCTGTGTAAGACGTGCGAACGCCCGACCCCGAGACAGGCATTCACGATGTCGGGGGGTGTCGGGGGCCGAACGGGCGCACGGGTGACTTCCCGAACCGAGTAAGTCTGACTTTCGCGGAGAGAAGGATGCGCCCCCAGGGTAGTGCTGCAAAGAACATTGCCGGGTTACTGGGCATTTATGTCGCTTGCGCATCGGCGCTCATGCTGGCTGAACCGGGTTTCGGTTACGCCGGCGTGCGCGGTGACGCGTTGCGGATCCACATCAGCACGCCGGCCCACTGCGCTGACCTCGTCGTACCGGCGGGCGAGCTGGAGTGGAATCCGGTCAATGCCACGTTGAGTTGGACCGCCGCGGACGCGATCGACGTGCTGGACACGACGACGGGTGCGTTACTGGCGACGATTCAGAACGTCGTAATCACGTACCGCCAATGCAGCGGGATCCACCTGAATTTCATGATCCTGGCCGGCGACGCCGAAATCGGTGTGATCATCGACACGGCGCAGTTGTATTTCCCCCGGATCGATGAGTCCGTTGCGGTGGGGCGGGCCCTGGCTTCGTGCACGCTTCACGATGCCGGCGGCGGCGGGGCCGTGTTCGCCGGGCTCGGTCCTCCGGGGACGCCCGTGTTCGTCAACCATTTCAACGGGCGCCCGCCGGCTGGCTCGCTGTTCGCCGGCCTGATCGGCATGGTGACGATCTCGAGTGGTTCCGGCTCGGGTTCGCAATCGGATCCGCCGAGCGGCTTGCGACCGGTTGGCGCATCCGTGCCGTCCATGGCGACGCGGGTGCAATTCACGCTGACCGGCGGCGATCGCGTCAGCGCGATGAGCTTGTTCGACATGGACCCGAATCCGACCGACTACGCGCTGGATTCGGATGGCGATGGCGTGCCCGACTGGGCGGATGGTTGTCCGGACGATCCCGACGTGCACGCCCTGGGCGCCTGCGTCGCCGCTTACGAGCCGCCGGGAATGGAAGCGATTGCTTGCCCCCCCCTGGGGACCGAGTCACCGGACGTCGTCGGGTCGCCGGATTCGCCGTGGCCCGGCTCCGACGGCGGCTCAGAGGCCGGCCCGGTCGAGCCGGGCTCGTGATAGTGACATCGCGGGGCGCTGTGCGCTGAAATCGTGCGCACAGCGCGCCGGGATGGGCCACCGGCACTCACGGGGGTTTGGGAAGCGTGCC
>CAZVRR010000274.1:0-2216 GCA_964629745.1 uncultured Planctomycetales bacterium | reverse complement strand
GTTTCCTCTCGATGTCCTCTTCCTTGGTCCAGAGCCGCCAGCGGTCGGGCGCGCACGGGGAGGGTTCAGCTTTCGTCGGAATCCTCGTATGCGCCGCGCGTTTCATCAATCCGCCGGTAGGTGACGCGCCGACGCATGGTGGCGCCCAGCCCGATCAGCAGCACGCCCGCAAGCACGAACAGGCTCGCGACGAAGTAGGCCAGCAGTGCTGGCGCCGCGATGAGCAGGGCGCCGACGAGAATGAGCAGGATGCCCAGCAGCACCGGCGAGAGCCAGAGCCGGACAAAGTTCGGGGGTGTCAACATGATTCCGCCGGTATCGTTTCGCGTAGTCCCTGGCGCGGGCAGCCCTCGGTGACCCGTCACCGGAGCGGGTTGTCCCGGGCTGCGCGCGGCGCGATGATAGCGGGATTGGCCCGCGCGGGCGAGTCGCCGAGGAGTTGATGGCCGATCCGTTGTTGCAGCTCGAAGATGTACGCGTGTTGTACGGCCGCTTCCTGGCCGTGGATGGGATTTCGTTCGCGCTGCGCGCGGGCGAGCTGTTAGGAATGATCGGGCCGAATGGCGCGGGGAAGACCACGACATTGCGGGCCGCCGCGGGGCTCCAGCCGATCAGCACCGGCCAGGTGCGCGTGCTGGGGTACGACGTGTTCGCGGACCCCAGCCGGGTCGGTCACCACCTGGGTTTCACCCCCGATACGCCCGCCGGCTACGACACGCTGACCGTTCAGCAGTTCCTGGAATTCGTCGCGTCATCCTACGGATTGACCGGGGCGCTGGGGCGCGAACGCATCGATCACTGGCTCGCCGAGCTGTGGCTGGCCGAAAAGCGCGATGCGAAAATCGGGGCGCTGTCTCGCGGCATGAAACAGCGGCTGGCCGTGGCCCGGACGCTCCTGCCGGATCCGCACGTCATCCTGCTGGATGAGCCGGCGGCCGGGCTGGACCCCGCGGGCCGCGCCCAGTTCCGCCACCTGCTCGCCCGGCTCCGCGACCAGGGCAAGGTCCTGATCGTTTCCTCGCATATCCTGGCCGACCTCGCGGAGTACTGCACGCACATCGCGATTGTGGGCGGCGGCAAGCTGCTGCGGTTCGGCCCGGTTGCGGAGGTCGCAGGCGCGGCCAGCCACGTGCGCGCACGCTACCGGGTCCTGCTTGTCCAGCGCATCGGCGACCTGGCAGCGCGCATCGCTCGCATCCCCGATATCGAAATCGTCCAGGCCGACGGCGATACCCTCGTGCTCGAGGCACTGCGCGATCGCGGCGCCGCGGCGAGTCTCCTCTCGGCCCTGCTGGCGGCCGGTCTGCCGGTCGCCGAGTTCCGAACTCTCGAGCCCGACCTCGAACAGGCGTACCTCCAGGCCGGGATCCGGCAGGTGGACTGAGCATGAGCGTCAGCCCTTTCATCAATCTGCATTTCCGGCTGGCCGGCGGCTGGCGCATGAACGCCACGCTGGTCGCCGCGTACGTGGTCCTGCTCGTGCTGATTACCACGCTGTTGCGCAGCATGGATCCAACGAATCCGAGCCAGTCGGATGGCTTGATCCTCACGCTGATCACGGTCGGCCAGGCGGTGTTCGCGCTGCTGTTCGCGTCGAGTGCGATCCGGCGGGCAGCGCTGCGCGATTATCAGAGCGGGATGATCGAGTCTCACCGGCTGACGCCCCTGAGCGGGCGGCAGCTCGTGCTGGGATATTTGCTCGGTCCGCCGATGCCCGCGGCATGCCTGTTTTGCGTCGGGCTGCTGGCGGGCACGTTCTTCGCCGCACGCATGGCCGCGGGACTGACGTACCAGTTGCTGTTGGGCTGGTACGCGCTGCAGGTCGTGCTCGTCGTGGCGGCGTTTATGATCGCCGCGCTGACGCTGCTGTTCGCCCTGGCCACGGCGGGCAAGGGCAACCTGGTTCCGATCGTGATGGTTGTGACGGTGCTGGGGGGCTGGTTCTTCGTGATGCTGGTGCCGGGCCTGGCGCTGCTCACCGGTGTGCTCGGCAGTGGAGCACTGGTGGAGCGCCTGTTCTCGGGCATGCCAGTCGTGGCGATTGGCGGCGCGGTGCACGGCACGACGCTGGCGGTCACGGTCGCGGCGCAGTTGGCGCTCGCGTTGCTGCTGCTCCAGGCCGCGAGCATCAAGGTGCGCAAGCCGGAACGCGCGATGTTCAGCGTGCCGCTCAGCCTGCTGCTGGTGCTGCTCTGGAGCGTCGTTCTGGTAGCGGG
>CAZVRR010000273.1:0-5632 GCA_964629745.1 uncultured Planctomycetales bacterium | reverse complement strand
GGCCAGCTCGCGGCCCTGGGGCCAAAGCTCATCGCCACCGACTATTCGGAACTCCTTCGCGGTACGCATTCGTTTTTGCGCGGCATTCGGCGCTGCCTGCAAGAGGCGACCGCCACGCTCCAGGAATCGGGCAAGTATGTGCTGCGGACCGTCGAATGATGCAACCCGGTTCAGGGCGGCACAGCTCAAACCCGCTCAAGAGCACGCAACTCCCACGCAGTCATTGGGTTGGCGCTGGCGAATCTGGCCGCGGCACGCGCGGGCCGGAGCGCCGGGCTGATCAGAGTCCCGGACAACTGGCCGGTTCACGACGCCCGGACGGGTGTCTACACAGCCGAGGGCGGGAGGCGTGGTACGCCGCGGGATTCCGTAATCACTGCTGACGTGACCGCGAGAAAACTGCGGCCCGGCGTGGCGGGCGAAAGCGGGTTGTGCCAATATTGAGGACGATAAGAACCTGCAATCACCCAAAGCCAGGGGAGCTTCATGCGCATCGTTGACCGCCGGACCAGACTGAGGGCGTTCACCCTGATCGAGCTGCTCGTCTGTGTCGCCATTGTGGCGACGCTCATCTCGATTCTGCTGCCGTCGCTGTCCGCGGCGCGCGTGCGGGCGCAGGCGGTGCGCTGCCTGGCCTACTGCCGGGAACTCGGGCGCGGCATGCTGGCGTATCACAACGAGTACGGCAACTACCCCGCACACCAGTGGCGGCTCCCCGACGACAAGCGGCTGCGCTGGTTCCAGGCCATGGCGGAGCAGCTCCCCGAGCTTCGCGTCCAGAGCTGCCCGTCCGTGCCCGAGTGGATCCTGGGGCGGAACAACTCGTTCGGCTACAACTACAAGTATCTGGGCAGCGTGCGGGACAACCAGCGGGCGGACAACCCGTATCGCCCGTGGGAATCCTTCCCCGTCAAAGAGCTGCGCTGCCCCGCCCTCACGATCGCGTTCGCCGATTCCGACGGCACCGGCTGGACGCTGCCCTGGAAGCCCGAACGGCCCCTCGGTGACAACAACCAGCATCGCATCGGCAATCACGGCTACCTGATCGATCCCACCTTTATCCCCACCTGGAGCGTGGACTCCTTCAGCGGGCCGGATCTCGAGCCGTTTTCCTGGAAGAACTGGCGCTCGTACCTGTCCGACCGGCACGCGGGCCGCGCGAACGCCGTCTTCGCCGACGGGCACGGTACCTCGCTGGCGCCCCGGCAGGCCTACGAGGACAACAGCCTGTGGAACGGGCTGGGCTTTGACGTGGGCACCGACCCGGAAGGGCCGGCGTTTCCCCTGGATCCGCATGTCGACTACAAGCTCGACCCGGCCAGCGGACAGGAATGGCGCTACTGAGCTACTCGAGGAACTCGCGCTGCACGAAATCCGCCGCCGCGGAAAACTGCTGCGCCGCCGCCGCGAAGTCGACCTGCATCGGCCGCAGCGCTTCCAGCCCGGGCACGCGGGAACGGGCAGCGGTGCGGGAATTCAGGGGGATCTGCGCCGACGGGCTGGCCGCCAGCAGCGCTTCCACTTCCGGCGACAGGAGATAATCGATCAGTTTCGCGGCGCCGGCCGGATTCGGTGCGCCTTTGACGACTGCCAGCGTATTGGGCAGCAGCAGTGTGCCCATCCTGCCCGGGGCCGCGTCGGGCAGCACGATCCGCACCGGCCGCCCGGCTTGGACCTCGATCATCGCGTCGTCCGTGTCGGTCAGCCCCAGTGCCAGGCGCCCCGCCCCGACCGCCTCGGCGCACGTCTTGTTGCCGGACAGCACCTGCACGCGATTGGCCTTCCAGGCCAGGAGCAGATCGCGCGCCGCCTCCGGCCCGAGCACGGCGAAGAGGCTCGCGACGTGCGAAGCTGTGGTGCCGAACAGCGGTTTGGCGATGCCGGCCCGCCCCGCCCAGCGTGAATCGGCCAGGTCACGGATCGATTGCGGTAGCGCCTCGACCGGCACGAGCTCCGTGTTGACGAGGATTACGCGGGCGCGGGCGGCGAAGCCGTACCAGTATCCGTCCGGATCACGAACGGTCGGCGGGTAATTGTCGGCCTCCGGCGGACGGCACGGTTGCAGCAACCCCTCCTGCTTCAGTCGCAGCGTGTTCAGGATCTCGTTGTTCCAGAAGACGTCGCAGCGCGGGCGCTTGGCCTCGGCACGAATGCGGTTGGCCAGGCCGACGGTCTTCGTCGACTCGGTGTCATAGACGGCTTCGACGTTGATCCCGGTCCGCTCGGTGAATGCCCGCAGAATGGGCTCGGAGAACTGCCGATCGAGCGCGGTATAGACGACCACCGTCCCCGCCGGCGCGGCCGACTGGGTCGCCGCCGGGCCGCTTCGGTCGCAGCCGGCCGACCATGCCAGCACCGCCGCAAGCAGAGAGCAGCTCAGCCCGCGCCGCATCACTAATCCTTGGCCGGCACGGGGCCGGCGAGGACGTCGAATTCTTCGATCGCGGAGGCGTCGCCGCCGCGGATCAACTCGCAATTCAGCGCCAGCCGACGCATTTCGACGTCGATGAAACGCCGCGCCACGCGTGCCTTGCGTGCGTGGGCCGCCGTACACCCGTTCCCGCCGGCGGTTTCGTGCGCAGCGCCCTGACGCAGCAGGAGGTGGCCGATCAGCACGGCGGCGGCGCTGTCGACCAGCCGGCGGCCGACCAGGTCCATGTAATCCGTGCCACGCGTCTTCACGTACGCGATCGCCGACAGCACGTCCTGCTTGCCGGTGAGGAGCTTGGCCTTCAGTTCGGCCAGGTGCGGCTCATCGCAGGCCGCCTGCTCGTATTCGCCGGCCCGCCGCTCGAAGGCGCCGCTACACACGCCGCGCACGGCGGCCACGACCTGGAGCTGGCTCGTGCCCTCGTAGATGTTCGTGATCCGCGCGTCGCGCAGGTAGCGCTCCGCGGGGTAGTCCTTCATGTACCCCGAGCCGCCCAGCACCTGGAGCGCGGTATCCGCCACGCGCACGCACATCTCGCTCGCGTAGTACTTGCTCATCGGCGTCAGCATGCCGTTGAGCCGCTTGAGCGTGCGGGCCATCTCCTTGCGCTGGCGCAACTCGTCCTTGTCGGTGACCAGGCCCGTCTCCGTTGCGCGCAGATTGTTGTTCTCGAGATCGCAGACGCGGCTCGTCTCGTAGACCAGGGCGCGGGCCGCCTCGACCGCGATCTTCATCCCAGTCACCATCTCGGCGACTGCGGGCAGGCGCTCGATCGGCCCGCCGAACTGTTTGCGCGAATGGGCATACGTGCGGGCCAGGCGGAATGCTGCTTCGGCAATGCCCAGCGACTGTGCCGCGATGCCCACGCGCGCCCCGTTCATCAGGGCCATCACGTAGGTGATCAATCCGCGCTGCCGCTCGCCGATCAACTGGGCCGGGGCATCGTCGTACACCAGCTCGCACGTCGGTGAGCCATGAATTCCGAGCTTGTGCTCGAGATGCCGCACGCGGATCCGCGGACTGCGCTCGGACAGGAACAGCGACAGGCCCCGGCCGTCGCTGATCTCGTGCTCGCTTCGCGCCAGCGTCAGGAGGACCTCACCGCAGCCGTTCGTGATGAAGCGTTTTACCCCGCGCAGGTACCACTGGCCGTCGTCGTCCCGAATCGCCTTGAGCCGCACGGCCTGGAGGTCGCTGCCGGCGTCGGGCTCCGTCAGCACCATGGCCCCCGTGACCTCCCCGCGCGCGAAGCGCGGCAGGTAGGCGCTTTTGATCTCATCCGAGGCGAACGCGTTGATCGTCTCGGCGATCCCCTGCAGGCCGAAAATGTTCATCAGGCTCGCGTCGGCCCGGCTGACGATCTCGATCGCCATGGAGTACACGAGGTTCGGGCAGTTCAGCCCGCCGTAGCGCCGCGGCAGCGTGAAGCCCATCAGGTCGGCCTGGGCCAGCCGGTGGATGTTGTCCGCGACGAGCGGATGCAGCGTGACCGTACCATCGGCGTTGAGCGTATGGCCTTCCTCGTCGATCTGCTCGGCGCGCGGCGCGATCACCGTGCCGGCGATGTCGCCGGCGATTTCGAGCGTGCGCCGCCAGTTGTCGATCGCGTCCGCCTCGTCCTGCGGTGCGTAGTCGATTCCGTGCTGCCGCGCATCGGCGAAGTTGTCTTCCTGCACGCGGGCCAGTTCGGCCAGGTCCAGGTGCCGGAAGAGAAACATCAGGTCGTCGTTATCGGTGAAGAAATTCGGCATCGTCAGGCTCGCAACTCACTCTCGTCGGGAATCACCCATTTCGCTGAAACCATCGAGGGCCGCGCCGCGGACGGCACGCGCTGGCCGATTCCCATGCGGGGACCGAGCCGGTGCCAACAGTACAGGCCGGCGGGGGCCGTTATGACTCCGAACATGACCAGTACCCAGCGCGGCGTGCCCAGCCGCACGAGATCGCCCGCATCGCCCGCTCCGCTGAACTGGCCGATGGCCAGGTAGGCGCCGTTGGCGATCAGGCACAGTCCGGCAAAGAACAGCGCGATCTGACGCCAGCGCCGGCCGGTCGCCACCACCAGCCCCAGCAGCGCGCTCGGCAGCAGGCAACCCCACAGCGCACCGCCCCAGGCCACGAACAGCGGATGCGGATTCTCCGCGAGGTCGGTGCGTGAAAACCCCAGCAGCGGAATCTCGACGCGCGCGACCCGTCCCCCCGACAGCCACGCATGCAGTACGTGCCCGCCCTCGTGGACCGCCATCAAGGCGAGCCACGAGCCAACCAGCAAGAGTGCCAGGCCGGCCACCCGGATGAGCAGACGCCAGATTCGCTGAGCGTTCTTCACGCATATCGCCCGCTCGGCCGACGCGACTTCGCGCTGCACTGCGGCGGAACGTCACGTCCGACTGCCGGCCACGTCCCACATGCCCGCGGCCCGCTTGTTCAGCTCGTGCCACACCTTGAATCCCACGATTCCGGTCCAGCCCATCAGCAGCAGGGCCCAGCCCGGCAACGCCCAGTTGATAATCCAGCCCCGCGTGTAGGCGAAGTCGGCATGGCTCAGCATGTACGTGCAGTGGCCTGTCAGGATCAGCACGACGCCCACCGCGATCATGGTGTACGCTGCGGATTGGATCTTCTTCACGGCTTGTCCTCCGACGGCGTCGACCGGCGGCGCGGGGCCGCGCGGGCTTCGCCCCGGATTCATTCGCTCGGGCAGCGCGTTTATTCCTTCGGCCGCTCCTTCAGTGCCTTCACCATCTTCGGAATGATCTCGTTCAGATCGCCGACGATGCCATAATGGGCCACGCCGAAGATCGGCGCCTCTTTGTCCCAGTTGAGCGCCACGATCTTCGCCGATTCCTCCATGCCGGCCCGGTGCTGCACGGCCCCGCTGATGCCGCAGGCGATGTACAGCGCCGGTCGGACCGTGGTGCCCGTCTGTCCGACCTGGTGCTCCTTGCCGATGAAACCGCCGTCGACCGCGGCACGCGAGGCGCCCACGGCGCCGCCGATCACGCCGGCCAGCTCATGGACCAGGCGGAAATTCTCCTTGCTGCCGACCCCGCCGCCGCCGGCCACGATCGTCCGCGCGCCCTTCAGGTTCACCTTCCGCGGTTCGCGGTGCCGCTGAATCAGCCGGACGGCGAAATCCTGCTCCTCGAACTGGACCTTTTCCGCCACGATCTCGCCCTTCCGCTGCATGTTCGGCTCGCG
>CAZVRR010000272.1:0-5725 GCA_964629745.1 uncultured Planctomycetales bacterium | reverse complement strand
CGCTTGAAGAGCGGTGCCACGAAGTCAGGGTGTTGGAAGAGTTAGGGCTGCCGATGGAGAGGTACAGGTTGTCGGCCGGCGCGACGGGGGCAGTTCAGCAAGGCCTGGCGGGTACAGCGCCTGTATCACCCGAACAAGGTGACGCGAGTGGCTGCGCCGAATGCCGCGGTACGGCGGCGCTCAGTCGCACCGGTTCGGAACGCGCGGCCCGCTCACGCGTGCGCCGTCATGATCCCGCATGCGTCGCGAACTTCGGCCATGACCTCCTGCGCCACGGCGCGAGCCCGGCGGCCGCCGGTGCGGAGGATGTCTTCCACGTCGTCCGGCCGGGCCGACCACTGGGCCTGGAGTTCGCGCCGGACGCCGAACAGCTCCTCGTACAGCTCCGCCACCCGGGCCTTGGCTTCGCCGTAGCCCATGCCGCCCGCGCGATAGCGGCGCTCCCACTCGACGACCTCCGCCGGCGGGGCCATCAGCTTCAGGAGGGCGAAGACGTTGTCGGTTTCGGGGTTCTTCGGCGCCTCAACTGGCGTGCTGTCGGTCTTGATGCTCATGATCTTCTTGCGGATCGCCTTCGGCGGGCCGAACAGCTCGATGATGTTGCCGTAGCTCTTGCTCATCTTCTGGCCGTCGGTGCCGGGCACGACCGGCGCCTCGCTCAGCCGCGGCTCGGGCCGGACCAGCACCGGGCGATACGTGTTGTTGAAGTATTCGGCCATGTCCTGTGTCATCTCGATGTGCTGGACCTGGTCGCGGCCGACGGGCACCACGTGGCTGCGGTAGATCAGGATGTCGGCCGCCATCAGCAGCGGGTACGAGAACAGCCCCATCGAAACGGGCAGACCGCGGGCGACCTTGTCCTTGAACGAATGGGCCCGCTCAAGCAGCCCCTTGCCCGTCACGGTCGAGAGAATCCAGGTCAGCTCGGTGACCTCGGGCACGTCCGACTGGCGGAAGAACGTGACCTCTTGGGGGTCGAGGCCCATGGTGAGATAGCCGACTGCGACGTCGAGCGTGAGCTGCCGCAGCCGCGCCGCATCGTGGATCGTCGTCAGCGAGTGCAGGTTGGCGATGAAGTAGAAGCAATCGTGCTCGGCCTGGAGCTCGATGTGCTGCTTCATCGCGCCGTAGTAGTTGCCCAGGTGCAGCGTCCCGGACGGCTGGATGCCGGACAAGATCCGCATGGTGCCTCCTGACCCAAATGGGGAAGTAAACCACGAAGGGGCACGGGTGGGAAGGTGGGAAGGTGGGAAAGTGGGAAGGGGTGGGCGCGGAGATATCGAACAAACGCAGCCGTGCAGCTACTCCGCGTCCCGCCGGAATGGCCGGCGCGGCACACCGCGGGCGGGCCGTGTTGCGGTGTTCGCCGGAGGGCGGTAGCTTCCGAATGTCGTCTCAAGGGGCCGCCGCGTGGAATTTGCTCTTGGGTGCGCCGTCCTGGCTGCGACTGCCGCCGGCATCTGGGGCAGCTTCCACGCGTTCAATCGCGGGCGGCGCCGGGTCGCGCTGGCGCTGATCATCGCCACGGGCGCGCTCGTACGGATCTACGCCGGCACGCATGCCTATCTCGGCGAGTGGGACGAACGCTACCACGCACTCGTCGCCAAGCACCTGGTTGCGCACCCCTTGCGCCCGACCCTGTACGACACGCCGCTGCTCCCGTACGACCACCGCGACTGGTGTGCAAATCATGTCTGGCTTCACAAGCCGCCGCTCGCGCTGTGGCTGATCGCCGGCAGCCTGGCGCTGTTCGGCACTGTCGAGTGGGCTGTGCGGCTGCCCAGCCTGCTGCTTTCGACCGCCCAGATCGGCCTCACTCATTCGCTTGGCCGCCGACTGTTTTCGGCGAGAATCGGCCTGACCGCCGCACTCTTTCACGCGGTGAACCCGCTGCTCATCGGACTCGCCACGGGCCGCAAGGCGGTCGACCACGTCGATACCGTTTTCGTCTTCCTCGTCGAATTCGCGATCTGGCTGGGGATCGTGGCCTGGCGCCGCTGGCCCGTGCTGGCCACGGTGCTGTCCGGACTGGTCACCGGGCTCGCCCTCCTGACGAAATGGCTGCCGGGCCTGGTCGTCGCGCCGGTGCTGTTTGCCTACCGGCGGCGCACGCTGGGCCGGCGCGGAGCCGCGACGGTCGCACTGCTGATTGCGCTGGTCGGCCTGGCGGTGGCCCTGCCGTGGAACATCTACACCGCCCGCGCGTTCCCGGTGGAGTACCGCTGGGAGCAGGGCTACAACTGGCAGCATCTCTTCCGGCCCGCCGAGCACCACTGGGGCACCGGGCTGTTCTACGTCCTGCGGCTGCCGCTGTACTTCGGCGAGCTGGTCTGGCTTCCGGCCTTCTGGTTTCTGCGCAGCGCCTGGAAGCGCCCGCGGCCCCGGCGCAGCCTGCTGCTGGCCTGGTTCGGCCTGCCGCTCCTGGTCTACTCGCTGGCGGCGACCAAGCAGGTGAACTACATCGCGCTGGCGGCGCCTGCGCTGTGCCTGATCATGGCCTGGTTCTGGTGGGTGCTGCACGACGCGCCGCCGCGCTCCCGCGTGCCGCGCCACCGCCGGCTGCTGATCGTCCTGCTGATGGTCCTGCCGGTGCTCCAGGTGCTGCCGTACGTCGATCCGTGGCGCGCCGCGGCCCGCACGCCGGCGTGGGCCGACCGCGTGCGCGGCTACGCCGGGCCGATCGGCGCCGGGCCGGCGGTGCTGTTCAACACGGACCGGCCGATCGAGGCGATGTTCTACACCGACGCCGTGGCATACCCACACGTCCCGCGGCCCGAGGTACTCGAGGACCTGGTCCGGCGCGGCTACACCGTGTTCATCGTGCGCAGTCCTGACGTTCCCGAGCAGACCTGGACCCTGCCAGGCGTCCGCGCGCTGGAGCCGGCCGCGGATCCCTGAGCGCCCGTCGCGAAGGAATGCCGCGCCGCCGCGAATTCCCGTTGGCAGGTGTGCGGAACTGTCGCTGCGCGGGGACGCGGGCGCGCTTCCCAACCGCTGTGCTTTTTCTAATACCCGGCGACTTGAAAGGAACTACACTTAGCCGTCATGGAAGCACCACGGGGCATCCTGGGCCGCCTGGGTGAGAAGATCCTCGGCTGGATTGCGCTGGGCCTGCTGCTGGCGCTGGGCTACGCGCTGTACGAGATCGGTCCGGAGGGCCGGGCGGCGCTGTGGAACGGCATCTGGCGCACTGTCGCCTGGCTGGTGTTCGCGTCCGCGCTGCCGTGGACGGCGCGATTTTTTATCCGCCGCATCCTGGAAGTCGGCTCGAATTGGGCCGGCGTGGGGCTGATCCTGGCGTACATTCTCGTCGATGCGATTGTCGGGCGCATCCTGCTCGGCCAGTGGCCCGGCTCGGGTTGGGGCTGGGTTGCCGCATTGGCGGCTCTGGCGGTCGTCGGCACGTATAATTTCCTGGTGGCGGAATACCTGTCCGACGAGGCGGGCCTGTGAGCCGGCTTCCGGCGGCGGCGCCCGCCCGACAGGCGACTATGGCCAAGTACCAGTCAGGGATTCGGGTCAGCGAGTACGTGCTGGAAGAGTGCCTGGGCGCAGGTACGTTCGGCGAGGTCTGGCGCGCCCGCCACCACGTCTGGGACCGCGAGCACGTCGCCGTCAAGCTGCCGACCGAGCCCGAGTACGTCCGCTACCTCCAGCGCGAAGGCATCGTCGTTCACGGGCTGAAGCACCCGAACATCGTGCGGGTGATGGGCTTCGACCCGTACGCGGAGAACCCGTACCTCGTGATGGAACTCGTGACCGGCCCGTCCCTGCGGCAGGTCATCGACGAGCACAAGAAAGGCATGCCGCTCGATCCGGCGTTGACGGTGTTGCGCGGGATCCTGCGCGGCATGGACGCGGCGCATGCCGCCGGCGTCCTGCACCGCGACCTGAAACCCGGCAACATCATCCTGAACCTCGAGCAGCGCCCGCTGGCGGCCCTCGGCCTCGAGGACGTCAAGATCGGCGATTTCGGCCTGGGCATCAGCAATGCCGACACGCTGCGCTCGATTGCGCACTCCGGCTCGATCGCGCGCGACGACCGGCTGGTCGGCACGCTGGCCTACATGGCCCCCGAGCTGCGCGACCACCAGCAGCAGCCCAGCCCGAAAAGCGACCTGTACTCGATCGGCGTGATCCTGTTCGAGATGCTGACCGGCGAACGCCCCGGCGGCGCCGAGCTGCCCAGCGCGCTGCGCCCCGATGCGCCCGCGGGCCTCGACGACATCTACCGGCATCTCTATGCGCGCTTCGAGTCGCGCTACGAGAGCGCGCGGGCGGTGCTCGAGGACGTCGACGCGCGCCTGCGTCCCGTCCGGGCCCGACGGCAGGCGGCTCCCCCGCCCCCGCCCCCGCCGTTGGCGGGCGGCGCCGCGCTCAAGCCGTGCCCGAGTTGCCATTTCCTGCCCGCGCCGGGCGACCAGTTCTGCATCCGCTGCGGGCACCAGCTCGTGAGCCAGGTGCGGCGCTGTCCGGCGTGTCAGGCGTACCCCTCGGCGGATGACCGGTTCTGCATCCACTGCGGGGCGAACCTCGCGGCGGAGGCATAGCGGATGTGGACGGCGGGCGTGGGCAGACTGCTGATCACCGCGCTGCTGGTCGTGGGCATCCTCGGGCTGCTGGTGATCGCGATCGTGCTCGTGACGCGACTTCTGGGCTTCGCCCGTCGCCGGCTGCTGAGTCCGGATGAGCCGCGCTTGAGCGGCCCGGAGCTCGCGTGCGAAGCCGCGCGATGTGGCCATGTCAATCCCGCGGGGGCGCGGTATTGTGCGCGCTGCGGGCAGCCGCTAACGGGCGGCGACCTGGACGCCTATGGATGAGCGCAGCCGCCATCGTCAGTTCGAGGACCAGTTCCACCGCCAGCTTCAGGCGCGCGCGGTCCGGCTGATCCACGGCGTGCTGCCGGCGGATCGCGTGGTGGTCGAGGCGATGCCCGACGGACGCGACGCGGTCCGGGCCACGCTGAGCCGCCTGCAGCGCTACGAGCGTGAACTGCTCGACAAGCTCCCCGGCACGCGCGCGGCGCAGCTTTCCTTCACGCGCCGCGGGTTCTTCCTGATTCCGCGGACCGTCGCGCGCGTTCGTGCCCAGGTGCTGGCGCCGCTGGAAGCGCTGATCCTCGACCAGCCCGCCGGCCCCGTCAGCCGCGCGCACGTGCTCGACGCGCTGGCCCGTTACGACCTGCTGCCGGCGCGCGAGCGGCCGACGGCGGTGGTCTTCGCCAGCGCGACCGGCTTCGCGCCGGAGGCCCGCCAGTTGGTGGACGAGCCGGGGCCGCCGACGGTCGTGTTGATGGGCGCCCGCGCGGATGGCGGCTGGGACGTCGTGATGTCCGAACGCGTCCGCCGGAGCCCGTGGGCCCGGCTGCTGGAGTTCGAGACGCAGGACGACCGCCTGCGCCGGCTGATGTATCATCTCGAGAAGGACGCGGCCCTGCTTGATTCCCGCGGCATTTCCCTGGTCGAGCTGGCTGAGCGGCTCGGTCTGCCCGAGGCGGAGGTCGAAACGCTGGTCCGGCAGGCGTGCCGGACCGATGCGCGCCTGCTGACGGTCGTGCACGACGGCCGGACGCGCCTGACACGCAGCCCCCTGGCCGAGGAGAGCAACGTCATGAGCCTGTGGAGCCGGATTCGCCGGCTGTTGCGGCTGAAGACCACGACCGCGGAGCGGGTGCGGGTCATGACCGCGCAGCGGATTGCGCTCGAGCAGCAGCGGCAGGAAGTCG
>CAZVRR010000271.1:0-5745 GCA_964629745.1 uncultured Planctomycetales bacterium | reverse complement strand
AGCATCGCGCTGGTGGCCATGGCGATCCACGAGGCGGGCTACGACGCGCTCAGCCTGACGGGGGCACAGGTGGGCCTGTTGACTGACAGCCGGCACACCGAGGCGCGCATCCAGACCATCAATACCGACCGCATCCGCCGGCAGTTGGACCAGGGCCGGATCGTGATCATCGCGGGCTTCCAGGGCGTGGACCCCGATTTCAACATCACCACGCTGGGGCGCGGCGGAAGCGACACGACGGCGGTGGCGATGGCGGCGGCGCTACAAGCGGAGGTCTGTGAGATCTACACGGATGTACCGGGCGTCTATACCGCCGACCCGCGGCTGGTGCCGCGGGCGCAGATGATTGAGCGGATCAGTTATGACGAGATGCTCGAGATGGCCAGCCTGGGCGCGGGCGTGATGCATCCGCGCTCGATCGAGCTGGGGATGAAGTTCAACGTGCCGATTCACGTCCGCAGCAGCTTCCAGGAGGAGCCGGGTACCGTGATCACCAATGTGACGCCGGGGCTCGAGGATGTCGCGGTCCGGGGCTGCACGCTGCGCCGCAACGTGGCGCGGATCACGCTGGCGGACCTGCCCAACGAGCCGGGCATCGAAGCCGGGATTTTCGAGCAGCTCGCGCATCGGCGCGTGCTGGTCGATGACATCATCCAGACCGCCTCCGCGGCGGGGCGCAAGGCGAGCCTGTCGTTCACCGTGGAAGGGACGGCGGCGGGGGAGGCGCAGACGGTCGCGGAGCTGATCGCGGCCCGGCACGGTGCGGGCGAAGTAGCGGTCGACACCGACCTGGCGCGCCTGAGCGTGGTGGGCGTCGGCATGCGCTCGCACAGCGGCGTGGCGGCGAAGATGTTCGCGGCCCTGGCGGCCGAACGGATCAACATCGAGAACATTTCCACGAGCGAGATCGTGATCAGCGTGCTGGTGCGTGAGAAGGACGCGGAGCGCGCCCTGGCGGCGGTGCATCGCGCGTTCGGACTGGAGGCGACCTGAAAGTCTCGAGCGGCGGACGGCCGAGGTTCCACCCCCGTGAGGGGGGACCGGGTATAATTCTCGAATGGAACAGACGTTGCAGATCACCGTGAACGGCCAGCCGCACGAGCTCGAACAGGAGACCACTGTTGCGGAGCTGCTGTTGCGGTTCGATCTGCATCCGCAGCGTGTCGCCGTCGAGGTGAACGAGCAACTCGTGCGCCGGGCGGACTTCGCCCAGGCCGCGTTGCACGACGGCGATCGCGTCGAAATCGTGACCCTGGTCGGAGGCGGTTGATGGATCTACCCCCGCTGAACGTCGCGGGCTTCTCGTTTCGTTCCCGCCTGTTCGTCGGCACCGGCAAGTACCTGCGGGACGGCGAGCCGGCCTACGAGCTGATGCGGGATGCGCTGGCCGCCTCGGGCTGCGAAGTCGTGACCGTCGCGGTGCGGCGTGAACGGCTGTTCGACAAGCAGGGGCGCAACCTGCTCGACTTCCTCGACCTGCGGCGCTACACGATTCTGCCGAACACCGCCGGGTGCTTTACGGCCGAGGACGCGATCCGCGCCGCACGCCTGGGGCGCGAGCTGCTCGAAGGCATGCAGAACCCCGGCGCCCGCTGGGTCAAGCTCGAGGTGCTCGCCGAAAAGAAGACGCTGCTGCCGGATCCGCTCGAGACGCTGAAGGCCGCCCAGGTGCTGCTCAAGGACGGTTTCATCGTCATGGCCTATGCCAACGATGACCCGGTTCTCGCCCGCCGGCTCAAGGATGCCGGCGTGGCCAGCGTGATGCCGCTCGGCTCGCCGATCGGCAGCGGGCAGGGCATTCTCAACGCGAACAACATCCGCATCATTCTCGAGGATCTCAAGGGCGACGATCCGGCGTACCCGGTGATCGTGGACGCCGGCGTCGGGACGGCCTCCGACGTGACGATCGCCATGGAACTGGGCGCCGACGGCGTGCTGCTGAATACCGGCATCGCGGGGGCGCGCGATCCGGTGATGATGGCCGCGGCGATGCGCGATGCGCTGCACGCGGGTTACCTCGCGTACCATGCCGGCCGCATCCCGCGCAAGCTGTATGCCAGCGCCTCGTCGCCGATGGAAGGACGGATTGCGCCCGTAGCGCGCTGACGCGCGGCGCGGCAGGAAGGCCGGCATGAGCCTGGGTTCGGATCCGACGCTGATTCGCCGCCCACCGGAGGAGGCCGCGCTCGAGACGCCGCTGTGCCCGGTCGACCGTCTGCCGCGCCGGCGCCGCAACCAGATCTGCATCACGATCATCGGGATCGGCCTGCTGAACTTCCTGGTCTACACGCTGTCCTATTCCGTGCTGGGCGGCGACGCGCATAACGGCTACCGGCGCGTGACGCACGCGGCCGACGGCGCGACGACGGTGGAATACGTGGTGCGCGGGCACCACGTGCGGGCGCTGCAGGGCCTCGAGACGCACGTCAGCGCGGGCGCCTGGATCTACAGCTACCTGCACTCGATCACCGTGCCGCTCACCTCCGGTGCGCTGATCATTAGCATGCTGGTGCTGGCGCGGCCGCACATCCTCGCCACGATGCGCGACAGTTGGATCAGCGGCCAGACCTTCGTCGTCGCGTTCGGGACCATCGTCGTGCTGGTCTCGCTCGCGGTCACGAGCCTGTTCATCTCCCATTTCGTCGCGCAACTGGTCGCGGCCTAGGAGTTGGCTGTGGGGGCTGCGCGACCCCGGATTTCGGCGCCCGGAGCGGACTGGCTGGGGCCGGACGGCCCGGTAGCGCGCCGCCTGAAGGGCTTTGAGCTGCGCCCGCAGCAGCGCGAGATGGCGGCTGCGATTGCACGCGCGTTCGAGGAGGGCCATCACCTGGCCGTCGAGGCGGGCACGGGCGTGGGGAAGTCGTTCGCCTACCTGGTGCCGGCGATCGAGCAGGTGCTCCGCAACCACGCCCGCGTCGTGATCAGCACACACACGATCGCGCTGCAGGAACAACTGATTCAGAAGGACATTCCGTTCCTGCACGAGGCGCTTGGCGTGCCGTTTGCCGCCGAACTGGTCAAGGGCCGCACGAACTACATCGGCCTGCGCCGCCTCAAGCAGGCGAGCGAGAAGCAGAAGAGCCTCTTTGCGCAGAGCCCGCTCCTGCGCAGCCTGCACGCGATCGAGGACTGGGCCTACCAGACCGAAGACGGCTCGCTGAGCGACCTGCCGCTGGCGCCGCCGCCGGAGATCTGGGAAAAGGTCCGCAGCGAGCACGGCAACTGCCTCGGGCGGCGCTGCGCCTTCTACCAGCAGTGCTTCTACCAGCGGGCGCGCCGCCGGGCCGAGGCGGCGAACGTGCTCGTGGTAAACCATGCCCTGCTCGTGTCCGATCTCCTGCTGCGCTGCGAGGGGGCCAACGTATTGCCCGATTACGACCTGGTGATCGTGGACGAGGGACATACGCTCGAGCACGTGGCGACCGAGCACCTGGGCACGAGCGTCTCGCACGCCCAGGTGCAGCACGTCCTGGCGGGCCTGTTCAACGAAAACACCGGCAAGGGCTACCTGGCCAGTGTCGGCGCCGACGAGCACCGGCGCGCCGTGAGTGCTGCCCAGGCGGCGGCCGCCCGTTTCTTTCAGGCCGTGCAGGGCTGGCAGGCCGGGCAGGGGCGCAGCAACGGACGGCTGGTCCGCGCGCCCGAAATCGTCAACGAGCTCACGCCGGCGCTGCACGCGATGAGCGAAAGCCTGCGGCCGCTGCAGAAAAGCCTGCCGCGCGAGGAGGACCAGTACGAGCTGGGGGCGTACCTGGATCGGGCGACGGAGCTGGCGACGGCGGTGGAGCGCCTCGTGCAGCCGGGGGAGCAGGAGCCGGCGCAGGTGCACTGGATCGAGAGCCAGGCCGGGCGAACGCCGCGCGTGGCGCTGCATGCGGCGCCGCTGGATCCGGGGCCCTTCCTGCGCGCGCAACTGTTCGACAAGGTGCGCAGCGTGGTGCTGACGAGCGCGACGCTTGGCGCCGCCGGCGACGAGAGCTTCAGCTACCTGCTGGGCCGGCTGGGCGGCCCGCCGGCCGAGGCGCTGCGGCTCGGCTCGCCGTTCCGCTTCGAGGAGCAGGTCACGCTGCACATCGAGGTCGGCATGCCCGACCCGTCCGGCGGCGCCGTGTTCGTGGAAGCGGCGGCGCGGGCCACGGTGCATTACCTGCGCCAGACGCAGGGGCGCGCGTTCGTGCTGCTGACCAGCTACCAGATGCTGAACGAGCTGGCCGCGCGCGTCGCGGCGGACCTGGGGTCCGAGGGCTACACGATCCTGGTGCAGGGCGGTGAATTGCCGCGTTCGCGCATGCTGACCGTGTTCCGCGAGACGCCGCAGGCGGTCATCATCGGCACCGACAGCTTCTGGCAGGGCGTGGACGTGATCGGCGAGGCCCTGTCGAACGTGATCATCGTCAAGCTGCCGTTCGCGGTGCCGGACCGGCCGATGGTCGAGGCCCGCATCGACCTGATTCGCAAGCGCGGCGGCAATCCCTTCAACGATTACCAGTTGCCGGAGGCGATCCTCAAGTTCCGCCAGGGGTTCGGCCGGCTGATCCGCAGCCGCACCGACCGCGGGATCGTCGTCATTCTCGATCCGCGCGTGGTGACCAAGCCGTACGGCCGACGCTTCATTGACAGCCTGCCGCAGTGCCGCGTGGAGGTCTCGAAGCAGCCGTGGTGAGGCGCGCCCGCGCGCCGCGTTTTGTCGAGGAGTACCCATGACGCAGTTTTATGCATCCATTCCGCCGGCGGTGTGGGACCTGGCGGATGCGGCGGCGGTGGAGCGGTTCGCGGCGGGGGCCAGCGTGCCGCGCGACGCGATCGCGGGGCTGACGCCGGCGCAGCTCACGGCGTTCCCGGCGCCTGGCACGTGGAGCATCCAGCAGATCGTGGTGCACCTGGCCGACGCGGACGCGGTGGCGGCCTACCGCATGCGGCGGATCATCGCGGAGGACCAGCCGCGGCTGGACGCGTACGACGAGAACGCGTTCGTGGCGCGGCTGCATTACCAGGAGGCGGACGCGGCCCTGGCCTGTGAGGCGTTCCGCGTGGGGCGCGAGCGCATGGCGGAGATTCTGCGGCGGGTTCCGCCGGCGGCGTTTGCGCGCGTCGGCCTGCATCCCGAAGTCGGAGAGCTGCCACTGGGGCGGCTGCTGCGCGTGTATGTGCACCACCTGGATCATCACATGCGCTTCCTGCGCGAGAAGCGGCGGATGGTGGAGGGTGGCGGGCGCGGGTAGGATCCGGCCCGGCTGCGCCTGCCGCGGCTGTGCGGCGCGGCTGCGAGCCGAGGAGCGAGAACGTCGAATGAGCCCCGAACAGCGGATGGTGCTGGAGTTTCATCAGAAGTACGAGGCGCCGTGGCGCGAGCAGCCGACGATGATCAGTCCGAAGGACCGGCTGCGCCGCGCGCGGCTGATCTTCAGCGAGGCGGCGGAATTCATCGAGGCCGCGGACAAGGACGACTTCGTCGAGATGGTGGATGCGCTGGCCGACCTGCTCGTCGTCGTGTACGGCGCCGCGATCGAGATGGGCGTCGATCTCGAGCCGGTGTTCGCCGAGGTGCACCGTTCCAACATGTCCAAGAACGGCGGCAAGGATGCCGGCGGCAAGATTCTCAAGGGCTCCGGGTTCACGCCGCCGGACATTGCGGGCATGCTCCGGCGCCAGGGGTGCGTGCCCGCGGCAGCGAAAATCTGAGATGATCTGCCGTAGCGGGGGATTCCGCGCGACCTGATCCCCCGCCCGACCGCCTGGCCCCTT
>CAZVRR010000270.1:0-5749 GCA_964629745.1 uncultured Planctomycetales bacterium | reverse complement strand
GGTATAGACCTTTTGCGCCCGGTCCGGCGATGGCGCCTCGGTTCCGTGCCAGTCCCGGTCCAGCCGTGTCAACAAGCCCGCGAGTTCGCGTTTCAAGGCATTGACCCGGCGCAGGGCCATCACGGCGATGATGAACCCGGCGAAAGGCACGCACGCCAGCAGGAACACAAGCGTCCCGAGGAAACAGTCCATGCCGACCCCTCTGGTGTTGCGTACGGTGACGCGCCGCCAGCGTAGCCGTCAGCGCAAGCGTACACAACCAGGCGGGCGGGTCAGGGCGCCGGCGGCGCAGGATCACGAAAGGCTTGCCCCGCCTCATACAGCGCGCGCCGGGCCAGGATCGCTTCACGCAAGGGCTGGTCTCCCTTTCGACCCGCCAGTTGGGCCGCCATCTCCGCCGCCTGAATCGCCTCACGCATGTGGGCCGCATTGGCCAGCGCCATCCCCAGCACGTCGAGGGCTTCGGCATCCGCCGCGCGGCTGCGCTCAACCGCGCGCTGCGCGAGCATCAGTGCCTGCTCTTCGTTGCGCAGCTCCGGCAGCGGGCAGGCCGCTCGGAGCCGCGCGAGGTTCGTCAGCACGCGCGGATTCTCGGGTGCGGTGCTGGCGGCGAATTCGAGATGCGCCTCCGCGGCGGCGTAGTAATGCAGGCGCAGCAGCGCCTCGCCGAAGCCGCGGCTGGCGTCCGGGTCCACGCGCCGATTCAGGATGTACGCGTACTGCTCCGCCGCCGCCGCGTACTGCTCCCAGATCAGCAGGGCCCGGGCATAGCGCAGCCGGATCCGGCTGTCTTCGGGATTCAGTTGCAGGGCACGCTCGTAGTGCGGCCGTGCGGCGTCCAGCGTGCCGGTGGTTCGGATCAGGGCATCCGCCAGCCCGGCGTACGCCTGGGCGTAGTCGGGGTGCGCCGCGAGCGCCGCGCGGTATTCCTCGGCGGCACGCGCCCACTCTCCCCGCTCTGCGAGCAGGCCCGCCAGGCTGAAGCGGGCCAGGCCGTGCTGCGGATGTTCACCCAAGGTCTGCTCGAGTTCCGCCAGCGCCGCCGGCCAGTTCTCGTGGGCTGCGTGGGCATGGGCACGCAGCGCGGCAGCTTCCGCCGGATCGTTGTTCGAGGCAGGTGTGAGCGGGAGGAAGGCCAGCACCGCGCCGATCAGCGCTAACAACGTCATGCGAAGACGGCCGGCGCGACCGCTCGCCCGCCAACTCGTCCACAGACCCGCCCAGCCCGCACCGGCCAGCGCGATCAGGGCCGGCAGCATCGGCGCGCGGTAGCGGCCGGCGGCGACGTAGATCACCTGTGCGAGCACATAGGCCAGCACGATCAGCCAGGCGGGCCCCAGTGCGCGGCGATCCGGCAGGGGCGTTCGCGCTGCCAGCAGCGCCAGCGGCAGCAGGAGGCCTACCCCCACCAGGCCGATCAGCGGCCAGCGCACCAGCCACACTTCCTGCTCGAGCGCGGCGAGAGGCACGCTGGCGGTGAATTCCTGCGCGTTCACGCTCAAAGCCGCCTTCCGGACCAGCAGCCTCAGCCAGCGCAGCGGCGCTGCGCGAATTTCATCCCACGCCGTTCGATAGAAGTACGCGCTGTGAGCCTGCCCTTCACGCAGGCCGCCGTCGCGGAACGCGCGCCCGAACATCGCATCCCACTCCGGCCCGGGCCGCACGTCCGGAATGCCCGTTGCGCCCGCATGGTTGCCGATGTAGAAGTTCAGCCCGCCGGTTTCCTGCAGCAGCACGAATCCGCCCGCCAGGCGCGCGCTGTACAGCGCCGCCGGTACAACCAGGACCAGTACCCCCAGCAGGGCGGGCAGCATGGTTCGGACGGCGAAACGTCGGCCGCCGCAGAACACCTGCCAGGCCAGCCATGCGAAGATCAGGCCTGCCGGCAGCAGGGCGGCGGCGTGCGTCAAAATCGACAGGCCGATCAGCAGGCCGATGGCGGCGGCGCGCCAGGCGCTCATGGCTCCCGGCCAGATCAGCAGGGCCAGCGCCGCCGCGTTCCACAGCACGGCCGTCCCTTCCGCCAGCAGCTCCGCCTCGTAGTGAATCAGCGGGACACAGACTGCCCACAGGGCCGCGGCGGCGAGTGCGACGGGTTCGCCGAATCGGCGGCGCAGCGACAGGATAACCAGCGCGGCCGCCACGAGTCCCACGCCCAGCTGGATTGCGCGGACCGGCGGAACAGCGCCGCCAGCAAGCGAAAGCCAGCCGGCCAGCACGTAGGGGTAGAGCGGGCCGTGGACCGTCGCTTCCTGCCAGAGCCACTCGCCACCGCGGATTGCCTCGGCGGCGCGGTAGTACTCGCCCACGTCCGGGCCGATCGGCGTGTCGTACAGGGGATTGTGGGCATACGCTGCGAGGTACCACACGCGCACGGCGCTGGCGAGCAGGATCACGAGCAGCCACCAGCGGCGCACGACGCGCCGGCCAGGCGCCGCGGCGGGTGCGGCCCCAGTGGGCAGCGCGGCGGGGTCGGGTCGTGGCGTCGCATCAATGGACATGGCTGAATGCTACTGGCGGCCCGCGCCGGGGCCAGCCGGCCGTGGCCTTGCGGGGCGGCGGAAGTGCCGGCACACTTACGGCGTGACGAATCGTCGCGTCGACGTCGAAGTGGTGCACAGGCGCGGAGCCGACCAAGGCGCACTGCTGCCGCCCCTCGGGCGGGAGTTCGCGCAACTATTTTTTTCCTATGCACTTACGGTCTTTCTGTTCTCGTGGATCTTCCCGCCGCCCTCGCTCTGGCCGCTGGCCCTGGTCTGCCTGGTGCCGTGGATCGTGGCGACGTGCCGCACGCGCAGGGCGTGGCTGGTGCATTGGGGCAGCTTTCTTTTCGGCGGCGTGTTTTTCCTGGTGAACCTGCGCTGGCTGATGCCGGTGACGGGCAAAGGATTCGTGGCGCTGGCGTTTTACCTGGCGCTGTATTGGCCGCTGTCGGCCTGGGCCGTCAGGACGGCGTGGCGCCACGGGATTCAGCCGGTCTGGACGGTGCCGGTCGCGTGGGTGGCCTGCGAATACCTGCGCGCGTGGGTGATGAGCGGTTTTCCCTGGCTGCTGCTCGGGCACGCGTTTTCCGCGCAGCTCTCGTGGATTCAGATCGCCGATCTCGGCGGGGCCTACGCGGTCACGTTTGTGGCGGCACTCGTAAATGGCTGCCTGGCGACGATCCTGCTGCGGCGCGCCAAGACCCGTCCGCCGGGGACGCGCGCCTGGCAGCTCTGGGCCGGCGTCGCGGCGACCGCGGCCGTGCTCGTCGTCACGCTGGCCTACGGCGCCTACCGGCTGCGCGAGGCGCGCTTTGAGCGGGGCCCCCGCGTGGCGGTGGTCCAGCACAGCTTCGAGCTGCGCAGCACTGAGCCCTACGGGGAGAAGCCGTGGGTGATCCTGGCTGAGTACCTGCGGTTGGCCGCCGACGCCGCGGCCGAGCGGCCCGACCTGCTCGTCTTTCCCGAGACGGTCTGGGGATCGACGCAGAACATCGGCTTCCTCTCCGTGGAACAGAACGTTCTCGAGGGCCTGCCCGCGGAGACGTGGAATTACGGCAAGCTGTGTCACGAAGCGCTGGCGGCGTTTGCACGCGGCGACTACCGGACTGTGAACCTGCGTCTGCGCGACATGGAGCGCCGCTACGGCGGACAACTGCCGCGCCTGCCGGAACCGGGCCTGCCCGTGACGCTCGTCGTCGGATCGACCTCGATCGAGACTTCGCCGGGATCGGTCTATCCGAAGTGGGAGCGTTTCAACTCGGCGCTGATTTATGATCGCGACGGTACACAGCGCGCGGAGCGCTACGACAAGATCCATTTGGTCCCGTTCGGCGAGATCGTGCCCTTCCGGCACGGACGCTGGCACTGGCTGTATCGCTGGCTCAACGCGCTGAGCCCGTTCAGCGAGGGCGGCACCACGGAATACTCGCTCACGCCCGGCCGCGAGCTGAGAGTGTTCGAACTCGCTGGGCAAGCGGAGCCGGCGCGCTTCGGGACGCCGATCTGCTACGAAGACGTGATGCCGTACCTGATCCGCGACTACGTCTGGGAGGGCGGTCGGCGGCGCGTGGACTTCCTGGTCAGCATCAGCAACGACGCGTGGTTCGGGCACGGGCCCGAGTTGCCCCAGCACCTGGCGATCTGCGCGTTCCGGGCGGTCGAGAACCGGGTGGGAATCGCGCGGGCGGTCAACACCGGGATCAGCGGGTTCATCGACCCGAACGGGCGCATCTACTCGGTCGTCGAGCGCGACGGCCGCCGCTACGGCGCCGGCGTGATCGGCTACCGCGTGGATCACGTGCAGCTCGATTCGCGGCGCAGCCCATACGGCCGCATCGGCGACGCGTTCGCGCGCGCCTGCCTTGCGCTCACCGCGGCGCTGTGGGGCGTCGCGATCGTACAAAGGTGGATCCTGGCGTTTCAGCAGCGCCTGGCGCGCTGGAAGGGGGCAAGGAATGCTCGTGATGGCGACGTGTCGTAGCCAGATCGCGTGGCCGGCGTGCGGCCGGTGGTGTTTCGTGGCCGTCCTGGGCCTGGTCGTGCTCGTGGGCGGCTGCATGCCCGTGGCGAAGATTGAACCGGCGCTGCGCGTCGACCTCGAACAGCGGTCGACGGACCTGCTGCTCCGCGCGGCGCAGAGCGAGGATCCGGAACTGGCATGCAACGCCATCGAGGCGCTGACGCAGGTGGCGCCGGACGAGGGCCTGCCGCACTTCCGCGCCGCTCTGCGCTCCGAATCGCCGCTCGTGCGGTTTGCCGGCCTGGTCGCCCTGGGCACGCTGCGGGACAGCTCGACGCTGGCGGCGGCGCGCGGGCTGCTGCAGGACCCGAGCCCGTTTGTCCAACTGGCCGCCGCGTTCGCCGCGTACCGCGCCGGCGACACCGGCGCCGGGCGGTTGCTGGCGTCCGCGTTGACGGATCACCCGGACGAGAACGTGCGGGCCGAGGCGGCGCACCTGATCGGCCTGCTGGGTGAGCGGCGTGCCATCAAGCGCCTGCGCCACGCGGAGCAGTTGCGCCAGAACGAGCGTTCGCAGAAGGTGCTGCTGCAAATCTACGCGGCCGCGGCGCGGCTGGGCGACAAGGATTCGCTCTGGCAGCTGATCAACTATTACTCGCAGGGCGCACCGACGATGCGCCTGCTCGCGCTGCAGGGCCTGGCGGAAGTGGGGGCGCCCGAGGCGCGCGAAGCGCTCGAGCTGCGCGTCAGTCCCGAGGAGGACTATATCATCCACCGGCTGATCGCCGCGCGCGGGCTGGCGAAGCTGGGTCTGCGCGACGGCTATGAACTCGCGGTGTCGCACCTCACGTATGTGGGCAGCAACCCCGACGATCCCGCGGAGCAGATGCGCGTGCGCGCCAACGCGGCGCTCGTGCTGGGCGCGCTCGGCGACCCGGCCGCCATCCCCGCGCTGCGCCGGCTGATCGAAACCGAGCAGGACCCCCAGGTCCAGGTGGCGGCGTGCTACGCGCTGCTCCAGATCCTGCACCGGCACGACTAGCGCAAGTTGACGTGCAGCGCCGTGCCGGGTCGCGTGTTACTGCTTCGTGAATCCGACTGTGGCACCGGTTTTCAACCGGTGTCTCGACTTTGGCCTTTTCTGCCGCACCGCTTGAAAAGCGGTGCCACAAAGAGCTGGTTCCCAACCCTTGTGGCACCGGTTTCCAAACCGGTGTCTTCGGTTTCGAACCCCTGTGGCACCGGTTTCCCAACCGGTGTCTGCTCTGGTTTCAACTGGTGCACACACCGCTTGAAAAGCGGTGCC
>CAZVRR010000269.1:0-5761 GCA_964629745.1 uncultured Planctomycetales bacterium | reverse complement strand
CAGCCCCGCGGCGCGCGGCGGGAGCCTGGTCCTCGCGCTGCTGGCGCTGGGCAGCTTCCTCTTCGCACTGCTGCGGCCTCCGCCCACGGCGCTTGCGGCGCGCGCCGGCGGATGCGACGATGTCGGCCAGACCGTGCCGGCGGGGAATTGACCAGGCCAGGTGAGCCGTCGATGAGCAACGTGCCGTCCCTCTCCACCCCAACCAGACTTCCCTGGATCGATGTCGCCAAAGGGCTGGGCATGCTGCTGGTCTTTTACGGCCACCTGGTCGAACGCTACATCGCCACCGGCGTGCCGCCCGCCGACGACCAGATGCGCTGGGTGTACGCGTTCCACATGCCCCTATTCTTCTTCCTCTCCGGCCTGGTCTACAAGGACCGCGACCTGCCCGCCGAGACGTTTCTCAAGCGCCAGGTCCTCACGCGGCTCGTGCCGGCCTGGCTCTTCAACGTCGTCGGCATGCTGATCTGGCTGGCACTGCCGGCCACGCTCGCCCGCGCGGCCCGCGAAGGCTGGGGGGCGCTGCTGGCCGACACGGGCCTGCGGCTGGGCCGCGAGACGCTGCTCGGCCAGCCCGAGTGGAACGTGCTGATGTGGTTCCTCGTGGCCCTGTTCGTGGTGGAACTCGTGCAGTTCGCGCTGCGCCGGCTCCTGCGACACACGGCTTTGCTCGTGTGCTCGATCGCACTGTTCGCCGGCCTCACCTGGGCGCTCACGACCTACCGCGAACTCATCCTCGAGCGACTCGCCGGCGGTCAGCTCGACTGGTGGCACATCTCCTCGGCCGTCGCGGGACTGGTGTTCTACCAGGTCGGCATCCTCGTTCGCCGGCTCCACCTGCTCGGCGCGGCCACGGCCGCGTGGCGCTCCGCCCTGCTCGCCGCGGCGGGCCTGGCGGTCACGCTGCTCACGTTCCAGCAGAACCTGCCGTATTTGAAGCTGGTCGGCTTCCCGGTCGTCCGGCTGGTGAACGGCTATTTCGGAAACGTGGGCTGGTTCTTTCTCACGGCGCTGGCCGGCATCGCGTTCATCGCGGGCCTCGCCCAGTTGCTCGCCGGCAGCGGCGCGCTCCAGTACATTGGCCGCATGACGCTCGCGCTGATGTGCCTCGACGGCATTCTGCACCAGTTCGTGAATACGCCGCTGGCGCAGGCAACGACGGCCTGGGTGTTCGCGCCGCCCGCGGTCGGGCTCGCGGTCATCTGCGGCCTCGGCACGCTCTTCACGCTCGCCGGCTGCCTGCCGGTGGGCTGGGGACTCGAGCGCCTGCTGCCCGCCCTGTTCGGCCGCGGCCGCGCGCCGGCGCCCCCGCCCGCCGCACAGCCGTCGGAAGCACTGGTCGGCGCGCCGGGAAGGACTCACCCATGACGTCGCACCGCTGTCAGCCGGTTCTTCTGGCCCTCGCGCTCGGGTCCCTGGTCGGCGCCGCCTGCGCCCAGCCGCCCGCGGCCCGCCCGCGCGTGATCGGCTTTTCGCAGATCGGCGCCGAAAGCGCCTGGCGCACCGCGGAAACGGAATCGTTCCGCGCGGAAGCGGCCCGGCGCGGCATCGACCTGCGCTTCTCCGACGCGCAGCAACAGCAGGAAAACCAGATCAAGGCGCTCCGCGCGTTCATTGCCCAGAAGGTCGACGCGATCATCCTCGTCCCGGTCAAGGAGACCGGCTGGGAACCCGTGCTGCGCGAGGCGAAGCGCGCCGGAATCCCCGTCGTGCTCGTCGATCGCGGCGTCAAGGTCTCCGACGATTCGCTCTACGCCACGCTGATCGCCTCCGACTTCGTCGAGGAAGGCCGCATGGCCGCCCGCTACCTCGCGGAAAAGCTCGGCGGGAAGGGCAACATCGTCGAGTTGCAGGGCACGCCGGGCGCGGCCCCCGCCCTCGACCGCAAGCGCGGCTTCGAGGAGATCATCGCCCGCCATCCCGGGCTCGCGATCCTCAAGTCGCAGTCGGGCGAGTTCTCCCGCGCCAAGGGCAAGGAAGTCATGGAGGCGTTCCTGAAGGCCGAGGGCCGGAACATCCAGGCGGTCTACGCCCACAACGACGACATGGCGCTCGGCGCCATCCAGGCCATCGAGGCCGCGGGCTTCAAGCCGGGCCAGGACATGCTGATCGTTTCGATCGACGGGGTCCGGGCCGCGTTCGAGGCCATGATCGATGGCAAGCTCAACGCCACCGTCGAATGCAACCCGCTGCTCGGGCCGCTCGCGTTCGACGCCGTCGAGCAGATCCTCACGGGCCAGTCCGTGCCGAAGAACACGGTCGTGAAAGACCAGATCTTCGATCAGTCCGTCGCCCAGGACGTGATCGGGACCCGGAAGTACTGATGTCGCCACGAGGTCGCCATGCCGATCTGGACGCTGCTTGCGCTGGCCTGGACCGCACCGATGCCCCCCGCCCCTGACGTGGAACCGGCCCCGCCGCCCCCGGCCGCGCGGGCCAACGCGTTCTACGTGTCCAACCGGCCGCCCCTGGCCGCCAGCCCGTTCGCCAAGCTCCCGCCGGGCGCGATCGAGCCGCGCGGCTGGCTCCGGCGCCAGCTCGAACTCGAGGCCGCCGGTTTCTCCGGCCGTCTCCCCGAGATCAGCAAGTTTCTCGCCAAGGAAGGCAACGGCTGGCTCAGCCCCGACGGCGTCGGGGACCACGGCTGGGAAGAGGTGCCTTACTGGCTCAAGGGCTTCGGCGACCTCGGCTACGTGCTCCGCGATCGGCGCATCATCGACGAGGCGCGCCTCTGGATCGAAGGCGCCCTGGCCAGCCAGCGCGACGACGGCTACTTCGGCCCGCGCGCCAACCTGACCAGCCTCGACGGCAAGCCCGACCTCTGGCCGCACATGATCATGCTCGCGGCCCTCCAGAGCTGGCACGAGTTCAGCGGCGATCCGCGCGTGCTCGACTTCATGACCCGCTATTTCCGCTGGCAACTCGCCGCCCCCGAGGGCGAGTTCCTCGTCCCCTTCTGGCAGCAGCAGCGCGCCGCCGACAACCTCGCCAGCGTCTACTGGCTCTACAACCGCACCGGCGAACCATGGCTCCTCGAGCTGGCGCACAAGATCCATCGCCGCACCGCGAACTGGACCGTCGGCGTAGCCAACTGGCATGGCGTCAACATCGCCCAGGCCTTCCGCGGACCGGCGGTGTACTGGCAGCAGTCCCACGACGAGCTGCACCACGCCGCCGCCTGGCAACGCTACCGCGACGTGATGAACGTCTACGGCCAGGTCCCCGGCGGAGGCTTCGGCGCCGACGAGAACTGCCGCCCCGGCTTCACCGACCCGCGCCAGGGCACCGAGACGTGCACGTGGGCCGAGCTGATGCTCTCGTTCGAGATGCTGCTCAAGATCGACGGCGACGGCAAATGGGCCGACCTCTGCGAGGAGATTGCGTTCAACTCGCTGCCTGCCTCGATGACGGCCGATCTCAAGGCGCTGCATTACCTGACCGCGCCCAACCTCGTCCGCTGCGATCGCCGGAGCAAGTCGCCCGGGATTGAGAACGCCGGCGACATGTTCAGCTTCAACCCGCACAGCTACCGCTGCTGCCAGCACAACGTGGCGCACGCCTGGCCCTATTTCGCCGAGCATCTCTGGCTCGCCACGCCCGACAACGGGCTGGCCGCCGTGATGTACGCGCCGTGCAGCGTGACGGCGCAGGTCGGGGACGGCAGCGAGGTGACGATCACCGAGGAAACGCACTATCCCTTCGACGAGTGGATCGAGCTGGAGATCCATACGGCGCGGCCGGTACGGTTTCCCCTGCACGTCCGGATTCCAGCCTGGAGCGAGCCCCTGGTCAGCGTGAACGAGCGCCCCGTTCCGGTCCAGCCCACGCGGCAGGGATTCGCCTGGCTCGATCAGACGTGGCGCGACGGCGACCGTGTGACGATCACCCTGCCCATGGCGCCGAGCATCCGGCGCTGGCCCGCCAACCACGACGCCGTCACGATCGACCGCGGCCCGCTGACCTACTCCCTGGCAATTCGCGAAAAATGGGAACGCTATGGCGGGAGCGACGAGTGGCCGGCGACCGAGCTGCACCCCGCCTCGCCGTGGAATTACGGCCTGGTCGCCGACAAGCTCAATTCGATCGAGGTTCAGCAGCGCCCGTGGCCCGAGTCGGAACAACCCTTCACACCCGAAGCCGCCCCGATCGTCCTGAAGGCACAGGCGCGGCGCATCCCGGGCTGGCAGGAGGACGCCAAGGGCCTGGTCGGGCCGCTCCAGGCCGGTCCGGCGAAAACCGCCGAGCCCATCGAAACCGTCGAGCTGATCCCGCTCGGTTGTGCCCGGCTGCGCATCTCGGCGTTTCCCCTGGCGAGCGACGCAGCGGAGGCCCACGAATGGGCGCCGCCCGCGACCGCGAAAGACCCGCTGCCCGCATCAGCCTCGCACGTCTGGCAGAGCGACTCGACCGCCGCCCTGAGCGACGGACTCGAGCCGACCGCGTCCAACGACCAGGCCATCCCGCGCTTCACCTGGTGGCCGCGCCAGGGGACGACCGAGTGGGTGCAGTACGAGTTTGGCCAGCCACGAACGGTGGGCCGCGTCCAGGTCTACTGGTTCGACGACAGCCCGACGGGGCGCTGCCGCCTGCCCGCGTCCTGGCGCCTGCTTTACAAGGCGGCGTCCGCCGACGAGTGGCGCCCCGTTGCCACCGGCCAGCCGACGACCGTTCGCGACGGCTACAGCACGCTCGCGTTCGACCCGCTCGCGGCCACGCACCTGCGGATCGAGGTGCAGCTCCAGGAAGGTTTTTCGGCGGGCATCCTGGAGTGGAAGCTGGAGTAGCGGCCGCCGATTGCGGCATTCGCCGCACAGCTTGCACACTGCTATCCTGGCGCCGCGATGACCACTGCGCTGCTCGAGCTTCGCGCCATCAGCAAGTCCTTCCCCGGCGTGCGTGCCCTGGACCAGGTCGATTTCACGCTCCAGGCCGGCGAGATTCACGCCCTGCTCGGACAGAACGGCGCCGGCAAGTCGACGCTGATCAAGGTTCTCACCGGCGTGGTGCCGCCGGACGCGGGCACGATGCGCCTGGACGGCGTCCCGATCGCGCCGCGTTCGCCGCTGCGAGCCGAGGCGCTCGGCATCCGCACCGTGTACCAGGAGATCAACCTGGTGCCCTACCTCAGCATCGCGGAGAACATCCTGCTCGGCCGCCAGCCGGGGCGTGCCTGGTGGATTCGCCCGCGCGCGATGAATCGCCGCGCCGCCGCCCTGCTGCGCGAGCTGGATCTGGACGTCGACGTCTGCCAGCCGCTGAATGCCTGCTCGATCGCCATCCAGCAGATTGTGGCCATCGCGCGGGCCCTTTTGCCGCCGGAGCCGGCGCGCGCGACGGCGCTCGCCGCCCAGGCCCCGCCGCGCGTCCTGATTCTCGATGAGCCCACGTCCAGCCTTGACGCCGCGGAAGTCGCGCAGCTTTTCGCGGTGATGCGCCGCCTGAAGCAGCAGGGCCTGGGCATTCTTTTCATCACGCACTTTCTCGAGCAGGTGTACGAGATCTCCGACCGGATCACCGTGCTGCGGAACGGGCGCCGCGTGGGCCAGTTCGAGACCGCGTCCCTGCCGCGCACCGCGCTGGTTGCGCACATGACGGGCCAGGATCCCGGCGCCCTGCTGTCGGAGGCGCAGTCGGCGCAGGCCGCGGGCCGGCGGCCGCCGCGGGCCGCGTTGCTCGTGGCGCGTCGCCTGGGGCGCCGCGGCACCGTGGGCCCGCTCGACCTGGAGATTCAGCGCGGCGAAGTCTTCGGCCTCGCCGGCTT
>CAZVRR010000268.1:0-5765 GCA_964629745.1 uncultured Planctomycetales bacterium | reverse complement strand
CGCAGCGGCCGCGGCGCATAGCCGCGCGCGCGACGAAGCGGCGCACACGCCGCGCCGGCGGGCAGCACGACCGAATCGTCGATCGGTCGGAAAATCTCGCGGTTGTGCGTGAGAAACGCATCCGCCACGTCAGCCAGCTCGGCGCGCGCGTCCTCATCGCGATACGTCAGCGGCTGGCCGGCCAGATTCGCCGACGTCATCACGAGCGGCCCGAGACCCTCCGCGAACAGCAGGTGGTGCACCGGCGCATACGGCAGCATCACGCCAAAGGTGGCCACGCCTTCCGCGACGCCCGGCGCGATGCCGCTGTCGGGGCGCTGCGCCGCCAGCACGATCGGGGCGGCGGGCGATTGCAGCGCGTCCCGCTCCGCCGCAGTCAGCACGCAGATCCGCCCCGCCTGCTCAAGCGAGCCGGCCATCAACGCGAGCGGCTTCCCGTCGCGCAGCTTGCGGCGGCGCAGACCCTGGACGACGTCCGCGCGGTCCGCGCGGCAGGCCAGGTGATACCCGCCGATCCCCTTGAGCGCCAGGACCGCCCCGTCGGCCAGGAGCCGCGCCGCGGCGCGGATGGCCTCGTCGGCTGTCGCGAGCTCCCCGCCGGCGGCGTCGACCAACTGCACCTGCGGCCCACAGACCGGGCACGCGTTGGGCTGCGCGTGAAAGCGCCGGTCGGCGGGATCGGTGTATTCGCGGGCGCAGGCGGGGCACATCGGGAAGACGGCCATCGTCGTCGCCGGCCGGTCGTAAGGCACCGTGCGGATAATCGAGTAGCGCGGCCCACAGTTGGTGCAGTTGATGAAAGGGTAGCGGAAGCGCCGATCCGCCGGGTCGAACAGCTCGCGCAGGCAATCCGGGCAGGTGGCCGCGTCCGGCGTCACTTCCGGCCGGCGGTCGGGATCGCGCTGGGAAGCCTGGATCTGGAACTCGACCGTGCCGCACGGCGCCAGCTCGACGCGTCGCAGCTCGGAAATGCGGGCCAGCGGCGGCAACCGCGCGACGAGTTCGGCCTCGAAGCGCTCCAGGCCCGCCCGCGGCCCCTCGACCTCGATGAACGCACCGTTGGTGTCGTTGCCCACGAAACCCGCCAAGCCGAGCGCGGTGGCCACGCGATAGACAAACGGACGAAATCCGACACCCTGGACCTGTCCTCGCACCTCGAGGCGCACGCGAGCCAAGTCGGGCGTGGAAGCTGGCATAACTCGATTGTACTGCACCCTTCCGGCCCGGGGGCGGGCGGGCGGCGGAGACTCCCCGCACGCCGCGCATTGAGCGCGCGTGTGCGGCGGTCTACACTTCGCGCGATGCAGATGGCGAGCCCGCAGCCGGTCGAAACTTCCGCGCCCGTGGTCGTGGCCGCGCGCGACTTGCAGAAGGTCTACACGACCTCGGGCCGGCCCGTGACGGCCCTGGCGGGGGTGAACTTCGAGATTCAGCGCGGCTCGTTCGCCGCGATCATGGGCGCGTCCGGGTCGGGCAAGAGCACGCTGCTCTACCTCATCGGCGGCCTCACGCCGCCCACGTCCGGGAGCGTGCTGGTCGAGGACGTGAACATCGGTACCTTATCCGACCGGCAGCGCACGCTGTTTCGCCGCCGGCGGCTGGGCGTGATCTTCCAGGAATACAACCTGCTCCCTACCCTGACCGCGGCCGAAAACGTGGCGCTGCCGCTGCTGGTCGACGCGCGCCCGACGGAGGCCTACCGCAACCGGGTGGAGGAACTGCTGGCCGCCGTGCATCTCGAGCAGCGGATGGATCACCGGCCCGAGGCGCTCTCGGGTGGCGAGCAGCAGCGCGTCGCCATCGCGCGGGCCCTGCTGAACGACCCCGCGATCATCCTGGCGGACGAGCCGACCGGCAACCTCGACTCGCGCCAGTCGGTGGAAATCTGGCAGCTCCTGCGGAAGATTGCCAAGGAGCAGGGCAAGACGATCCTGATGGTGACGCACGAAGCACTGGGGGCGGCGTATGCCGATCGCGTCCTCGTGCTCAAGGATGGGTGCGTGATCGGCGAGCTCACCCCGCACGGCTCGGGCGACGCCGGCTACGTTTCGACGAATTACCAGCAATTGACCGGTTGAACACGGGGTGCCGGGATGCTGCCTCGGGACAAGACGGCTGATCGCTGTTCCGCGCGAGGGCGCCCGGCGCGCGCCGCCAGCGCCGTGCACGTCATCATCGCCGTGGCCCTCATTCTGCTGTTCCTGCTGGCCTGGTTTCTGAATTCCGGCGTGACGATCGGGGCACTGGGCGCCATTGTCGCCCTCGGCTTCGCCTGGCTGATCGTGGCCGACGTGATCCGCGACGTCCTGACGGGGCGCAAGCCGCGCGCGGCGCCGCGCGCGCCCGGCTCGAAGGATCCGCCGTGATGCGGCGCTGGCCCCAGCTCGCGGTTCGAAACTGGCAGGTCAAGCGCGTCCGCACGCTCGGCGCCCTGCTGGCGATCGCCCTGGGCGTCGGCGCCGTCGTGTGGGTCAGTTGCTGCTACGAATCGGTCCGGCAGACCGTGATGAATTGGGCGGGCGGGTACGTCGGCCGCAGCCACATCAACATCGAATCGCACTACGGGAAGTACGGACAGTTCGCCCTGCGCCGCGTGGAGGCGGTCAAGGAACTGCCCAACGTCGAGACGTTCAACCCGTTGCTGGTGCAGCGCCTCCGCGGCCGGGTGGTCCGCCGGACCGAATATGCGCCGCAGCAGCGTTACGATCCATGGAGTTCGCCGGAAGTCGACTACCACGGCATCGATCTCGCGACGGAGTTCGCGGTCCGCGATTACGAGATCAAGCCCGGCGACGGCCGCATGCTGCGCGCCGACGACCGCTACGCATGCGTGCTGGAGAAAGCCTACGCCCAGGAACAGGGCGTCGGCCCCGGCGACTACCTGGTGGCATGGAACGAGTCCGGCGACACGCAGGTGCCGCTGGAAATCGTGGGCCTGACGGAGCGGCGGCGCATCGCGCGGTTTCAGCCGCCGATGGCGCTCGTGCGCCTGCCCGTGCTCCAGGAAGTCAACTTCAAGACCGGCTTCGTGACGAGCGTCGACCTGGTGCTGCGCGACGCGAGCGACAAGGCCGTCGCGGCGACGACGCTCAAGGTCCGCCGGATCGTCCGCGAGCAGAACGCCCGCGCCAACGTGCGCAGTGCCGAGGCGCGGATGCGGCAGGTGAACCTGGCGCAGCAGCAGCAGGAGGTCATCCTCGCGCTGCTCAGCAGCGTGGCGATGCTCACGGCGCTCTTCATCATTCTGAGCACGCTCAGCATGGGCATGCTGGAGCGCATTGCGCAGCTCGGGCTGATGCGCTGCATCGGCGTGACGGGCGCGCAGCTCGCGACGCTCGTGCTCGTGGAAGTCGTGCCGCTGGGCCTCATGGGGATCCTGCTCGGAATTCCCCTGGGCCTGCTGCTCACGCGCCTGACGGTCTGGATGGTGCCGGGTTACGTGGGCGAGTTCGTCGTGAGCTGGCGCGGCATCGGGCTGGCCGTGGTGGCCGGCTTCGTGACGACCCTGGTCGCGGCCAGCCTGCCGGCGATCGCCGCCCTGCGCGTCTCGCCGCTCGAAGCCGCCCGGCCCCGCGCCCGCCCCGCGCGCCGCCTCCCGCTGCTGCTGGCGGCCCTGCTGGCCGGGGCGGTGCTGCTCCTCCAGGCCGCCATCGTCGCGTACAAGGTGCAGCGCAACTTCCAGTTCGTGCACTGGTCCGCCACGTCGGTCGTGCTCCTGTACTTCGTGTATGCGCTGGCGGCGCCCCTGCTCGTGTGGATCCTCGGCCGGCCCGCCGTGCTGCTCGTCGCGCGCCTGGTCGGCGTCCGCACGCGGCTGCTCCAGGACCAGGTCGGCCTGGCCGTCTGGCGCTCCGCCGGCATCGTCTGCGGGCTGATGGTCGGCCTGTCGCTGATCGTGACGCTGGTTGTGCTGAACCGCAGCTTCCGCGCCGGCTGGCAGTTCCCCAAGCAGTTCCCCGAAGCGTTCGTCTGGAACTTCGACGAACTGCCGATGTCGCCCGACCAGATCGCCGACCGCCTGGCGCGCCATCCGGACGTGCGCGAGTTCACGCTGGCGAACGCGTTGAACGTCATCGTCGAGGAGAAGAACCCGGAGGCGATGAAGGCGCAGGTGTTTCATTCGGCGACCTGGTTCGTCGGCTGCGACCCGGACTCGTTCCTCGACATGGTCAAGCTCGAGTTCATCGAGGGCGACGAGGAGACGGCCCGCCGGCTGCTCAAGGAGGGTGGGTACCTGCTCGTCGCCGTCGATTTCGCCCGCAGCCGCCACAAGGGCGTCGTCGCCGACCCGGACCAGGGGATCACGAATACCGTACAGGTCTGGTTCGGCGATCGGGGCTGGCGCACGTTCAAGATCGCGGGCGTCGTCGACTCGCCGGCCCTGGACATCGCGGCCAGCTTCTTCCAGGCGCAAAGCGAGCTGCGTGTCGTCGCGGTCGGATCGGTCATCGGCACGAATGCGGACCTGAAGCGGTACTTTGGGCTGGACCACGTGCGGCTGGTCCTGCTCAACTTCGACCTGCCGCCCGCCGAACTCCCCCCCGACTGGCCGCCGCCGCGCGGCTCGCCGGAGGCGGCGGGCCTGCTCGACGAGCATTACGACCGCCGGGTGCCGCGCGCCGCCCGCTGGGAGAGTGCGCGCGAGGAGACGCTGCTCCGCGAGCTGCGCAACGAGATCGGGGCCTACAGTGCTTTCTACGGCACCGCCCGCGCCCTGAAGGATCAGATCGATGCCGAGCTCAATAACGTCACGTACCTGCTGACCGCGGTGCCGGCGGTCGCGCTGATCGTCGCCGCGGTCGGCGTGGCCAACCTGATGACCGCCAACGTGACCAGCCGCACGCGGCAACTCGCGATCCTGCGCGCGGTGGGCGCCACGCGCGGGCTGATCCTGCGCATGGTGATCGGGGAGGCGCTCGTGCTCGGCGCGCTGGGCAGCGCGCTGGGCCTGGCGCTGGGCGTGCACCTGGCCTGGAACGTCAGTCGCATGACCGTGCGCTTCTCCGGGTTCGAAACCACCCTGGCCATTCCGTGGCCGATGGTGTCCGCCGCCGTCGGCCTGACCGTCGGCCTCTGCATCCTCGCCGGCATCCTTCCGGCCCGGCATGCATCACGAACCAACGTCATCGACGCGCTGCACGTCGCGTGAGCACGAGTCCGTACATGCTTGGGTTCGACATCGGCGGCACGATGACCGCCATCGTGCTCGGCGATGCCGCCGGCCGTATCCATGATCGACACGTGCTGGCCACCGCGCCCCAGCGCGGGTTCGACACGAGCTTCGCGGAGATTTGCGCCGGCGCCCGGCTCGTGGGCGAGCGCGCGGCGCGCAGCGGCCACGTGCCGGAAGTGATCTCCGTATCCATCGGCGGACCGCTCGACATCGCGCGGGGCATCATCAAGTCGCCGCCCAACCTGCCGCACTGGGACAACATCCCGCTGCGCGACCTGCTGGTGCAACAGTTCGGCCTGCCGGTGTTCGTCGAACACGACGGCAACGCCGGCGCGCTGGCGGAATGGTACTTCGGCGCCGCGCGCGGGCTGCGCAACGTGATCTTTCTCACCATGGGCACCGGGTTCGGCGGCGGACTGATCCTGGACGGCCGGCTGTACCGCGGCACCTGCGACCTGGCCGGCGAAGTCGGCCACCTGCGCCTCGCCGAAACCGGACCGCGCGCGTTCGGCAAGGTCGGCTCGTGGGAGGGCCTCTGCGGCGGCGCGGGCATCGCGCGCCAGGCCGCCGAGCGCTTCCCGCACCGCTGGGC
>CAZVRR010000267.1:0-5780 GCA_964629745.1 uncultured Planctomycetales bacterium | reverse complement strand
GCGCCCGCGCGCGAGTCGGCCACGATGCCGATGATCAGGGGATTGCGATTGAGTCCGATCAGGTTCAGGAACCGCAGTGGAACCGTCTGGCAGCCGGTTGCGCCCAACAGCGCCAGGCTCGCCAGCCACAGTGCCGGGCCGCCGGGACATGCGCGCATGGCAGCTCCTCCTTGAGTCAGCCGTATTATGAGGGCGCGGCCGCGCGATAGTCGAGTAGCTCGTCGCGCGCGAACACCGGGCCGTCGGCGCAGGTCAGTGCCCACGACCAGCCCGCCGGACGCGAAGCATCGAAGCGCCGCACGATGCAGGAGAGGCAGGTTCCCAGGCCGCAGCCCATGTTGCGCTCGATGCAGAGCTGGCACTCCAGGCCCAGCACCCGCGTCAGGTGCGCGACGGCTTGCAGCATCGGTTCGGGTCCGCAGGCGAGGACGACGGCGCCGCGGGCCGTTCGTCCGCGCGCTTCGTGCCAGCGCACCAGCGCGTCAGTGGTGACGCCCCGCATTCCCGCGCCCCCATCATCGGTCGTCACCACCGCCGCATACGGTCCGCCCGGCAGCTCGAGACACGGATGCGGCGTCCCATCCGTCGGCGGCGGCGCACGGAACGTGACCGGCAGGAGGTCGCCGCGCGTAGCGCCCACGATGACCGTGACATCGACATGCCCGAGTTCGCGCAGGCGCCGCGTGAGGTACAGCAGCGGCGGAATTCCGACTCCGCCGCCGATCAGCACGAGCGGCACGCCGACCGGCGGAATGCGAAATCCGCGTCCCAGCGGGCCGATCAGGCCCAGGGGCGCCCCCGCGCGGAGTCCGGCGAGACATTGCGTGCCCGGTCCGACGGCGCGCGAAATCACGCGCAGAAACGGCGTGCCGGCTTCGTCAGCCCACTGGTCGGCGATGCTGAACGGCCGGCGCAGGTACGGCTGGCGCCCCCGCCATTGCGGTCCGGTCAGCACGGGAAAGCCGCCGTCCGGCCAGGGTGACTCGTGTTCGACGTCGTCGGCGCGGGTCTCGCAACGGATCTGAACGAACTGGCCCGGATCGGACGCCGGAAACCCCGCCACCACCAGGTCGATCGCCACATGCTCGCGGCAGATGGCGTGCACGCCGCTCACCGTCGCTACCAGGACGCTGCGCCGCGACGTCGCGTCAGTGTTCATGCTGCCAACGGTATGCACTGCACCGGCGACGTGCCATCCCGGGTGCCATCAAAAAAACTTCCGGAGCCGAACCGTTGCCGGACGGCTCCGGAAGTGCGCCACGGCTAGAACAGCCGTATTTCCCGGTTTCAGGCGGGCTTCTCACCCGGCCGCGCGCACTATAGCAGATGGGGTGGGGGGTGTCCACAATCACCAGCCGATATTGACCGCCGCCCCGTTTTTTCGCAAATCCATCTAAATAAAGAACTTGCGTCGCTGTCGCCTTCCGGTAGAATACCCGCCATTCCGGACGCGCTGCGGAGAGAAACCGGAGCTGTCAGGTGGTCAAAGCGGCCGGTGTTCGGCCCGCGAGGCGCGTCCGATGAGAAACGGTGCGCGTTGACGAAGCCGGTCATCGATGTCGCGGTCGCGCTCGTGTCGGACGGCGGGCGCTGGCTGGTGGCGCGGCGGCCGGCACATGTTCATCTGGGCGGGTTCTGGGAATTCCCCGGCGGCAAGTGCGAGCCGGGCGAAGATCCGCCACAGACGGCGGTGCGTGAGCTGCGCGAGGAGTGCGGCGTCGAAGCCGTGGCGGTGCGGGTGCTGGACCGGATTGCGCACGAGTACCCGGACCGGCATGTGCGTCTCGCGCCGGTGCTGTGTCAGCGGATCAGCGGCCTGGCGCAGGCGCTGGCCAGCGTGGAATGCCGGTGGGTGACGGCTGATGAGCTTCGCATGCTCGCGATGCCGCCCGCAAACGCGTCGATCCTGGAAGCGCTGGGCATTGCAGGGATGGCGGGCCGCGGTGCAGACTACTCATCCGCCGGTGAGAACGGCACATGAACGACACTGCCGAGCAGATTTCCCGACTGCGCTGCATCCTGGATGTCACGCGCGAAATGGCGTTGACGACGGATCTGGATGCGCTGTTGCAGCGGATCATTTCGGCGGCGTGTCGCGTGCTGTCCTGCGCGCGTGCGACGGTTTTCCTCTACGATCCGCAACGGCACGAGTTTACAAGCCGCGTGGCGACCAACGTCGAATCGATCCGCTTCTCCGCGGACCTGGGCATCGCGGGGGCGGCGGCGAGTCAGCATCGCATCATCAACGTGCCGGACGCCTACGCCGACCCGCGTTTCAACCGCGCCGTCGATCAGGAGACCGGCTTCCGCACCCGCAGCCTGCTCACGGTGCCGCTGGAGAGCCTCGACCACAAGCTGATGGGCGTGCTGCAGGCGCTGAACAAAGAGGGGGGCGCGTTTGTCGAGCAGGATGAGAAGATGGCCGAGCTGCTCGCCGCGCAGGCGGGGGTGGCGCTGCAGCGCTGGAGACTGCTCCAGGAATACGCGGACAAGCAGCGCATCGCGCGCGACCTGGAGATCGCCCGGCGCATCCAGCAGAACCTGCTGCCGGCCCAGCAGCCGACGGTGGAAGGGTATCGCATTGCCGGCTGGAACCGCTCCGCCGACGAGACGGGCGGCGACTGCTACGACTTCATTCCGCTGGCGGACGGCCGGCTCGCCGTGCTGTTGGCGGATGCCACGGGTCATGGGATCGGGGCCGCGCTGATTATCGCGCAGTGTCGCTCGCTGACGCGGGCCATGCTGAGCATGACCAGCGATCTGCGGGTCCTCGCGGAGCGTGTGAACCGCCTGCTCGCCGAGGACTTGACGGGCGACCGGTTCGTGACCGCCTTCCTGGGCATCCTCGATCCGGTGACCCACGTGCTCGAGTTCGTCTCCGCGGGGCAAGGTCCGCTGCTGCTGGTGACGCCGGCGGGCACGGAGATTCAGAACGCCACCGGACCCCCGCTGGCGGTGCTGCCGGACACGGATTATGAGATCTCGCGCATCACGTTCGCGCCGGGGACCGCGCTCGTGCTGCTGACGGATGGCTTCTACGAGGCGCGCGACCCGGCGGACGAAGAGTTCGGCTGCGAGCGCGTGGTGCGGCACATCCAGGCCGAGCAGCACCAGCCGCCCACCCGTGTCATCCAGACGCTGCACGAGAAGATCCGTGAGTTCTGCGGCGCCAATCCGCAGGCCGACGATCTGACCGCGGTGATTGTGCGGCGCGAGTCCGACCGGGCCGCGGCCGGGTGCTGATTCGGGTTGCAGTCGGCGGGCCCATTCGAGTAAGCTGCACTGGTCCAAAGACGCAGTCGCCGATGCGGCTGCCATTTCGTGCGCATCAGGAGGTGAGAGATGCTCGTGCGGTTCGCAATCATTCTATTTGTTGCGCCGACGCTGGGGACTGCGGTGTGGGCGGATCTCGTGGCGGGTGCAGTGATCGTGGCCGAAGGGGATGTCATCGGTCCGTCGACGGTTTCCACGCTGAACGCCCCCTTCACCGACGGCGCGGGGAACGTCGGATTCGTGGGCGCGCTGGCGGACAGCCAGCGTTTCGTGTGGTGGAAGAGCGGCCCGGTGTTTCTTTCCGGCAGTGCCGGGACCCCCTTGACGGGTGGCGAGAGCACCATGGGCATCAGCGACACGGCGGGGTTTATCTACAGCCCGAGTGCGGACGGCAATGACGCCGTCTACACGCATGGCGGGCTCCTGCTGGCGGCCCAGCAGCCGATTCCGGCGCTCCCGGGCCTGTACAGCCGGTTCAACAGCCGGCCGACGATGCTGCCCAACGGCACCGCCTACTGGATCGGCGGCAGCGACGATACCCCGACCGGCTCCACGTCGAACCGGCACTTCTTCAAGGCGACCGACCCGACGAATCCCGCGTCGATCGTCGCCGTGCTGAGCGGCGGGGACGTGATCGAGGGCAAGGCGATCGAGACCTCGGCGAGCAACTTTGACTACTGGGTTTCCAACAACGACGCGCACCACATTCACGTGCTCGACATGGCCACCGGCTCCAGCGCCAATGATATACACGTGTATGTCGACGGTGCCTTCGTGGCGCAGGAAGGATCGCCGACCGGCCAGGGCGACAACTGGGCCGGCTTCGACGCGGTCGCCATCAACAACGCCGGCAATTACGTCATCACCGGCGACACCAGCGGCGACACGGCGAGTGACGTTTACGTGGCCTACAACGGCATTATCGGCGTTCGGGAAGGCGACACGCTGGATGGCGTGCAGTTGCTGTCGGGCTACTCGATTCGTGCGGCCAGCATCAATGACCTCGACCAGGTCGTGCACATGTGGGGCAGCAGCAGCGACGAGCACCTGTTCTTCGGACCCGGCGACGATCTGGCCAGCTCGATCCACCTGCTGGGCACGGGCGATGAGCTGGATGTGAATGGCGACGGCGTGGCTGACTATACCGTGAGCGACTTCGGCGCCAGCGCTTCCGTGGGGCCCGGTCTCGACCTGGCAGAAGACGGTTACGTGTATCTCGAAGTGAACCTGCTGGACAACCTCGGGGTCGAGTCCGGAGCGATCATTCGACTGGTCGTACCGGAACCGGCCAGCCTGGGGCTGCTGGCGCTGGCGGGGGTGCTGATGCTGCGGCGACGGTAGTCCGCGGCCGGCGCCACATCGCTGCGAGCTGATCTTCCGGGGTGCCGCGGCGCTTCCGCCCGGCTCCCCGGTTCTATTTACGGCCCGGAAGCGGCAGCGAGCATGCGGTGCGCGAGTTCGCGCAGCACGCCGAGTGCGGGCCAGCCCCACAGGCAGATCCAGCCGGACATCACGAAGACGTTGATCGTCAGCAGCCATGCGCATAGCTGCGGGAGGGGCTGAAGCCCCAGCCAGCGCCGGCGCAGCCGCGCGAGCGGGCGGTGCGGTGTGCGATCGAGCTGGCGCATCCAGCGCGACCAGCGCTGGTTGACCGCCACCAGGAGCCCCATCACCAGGCCCCAGGTCGTGTACTTTGCATCCAGGCTGTGCCACACACCGCAGATGCCGAAGGTGATCAGCAGCGCCGCCAGGTTGTTCCAGCGGGCCCGCAGCAGGGGGAAGTAGATGTAGTCGCGCAGCATGAACGACAGGCTGATGTGCCAGCGCCGCCACATCTCCGCCAGGCTGCGCGCGATCCAGGGATAGCTGAAATTCTCGATCACCCGGTACCCGATCCCGCGCGACATGCCGATCGCCAGGTCGCAGTATCCGCTGAAGATGAGATACAGACCGAGCACGTGCAGGTGTATGGCGAAGAACAGGAACCAGGAGCCGAGCTGCTCCGGGTGGTCGATCAGCCGGCTGCTGAAGACGCCGTAGTGCTCGCCCCAGGGCACGAGCCAGCCCTGGTAGAATGCGAGCTTGGCCACTCCCATCAGCATGCGCAGCGCCCCGGTCACCAGCGCCGGGGCTCCGCGGCGCTGCCGGCTCGTCTCGAGCTGCGCATGAAACTCCGCGTAGCGTTCGAGCGGACCCTGGATCAGCGTCGGGGCGTAGCACAACCAGGCGAGAAAGTTGAGCAGGTTGCGCCGCGCCGCGGGCAGAGTGCCGCGCCGGATCTCGGAAAAGTAGCTGACCATGCGCATGACGAGATAGGCGGTCCCGATCACGTGCGACCGCTCGAAGGCAATGTCGAAGAGCTCGAGGTGCGAGCCGGTCCAATTGGGCTCCCAAGTCACGCCGCGCCAGCCGAAGGGAAAGAGCCAGGCCAGGTGTGCGTGCAGCCAGCCATTCCAGACCGCCGGCAGGCGAATGTCGTCGAGGTGGTGCACCAGCAGGAAGTAGCC
>CAZVRR010000266.1:0-5786 GCA_964629745.1 uncultured Planctomycetales bacterium | reverse complement strand
TCCGCTACCGCGAGTGGGTCGAGAAGAACCGCAAGTACGTCGACGAACAGACCAACGGCCAGGTGGGCTATCTCCACATCCCCGACATGGGTGGCAATGGCCTGGTCGAGTTCGCCAGGTACTGGTACCCGCAGCACACGCGTCACGCGTTCGTGATTGACGAGCGCTACAACGGCGGCGGGTTCACGGGCGACATGATCATCGATCGCCTGGAACGCGTGCACTGGGCCATGACCCAGCCGCGCGAGGGCAAGGCGGTCCGCGACCCGGAGCGCTGCTTCCAGGGCCCGATGGTCGTCGTGATCAACGAGGATACCGGCTCGAACGGCGAATTCTTCGCCGAGGCGATCAAGATCAAGAAGCTCGCACCCGTGCTGGGCATGCGCACGTGGGGCGGCGCGATCGGCATCGAGGCGCACCAGGACCTGGTCGACGGCGGCGGGGTCACTCCGCCCCAGTTCGGCCTGTATGGACTCGACCGCCGCTGGCTCATCGAGGGCCACGGCGTCGACCCCGACATCGAGGTGCAGAACATGCCCGCCGACGTGATGCGGGGCAAAGACGCGCAGCTCGATGCGGCGATTCAGAACGTGCTACAGCGCCTGAAGACCGACCCGCCGAAGCTGCCGGAGCCGCCGCCTTATCCGGACAAATCCAAGAAGCCGTAGCGCGCGGCGGCGCTGACGTGATCTGAGCGGCCCGGCGGAACCCAGTGCGGGTCCGGCCGGGCCGAGGGCTGCGCCGTCCGTCAGCACATCACGTCGATGCGTTGGCACTGCGGCAATCGACGCCTTCATATCGAACCGCGGCTCGCCAGCTCGGGGCGTCTCGAGCCCGCCTCACGTGACCTTGCGGAACAGCACCAGTCCCGCGATCACCAGGATCGCCACGATGATCAGGAAGGCGTAGAACAGGAAAGCCGCAATGTCCGCGAAGCCCTCGGCGATACCGGCAAAGCCGAACACGCCGAAGATGATGGCGAGGACGAACGCGACTGCCGCCCACTTCAGAAGGACCATCTGTTGCTCCTTTGCGACAAGCTCATGCCGGCTGAGTCTAGGGTGGCGCCGTACGCGCGGACGGTGAAATCGGCGTCACAAGCCGACGGGAGCCGGCGCTCTGGAGCGTCTCTGACGGCGGCGTTAGACTGCCGCGCGTGAAAACCCGCACCGCGCAATCGACGTTGAATGAACCGACGTACCGCGCCGCCGGCGTAAACCTCGAGGCGGCCGACCGCTTCGAAGAGCTGATCGGTCCGCTGGTCCGGCGGACGTATGGACCGCGCGTCCTGGAAAGCCACGGCGCGTTCGCCGGCCTGTTCCGCCTCGACTACGACGAGCGGCTCTTCGCGCGCAATTACCGCGAGCCGGTGCTCGTCGGCTGCACCGACGGCGTCGGCAGCAAGATCCTGATCGCGATGCAGGCGCGCCGTCTCGACACGATCGGCATCGACCTGGTCGCGATGAACGTCAACGACCTGCTGTGCTGCGGGGCCGAACCGCTGTTTTTCCTCGATTATCTCGCGGTGCACCGGGTCGCGCCCGAGCGCCTGGCCGAAATCGTCCGCGGCGTCGTCACCGGCTGCGAGCAGGCCGGCTGTGCCTTGCTGGGCGGCGAAACCGCCGAGATGCCCGATCTCTACCGGCGCGGGCACTTCGACCTGGCCGGGTTCGCGGTCGGAGTCGTGGAGCGGCGACGCATGCTCGGCCCGCAGCACGTGCGCGTGGGCGACGAGGTCATCGGCATCGCCTCGAGCGGGCTGCATTCGAACGGCTACGCGCTCGTCCGCCGGCTGCTGCTCGAGGAAGCGCGGCTCGACCTCGATGCGCCACACCGCACGCTGGGCGAGCCGCTCGTCGACGCGCTGCTGCGTCCCACGCGCATTTACGTTCGGCCTGTCCAGCAGGTGCTCAAGCGCTACCGGCGCCAGCGGATGATCGCCGCGATGGCGCATATCACCGGCAGCGGGCTGCCGGGCAACCTGCCGCGCGCCATCCCGCCCAACTGCGACATCGTGCTCCAGCGCGGTTCCTGGCCCGTCCCGCCCATTTACGGCCTGCTCGAACACCACGGCGTGCAGGAAGCCGAACTCTACCGCGTCTTCAACATGGGGATCGGCTTCGCCCTGGTGGTGCGCCCGCAATCCACCCGGGTCGTGATCCGCGAACTCGAGCGTGCGGGCGAGCAGGCCTACGTCATCGGCCGCGTGCGGCGCGGCCGCGGCAACGTGGAGATACGCTGATGCGCAACCCGATTCGCCTGGCCGGCGCCGGGCTGCTGCTGGTCGCCGCAGCGCTGTCCGGCTGCACGTCACAGCGCAACACGGCCCCGGCCGCATACGAAATCGAATCGTGGCAGTACGGCCCGCACGCCGGCCGCAAGATCACCACGCCGCACTACGAGATCTACTCGACCGTCACCGACCCCGTCCAGCTCGAGACGATTCCCGATCTCGTCGAGCGCGCCTACGCACACTACCGCTCCCTGGTCCCCTCGCCGCGCGAGCCGCAGGCCCGCATGCAGGTCTACCTGTTCGCGACGCGCTCGCAATGGGCCCGCGAAACGCGCCGCCGCACCGGCGCGCGGGCCGAGGTCTACCTGCAGATCCGCAACGGCGGCTTCTCCGAAAACGGCGTGTCGCTCATCCAGTTCGTGGCGCCCGCCATCACGGGGCCGCTGCTGGCGCACGAGGGCTTTCACCAGTACCTTCACCATTGCGTCGGCCCGACCGTACCGGCCTGGATTAACGAGGGGCTGGCGGTCATGTGCGAGGGCCAGCGCTGGGCCGGCGACGGACTGCGCGAGTTCGACCCCTGGTACAACCCGCAGCGGCGGAATCAGCTCGCGGAATCCCTGCTCCGCGACCGCCTGTTTCCGCTTACCGAACTGCTGAGCACGCACGCCGGAAACGTCGTGCACGAAACCTCCGCGCGCGTCGGCACCTACTACGCCCAGGTCTGGGGACTCGCACTGTTCCTGCGGGAAGGCGCCGGCGGCAAGTACGCGGCCGGGTTCGAGCGCCTGTGCGGGGAGCTGGCAAACCCCGACCTGGCCGTCCGGTTGCGCGCCGAGCACATCCTCGCGGAATCCGCGGCCGTGTCGCCGGGCGAAGCGCTCTTCCGCAGCTTTATTGCCGACGACCTGCGGCAGGTGGAACACGAATACGTGACGTTCCTGCGGCAACGCATCCTGAACGAGCGCTAGCCGCGCGGAGAACCACGATGGCCGAGACCATTCAATACGACGACTTCGCCAAGGTGGAGCTGCGGATCGCCACGATCATGCGTGCCGAGGCACACCCCAACGCCGACAAGCTGATCGTCCTGCAAGTCGACCTGGGCACCGAGCAGCGCCAGATCGTCGCGGGCATCCGGGCCTACTACGATCCGGCGGCACTGGTCGGACAGCAGATCGTGGTCGTGACGAACCTCGCCCCGCGCACGATGCGCGGCGTCGAGAGCAACGGCATGCTGCTGGCGGCCTCGACTCCGGATCGATCCCAGGTTGTTCTCCTCGCGCCCACGACGGCGGTGCCGCCCGGGTCGGCCGTGTCCTGATCGACCGCCGATGAACCTGCTGCTCACCGACATCCGTACGCTGGCGGTCGTGCCGCCCGGGCCGCTCTCCGGTCCGCGCATGCGCGAGGTGCCGTTGCTCACCGGCGCCGCCGTGCTCGTACAGGACGGGCGGATCGCATGGTTTGGCGCAGCGGCCGACGCGCCGCACCCGCCCGGCACGCCGGTGCTTTCCGCCTCCGGCGGCACGGTCATTCCCGGGCTGATCGACCCCCACACGCACATTCCGTTCGTCGGGCAGCGTGCCGGCGAATTCGTGCGCCGGCTCGCGGGTGAAACGTACTTGTCGATCATGCAGGCCGGCGGGGGCATTCGCGCCACCACGCAGGCCGTGCGCAGCGCCAGCGTGGACGACCTGGTTCACGCCAGCCTCCCGCGGCTGGCCCGCATGCTGGCCCACGGCGTCACGACTGTCGAGTGCAAGAGCGGGTACGGCCTGTCGCCTGAGCACGAGCTGAAGCAACTGCACGCCATGCGCGTGCTGGGCCGGTTGCAGCCGGTCGAGCTGATCCCGACGTACCTGGGCGCGCACGCCCTGCCGGCCGAGTACGAGGGCCGGCCGGACGAGTTTCTCGCGACGGTCGGCAGCCCCACGCTGCTGAATCAGATCGCGCGCGAAAGGCTGGCGCAGTTCTGCGACATCTTCTGCGACCGGGGCGCGTTCACGGTCGACCAGGCCCGCCGGCTCCTCCAGGATGCGGCCGCCGCCGGCCTCAAGCTGAAAATTCACGCCGACGAGCTCGCGCAGATCGGCGCCTCCGGGCTGGCCGGCGAGCTGCGAGCGGTCTCGGCCGACCACCTCGAGCACATCGACGCCGACGGCCTCTCCGCGTTGCAGGTGGCCGGCACGGTGGCCGTGGTGCTGCCGGGCACCTCGTTCTTTCTCGGGATCCCGCACTGTCCCGCCCGCCGGCTGATCGAGGCGGGTCTGCCCGTGGCGCTGGCCACCGACTTCAACCCCGGGTCGTGCATGATCGAAGCGCTGCCCTGGATCATGAACATCGCGGCCTGCCAGCTACGAATGCTGCCGAACGAGGTGCTGGTGGCCTGCACGGCCAACGCGGCGGCGGCGGTCGACCGGCAGGCCGACCTGGGCGCGATCGCGGTCGGCCATCAGGCGGACCTGGTCGTGCTCGACGCACCGGATCTGGACGATTGGTTCTATCACGTCGGTCGGCCGCGGGTGCGCTACGTCATCAAACGCGGCAAGCTGGTCTGCCCGTCCTGACGGGGCGCCGCGCCCCGGCCCCGTCGGCCGACCCGCAGGGAGAACACTCATGCTGTGCACCGCCTGGTCGCGTGCCGGCGTGCTTGCGGTGTTGCTGGCCTGGCCCGGCCAGGGCGGCCCGCCCACCGGCAGTCAGGCCCCGGTTCTGCCGCCGGTCCCCGCACTCGACCTGGCGAGCCTCGCCGCGGGCAGCGTCATCCGTGTGGCCCGCGGCGACACCGTCGTCGTGCGCCTGAACGACCACGGGCGGCGCCTCGGCCTGGCCGGGATCGATGTGCCGTCTCCCGCGCTGCCCGAGGGTGCGGCGGCGCTGCGCTTCCTGGACGACCTGCTGGCGGGGGAGCAGGTGTACGTGCAGTTCGTCGGCGAACCGCCCGCACCCGGTCAGCACGAGCGCCTGCCAGCCTACCTGTACCGGGTACCGGACGGGCTGTTCATTAACCTCGAATTGCTGCGGCGCGGCCACGCGACGACGGCGGCGGACGTCGATGCCCGGTTTGCCGCGGCGTTTGCGGCGTACGAAGCCCACGCGCGCCACGCTGCCAAGGGGCGGTGGGGCAATGAGGCGGCCGCGGCGCAGGCCTCGCAGACCGCGCCGGGTGCGCGCGTAACCGCGCCGAGCTCGGCGCCCAGCGGCACGTCTGACGCCCGCGTCTATGTCACGAAAAGCGGGAAGAAGTATCACCGGCCCGAGTGCCCGCACGCGCGACGCGGCAACGCGCAGGGTATAACGCTGTCAGAGGCGCGGGCGCGCGGCCTCGCCCCGTGTTCACGTTGCCAGCCGGATCAATGACACCCAGGGGGTCGGCTGGTTCGCGCTACCCGCGAGACGCCTGAAGTGAAACGCCGCGGCCGGGCTGCCTGGGGCAACCCGGCCGCGCACGCGAATCGGGCGGGGGTGGGACCCCGCTCAGTTACTGCCTACTTGCAGCTGCCGCAGCCGCCGGAGCCGAGGCAGTCGACGAAGGCGTCGATGTCGAACG
>CAZVRR010000265.1:0-5791 GCA_964629745.1 uncultured Planctomycetales bacterium | reverse complement strand
GGTCGGCGGCGGTCGCCTCGCCGAACTCGCCGACCTGCTGAGCGAACAGAACGAGCCGAGCCCGCCGGCCGCAGCGCCCGGCGAATCGCTCGCCGACGAGACGTTCCGAATTGCGGCGGTCCACGTGCCCGACGAGGAAATCGTCGACTGCATCCATACCTGGATCCGCCAGGACCGCGCCAGCTTCCTGATCAACATGGTCGAGGACCCGCACACCTCGCTGTCCGAGGTGGCCGACGCCATCCGGCGCTACCAGCACGCCACGCACGGCCAGATCGAACTGACGCCCTCCACGCTCAAGAGCCTGCGCGTCTCGCTGATCCACCGCTTCCTCACCGGCCAGCTCGAGTTCATCAACGTCGCCAAGCACTACGTCGAAATTGAGGACTTCCACCGGCTCACGCAGCGCCTGATCCACCCCGGCGCGGGCCACGGGAAGATCGGCGGCAAGGCCTCCGGGCTGTTCCTGGCGCGGCAGATCGTGCGGCGGCACGGTGCGGAGCTCGGCCTGAAAGCCCTGCGCTTCCCGCGGTCCTGGTACATCACGTCGGACGGCCTGTATGACTTCATCCAGCTCAACCACCTCGAAGACGTGATGGCGCACAAGTACAAGGAGCTCGACGAGATCCGCTGCGAGTACCCGCACGTCGTGCAGGTTTTCAAGCATTCGCACTTCTCGCCCGACGTGGTGCGGGGCCTCTCGCTGGCGCTGGACGAGTTCGGCGAACGCCCCTTGATCGTCCGCAGCTCCAGCCTGCTCGAAGACCGCTTCGGCGCGGCGTTCGCCGGCAAGTACAAGAGCCTGTTCGTGGCCAACCAGGGCAGCAAGCGCCAGCGCCTGGCGGCACTGCTCGATGCGATCGCCGAGGTGTATGCCTCGACCTTCGGCCCCGACCCGATCCTGTATCGGGCCGAGCGCAACCTGCTCGATTTCTCCGAGGGGATGGCGATTTTGATCCAGGAGGTGGTCGGCACGCGGATCGGCCACTACTTTGCCCCCGTCTACGCCGGTGTCGCCTTCAGCCGCAACGAGTTCCGCTGGTCGCCCCGGATCAAGCGCGACGACGGCCTGGTGCGCCTGGTGCCCGGCCTGGGCACGCGCGCCGTCGACCGGCTGGGGAACGACTACCCGATCCTGGCCGCGCCCGGCCAGCCCGGACTGCGCGCCAATGCCACGCCCGAGGAGACGGCCCGCTACTCGCCCCGCTTCCTCGACCTGATCAACCTGCACAGCGGACGCTTCGAGACGGTCGCCGTCCCGGACTTCCTGCGGGAGTGCGGGCCGCAGGTGCCCGGCATCGAACAACTGGTTTCCGCGTACGAAGACGGCGAGCTGCATTCCGCCTGGCGCGGCGAGCTCGACTTCGAGCGCCAGGACCTGGTCGTCACGTTCGAGGGGCTGCTGACGCGCACCCCGTTTCTCAAGCAGGTCCGCGCTCTGCTCGGGGGACTCGAGCAGAACTCCGGCGTTCCCGTGGATATCGAGTTCGCCTCCGACGGGGAAAGCCTCTATCTGCTTCAGGCGCGCGCCCAGAGTTCCCGGCGCCAGCGCGCGCCCGCCGCCATCCCGCACGACCTGCCGCCCGAGCGCGTGATCTTCTCCGCGCGGCGCCACGTGTCCAACGGCAGCGCCGCGGGCATGACCCACATCGTCTACGTCGATCCCGACGCCTACACGCGAATGACCAGCATGGAACAGCTCGTCGCCGTCGGCCGGGCCGTCGGCCGGCTCAACAAGGTCCTGCCCAAGCGCGGTTTCATCCTGATGGGGCCCGGGCGCTGGGGCAGTCGCGGCGACATCAAGCTCGGCGTGCGCGTGACGTATGCCGACATCAACAACACGGCGGTGCTGATCGAGATCGCCCGCCGGCGCGGCGACTACACGCCCGACTTGTCCTTTGGCACGCACTTCTTCCAGGACCTGGTGGAGTCCGGCATTCACTATCTGCCGCTCTATCCCGACGAGGACGGCGTACGCTTCCACGAGGAGTTTCTCACGCAGACGCCCAACCGCCTGGCTGAATTCGCGCCGGAGTACGCCGAACTGGCCGATACCCTGCGCGTGATCGACGTCCCCCGCGCGGCCGACGGCCGCGTCCTGCACGTCCTGATGAACGGCGACGAGGACCAGGCGGTCGGCATGCTGGTCATGCCGCACTGAGATGCGCCCGCTGGTCCCGCCCGGATCAGCGCCCCGCACGGGTTTTTGCTGCCCCCGGCGCGGCGAAATCTGCTAAAATCGCCTGCCCGCGGGTGATGCATCGGTGACGACCCGCATGGACCCCCTGGGCACTCAACGCCCCCGCAGGAGAGCTGCGCATGAGCTGCAAGGTCGCCCGTTTGACTCCCGCCCGGCCCGCGAGCGCGGCCGACAGCGGCGCCGGCCCCACCGGCGATCCGACCACGATGTCCGGTCTGCCGATCCGGCGGGTCTACTCGCCGCAGGACGCCGGCGGTTTCGAGTACCTGGCGCAGCTCGGCCAGCCGGGCGAGTTTCCCTACCTGCGCGGCGTGCACCAGGACATGTACCGCGGGCGGACTTGGACAATGCGCCAGTTCGCCGGGTTCGGCACCGCCCGCCAGACCAACGAGCGCTTCAAGTACCTGCTCGAACACGGGCAGACCGGCCTGTCGACGGCCTTCGACCTGCCCACGCTGATGGGCTGCGACTCGGACGACGCGCTGGCGCTGGGCGAGGTCGGCAAGTGCGGCGTCGCGATCAGCTCGCTCGAGGACATGAAGACGCTCTTCGATGGGATCGACCTGGGCGAGGTGTCCACGAGCATGACGATCAACGCGCCGGCGGCAATCCTGCTGGCGTTCTACATCTGTGTCGCGCGCAGCACGGGCGTGCGCGAGGACCAGCTCCGCGGGACGCTGCAGAACGATATCCTCAAGGAATTCCACGCACAGAACGAGTTCGTCTTCCCGCCGACGCCGAGCGTGAAGCTGGTCATCGACACGATCGAGCATTGCACGCAGCACATGCCGCAGTGGAACACGGTCAGTATCAGCGGCTATCACATCCGCGAGGCGGGCGCCACGGCCCCGCAGGAACTGGCCTTCACGATCGCGGACGGGATGTGCTACGTCGAGGAGTCAGTCAAGCGTGGCCTCGACGTCGACGCCTTCGCCCCGCGGCTTTCGTTCTTCTGGGATGTGCACAACGAGTTCTTCGAGGAGATCGCCAAAATGCGGGCCGGCCGGCGCATGTGGGCCCACATCATGCGCGACCGTTACCACGCCAGGAGCGAGCGGAGCTGGTGGCTGCGCTGCCATTGCCAGACCGCCGGCGTCTCGCTGTCCGAGCAGCAGCCAATGGTCAATATCATCCGCGTGGCCTACCAGGCCCTCGCGGCCGTGCTCGGCGGCACCCAGAGCCTGCACACGAACAGCATGGACGAGACGCTCGCCCTGCCGACCGAGCAGGCTGTGAAGATCGCGCTGCGCACGCAACAGGTGATCGCCGACGAGACCGGCGTCACGCGCACCGTCGACCCGCTCGGCGGCAGCTTCTTCATCGAAAACCTGACCCGGGAGGTCGAGGCGAAGGCCACCGCAATCATCGACGAGGTCTACGACCGCTTCGGCGGCGTGCTGCCGGCGACAGAGGCGGGCTATTTCCGGCGGGCGATCGCCGATTCGTCAGCACGGTACGGCGCCGAGTTCGATCGTGGGCAGCGCGTGATGATCGGGGTAAACAAGTACGTCGAACGCGACTACGAGAAGATCCCCACGCTCAAGATCGACGAGTCCGTCGAGCGCGAGCAGGTCGCACGCGTGCGGGAGCTCAAGGACCGGCGGCAGGCGAATCCGGCCCTGCGCGAGCGCCACGCGCGGGCGTTGCACGCGTTGCGCGAGGCGGCCGCCGGGGGCGCGAACGTCATGCCCGCGCTGATCGAGGCGGCCGAGGCGCTGGCGACCGTTGGCGAGATGATGCGCACGCTCGAGGCGGTCTACGGCCGCTACGACGGCGGGCCCGAGCTGTAGGCGCGGTGCTGCTGTTCGAGCTGGTCGCCGACGTCGTCCTGGACGTCCTGGGCCGGGTCGGGGTGAAGCCTTGTGGGTCCGGTTTCCAGCCGGACGACGGACCATGGGCTTGCGCCGATGGTTCCGTTGGCAGCCGTGCTCCCATCAGAGCCCAACAGCGCAAGCTGTGGGTCCGGGTTTTCTCGGCAGAGCCCCGTGCGCCAGCCGGCGTTCCGCCGCGGGCCGGGGTCCCCTCGGTGCAGCCAAGATCAGGTGTGGGTCCTGCTTCCAACGATCCGATAGGGGGCCGGTTTCCAACCGGACAGCAGACCATGGGCTTGCGCCCACGGCTCTGTTGGGAGCCATGTTCCCATCAGAGCCCAACAGCGCAAGCTGTGGGTCCGGGTTTTCTCGGCAGGGCCCCGTGCGCCAGCCGGCGTTCCCCTGTGGGTCGGGTTTCCAACCGGACAGCAGACCATGGGGCTTGCGCCCACGGCTCTGTTGGCAGCCATGCTCCCATCAGAGCCCAACAGCGCAAGCTGTGGGTCCGGGTTTTCTCGGCGAGCCCCCGTGTGCCAGCCGGGGTTCCGGCGCGGGTCCGGGTCCCCTCGGCGCAGCCCCGATCCGTTGTGGGTCCTGTTTCCAACGATCCGGTGTGGGTCCGGTTTCCAACCGGTCAGCAGACCATGGGCTTGCGCCCACGGCTCTGTTGGCAGCCATGCTCCCATCAGAGCCGAACAGCGCAAGCCGTGGTCCATCCCGGTTACCCAAGATGCCACCGCGCGGCGCGCGGAGTACGCCACACCGGATTGGCTTCGTGACCTACTTCAGCGCCGCGCGCAGGCGCTGCGCGGTCAGTCGTTCGCAATCCGCGACGGACTTGGGCGCCAGGCGCTGAAAGTCCGAATGCTGGTTGTTCTGGAAATCCACGACCACCCACTCGCCCGTGCGATCGCAAACGACGAAATGCACGCTGTGCACCGACCCGCCCGGCGCGAGCAGGTAATCGCCGATCAGCACGTAGTCGGCCTCGGGCGGATGCGCCTTCACGTGCTCACGGAACGCGCGGGCGAGGTCCCACAGCCGCTTCTGCTCGTTGCTCGTCGGCTGCAGCGAAATGGAAACGGCTTCGCTCAGCGCCGTGGCCGGGCACCCGCACTGCTCGGTAATCAGCGGCGCGAGCCGTCCAGCACTGGCCGCATCGGGGGCCCCGTTCACCAGCGGCGGAACGACCGCGAGGCGCGCCTGCGCCAGCTTCGCCGTGAGCTGGTCCTTGCGGCCCTGCATCGCTTTTTGCTCGGCGTCCGTGGGCATGCCCGACTTCTCCGCCCACAGCCGCGCGAACTTGCCTTCTGCCGGTTTGTCCACCTGCTTCCAGCCCAGCCGTGAATACAGCCGCTCGGCGACGAGCACGGAGCAGCCCATCGGGTCGGGATCGGCGCCGGCGGTCCGGCGGAAGTCCGCATCGCCCGGCACCTGGCGATCACTCAGGGCCGCCTGGCCCTGCTTGTCGAGCACGAGGAAATGGACTTCCTGCGGACCGGACTGCGGCGTGCCCACGTATTCTGCGAACAGCACGAAGTCCGTGACGGGCGGGTTGGCCCGCAGGAATTCGGCCAGCTTGGCGGGCACGTCGGCCCACACCGTCCCGGCCGGCGGCGTGAACGGGGCGCCGACCTCGAGCTTGGTCATTCCATATTTCTCCAGCACGAGCGCGAGCACTTCGGCGACGTTCTGATGCGGCTGCCCCATCACCTGTACCGGCAGCACGGTGAGGCTCGCCGCGGGGCCCGCCGCCCGCAAGGCGGCCTCGGGCGCGCCC
>CAZVRR010000264.1:0-5805 GCA_964629745.1 uncultured Planctomycetales bacterium | reverse complement strand
GCCGCGCCGCGACGTCGATCCGGTGGTATTCCGATACCCCGATCACGCCACGACAAAGCGGAATCTAAGCGCCCCGGGCTACAGAAGTCAACAAAATCTTACATAAGCAGGCGCGCCAGGCTACCGGGCGGCGGACGCTTGGACTTGCGGCGGCGTCGCGACCGGCGCATGGGACGGTGCGGGGAGCTCGGCGGCCGGCTCGGCGGAGGCCGAGTAAGCCCGGCGTGCGGCGTCCTCGTCCATCCGGACCGATGCCAGCTGGCCCAGCCAGGTCTCCGGAAATCGTTCCATCTCTTGCACGCCAATCGCGTTAGGCCAGCGGCCGCACGGCCAGTAGAACGTGCCGAAGAGGCGATCCCAAATCGACAGGATCGATCCGAAATTGACGTTCACATCGCGGAAATCGATGGCGTGGTGCCACCAGTGCTGTTCGGCGGAATTGAACACGTAGTTCAGCCGGCCGATGTACGTGCGCAGGTTCGCGTGGTGCCAGAACCCCTTCAGAATATCAGCACACGCGTACACGACGATCACCCATTCGTCGATGCCCGCCAGCCGGAACGGCAGCACGATCACCCCGTACTTGATCGCCGCCTCGAGCACGTGCACGCGGAACGTCGACAGGGCGTCCATCTCGACGGCGGCATGGTGGACGCGATGGATGCGCCACAGCAGGGGCGAGCTGTGATACCAGCGGTGCAGCCAGTAGCGTGCGAAATCGTTGACCAGCAGGAACACGGCGAATTGCAGAATCCACGGCCACGAGCTGAGCAGGCCGTGGGCCCCGGGCGCCAGCGTTACCGCGTAGAACGCCGCCAGCTTGGTCAGCGACGACAGCACCGGTCCGTTCACAACGCTGGCGGTGAAATCGGCCAGGTAGCCGCGGCGCAGCGGACCGTGTACGGCGGCGGGATAAATGGGCGCCACGCGCTCCAGAAGGTGGAACACGATCAGCCCGGCGAAGAAGACGATAAGGGAGACCGTCAATCCGGACATGGACTCACCCGTGATCCCCGGTCGCAACGGAATGCGGTGACCTCGCTTCGACCGCGGCACGGGCGGCATCCGCTTCCGGCCCGAGCCAGACGGCTTCGCGCCGCCGCTCGGCGGGGCGCAGACGGGACACGATGCACTGTCGCTTGCCCGTGGCCGTGAGCGGCAACGTTTCCACGGCCCGGCTCTCAATCACGCAGGTGGTGCCGAAGCGGTTCTGCACGCGCTCCAGCCCACGCGCCAGGGCGGCGGGATCGAAGTGTGCCTCGGGCACGTATTCGTAGCGCAGCCGCCCCGCGCTTTCCTGCACGATGCGCCAGTCCTTGACGGGATTCGCGACGTCGTCGAACAGGTGGAAGAAGAAGTGCGGCGATACCAGCTCGCCGCTCGGCGTCGGCAGAAAATCGTTGATGCGTCCCTGTACCGGCCCCAGCAGCGGGAAGCGGCAACCGCAGCCGCACAGCGTGCTCGCGCGCACCGCGATGTCTTGCAGCCGGTAGCGGATGAAGGGCATGGTCCACGCGTAGAGATTCGTCACGACCACCTGGCCGGAAACGCCTGGCGGCAGGGGCCGGCCCGCCTCGTCGACGATCTCCACGATGAGCCGGTCCGCATCGAGATGGTAGCCGCCGCGCCGGCATTGCCAGGCGATCGGGCCCACCTCGATCGCGCCGTACATGTCGCACGGCTCCGCCCCGAATGCGTCGCGCATCGCCTGCCGCATCCCCGGCATGAGCGTGGCGCCGGTCGGCACGACCCAGCGCAGCGGATAGCGCCGGCCGCGCCGCAGCAGCTCACGCGCAAGCAGGTACATGCCGCCCGTCTGGCCGACCAGCGCCGCGGGGGCAAACTGCTCGAGCACCCGGATCTGTTCCTCCAGCGGCGTATCTGGTTCCAGGTGCCGCGTGGTCACCAGGTGTTCGACAATCGGCCCGCGCCGCGTCTTCAGCCAGCCGCTGGCCATGGTCAGGACACGATGCCAGGGCCGCATTCCGAGCCACAGGAACTGCCGCAGGATCGCCCGGCGGGTCACGCCCAGTTCGCGCCGCGTACGCACGATCTGGATCGCCCGACCCGATGTGCCGCTCGTGCGCATCGAGTCCAGCCGCGGCGGCACGGCGCGCTCGTCCCAGGCCGCGGAACCCGCGGGCGCGAGGAGGTCCTTGTCGACCATCGGCAGCAGCGACAGGTCGGCGACGCCGCGAATCCGATCCGCCGAAACGCCGGCACTGCGCCACAAATCGCGATACACGGGCACGTGTGCCGCGGCATGCCGCACCAGCGCGCGGAGCGCGCACCGGGTGCCATAGTTCACGACCGCCGGTGGGCGCAGCGGGTTGAGGAGCAATAGTTCGACGGGGCCCGGGAGGCGCGGAATGTTCATCAGCCTTCCGCCGGTTTCGCGGCCGGCGCCGGGTGCGAGCCGGCGCTGTCCGCGCGCGGGGCGTTCACACCCACGCCGGGGCGCGGCAGGGACCGCAGCATGTCACGAAACGCCGCCAGGTGGCTGCTGAAGACGGGCGCGGTCACTTCCGGTGCGGTGTGCGGAAGCGCACGCGCGAGGTTTTCGTGCGGCATCTGCGGGAACTTGTGGTGCAGCCCGTGCGCGGAGATGTCCAGGCTGGTCCAGTCGACGAGTCGGCCGGCGAGGCTTCCGCTCAGGACGGTGCGACAGCCGCCCATGGCATCGCCGGCCGGCAGGCCGAGGTGATCCACGAACTTCCGGAGCGTCTGGAAGACGCCGGTGAGCCATGCGGGGATCACGTAGGCCAGCAGGAACTCGCGCCACCAGCCGAACGTGGCCACCAGGGTCAGCAAGCCGCCCCAGAACACCACGATCAGGGCATATTCGAACGCAATGCGCCGCCGCAGCCCCGGTTCGCGCAGCGGGCTATGGCGGACCCAGTAGATGCGGCCATAGATCCACGGATCGACCCAGGCGCCCAGCAATACGTCGAGAACCGCGAAGACGCGCCGGAACGCCAGCGACTTCTGCGGGTCGTCGTAGGGCCAGAGCTCCCAGTCCTCCGGCGTGTTCATCCGGGCATGGTGGCGCGAGTGGACCTGGCGGTACACGCTGAACGGCACGAGCAGCAGCGTGCCGACAATCGAGCCATTCAGGTGATTGTGCCAGCGAGCCCGGTAGAGCGTGAGGTGAACGTCCTCGTGGAAGATCGTCGTCCAGCAGTATTGGAAGTAGGCAAGCCACAGGATCACCCCGGCCAGCGCCAGCGGATGCAGGCGGCCGGGGGTCAGAACCAGCACGCATACGCCGGCGGCGACCGCCATAAGGTTCCACAGCAGTCGGGGAACGTTGCTGTGCCAGGCGCGATGCAGTTCTCGTACAGCGGCGTCCAATCCGCGTCTCCGGACGTATCAGGTGCCAGGCAAACGTCTATCCAAGGCCCGATTCCACCGGTACCGGCCCACCACCGGGAGTGCCCTATTCTAGGGACCCCGATTGCAGGTCAAGGTTGTCCCGGCGCGGGGGCTTCTTTTTCGCGCTGCTCAAGCTCCGGCGCGCCGCGGACGATAGGGCGGAAAGGGCCTGAATCGGTTCCGCCCTTTGAGGGCGGGGCGTGGGATTCGGTCCGGGGAGTCACGCGTTCACTTCCGCCCCGGATCCGGTCGTATCGCAAGTCGGCTGGCCCTGAAGGAGCTGGATACAGATGTCCAGTACGATTTCACTCAGTCCGCTCACGCGGATTGAGGGGCACCTCGCCATTCACACGGAAACCGAGCCCGTCGAGTCGCCCCCGGGGGCCGTCCGCGTGACCCACGCCCGCTGCGAGGGCGAGATGTACCGTGGGTTCGAACAGATCCTGCGCGGGCGCGATCCCCTGGATGCGCAGCAGATCACGCAGCGCATCTGCGGAGTGTGTCCGATCTCCCACGGCCTGGCGTCGATCCGCGCGCAGGAGATGGCCTACGGCATTCGGATCGCGGGAAACGGGCGCCTGTTGCAGAACCTGATCCTGGCCGCGGACTACCTGCACTCGCACCTGCTGCACTTCTATCACCTGGCCGCGCTGGACTTTGTCGATGTGACCGCCATCCTGAGCTATACCGGCAGCGACCGGTCGCTCCGCGCCGTGAAGAACTGGGTCGAGGCCGCCATCGCCCGCCAGGACAGCTTCCCCGCCGCCCCCCTGCTGCCCCGCTACGAGGCGGAATACGCCAAGAGCCATGACCGCAACGTCGCGCTGCTGGCCCACTACATCGAGGCGCTGGACCTGCGCCGCGTCTGTCACGAGATGGCGGCGGTCTTCGGGGCGCGCCTGCCGCACAGCACGGCGATCGTCCCGGGCGGTGTGACACAGGTGCCGACGGAAGACTGCGTGGTCAGCTACGCCGCGCGCCTGCGGCGTGTCCGGGATTTCATCGAGTCGGTCTACCTGCCCGACCTGCTTGAGGTCGCCGCCGAATTTCCGCAGTACCTCGACATCGGCAACAGCGGCAATGGCTATCTGTGCTACGGAGTGTTCGAGAACACGGACCAGGGCGAGCGGATGTTTGCTCCCGGCGTGCTGCTCGACGGAACGTTCGAGCCGCTGGACCCGCGGCACATCGGCGAGGACGTCAGCAGCGCCCGGTACGCCGCCGGCGCGCCGCGTGCGCCCGCGGAGGGCGAGACGCATCCGGAGCCGCAGCGTGCCGGGGCGTACAGCTGGATCAAGGCCCCGCGCTACAAGGGCCGGCCGATGGAGGTCGGCGCCCTGGCCCGCGTGCTGGTGAACTATCACCATCCCAGCGTGAGCTGGGTGCGGCAGGAGGTGGACGAGTTTCTCGCCGCGCACAGCCTGCCGGCGGAGAAGCTCGGCTCGGTCCTCGGCCGGCACGTGGCCCGCGGGCTGGAGGCGCGCTGGATCGCCCGCCAGGCCCTGCGCTGGCTCGACGAAATCAAGGTCGACCAGCCGGCGGCAGTGGATTTCGAGCTGCCGCGGACCGGCAGCGGCTACGGCCTGCTCGAGGCCCCGCGCGGCGCCCTGGGACACTGGCTCACCCTGGATGACTACCGCGTGCTGAACTACCAGTGCGTCGTGCCCACGACGTGGAACTGTTCGCCGCGCGATGCCCAGGGCACGCCCGGCCCGGTCGAATCGGCCCTGGCGGGCACGCTGGTCTGCAACCCCGATCAGCCGATCGAGATCGGCCGCATCGTCCGCTCGTTTGATCCCTGTATTGCCTGTGCAGTGCATTGACCCGGCGCGGCGAAGCGAGAGGAAAAGCCATGGCGCAGTACACACGACGCGAATTCCTGAGGCACGGAGCGACGCTGGCCGCCGGCCTGGGCCTGGCGCCCAGCCTGGCGCCGGCGCTGGCGGAGGGGCTCGCCCGGCTGGGCGAGCACTGTCCGCGCGTGCTCTGGTTGAGCGGCCTGTCGTGCAGCGGCTGCTCGGTCTCGTTCCTGAACTCAGAGGACCCCAGCGCGCTGGATGCGATCACGCAGGTGGTCTCCCTGGTATTTCACCCCACGCTCTCCGCGACGCAGGGAAAGCAAGCGCTGGAGACGATCGACCAGTTGCGCCAGGCCGGCAATTACATCCTCGTCTTCGAGGGTGCAATCGCCCCCGGGATGCCCGCGGCCTGCCAGCTCGGCGGCCAGCCGCTGACGGCGCGCCTGCCGGAGCTGCTGCGCCGCGCGCGGTTCGTGGTCGCCGCCGGCACCTGCGCCGCGTTCGGCGGCATCCCGGCGGCCGAGGGCAACGCGACCGGCGCGACGGGCCTTTCCGAATTCATGCGGGCCCAGCAGATTTCGACGGACGAGCGCCTGGTCAACTGCCCCGGCTGCCCGGCGCACCCGGTGTCGCT
>CAZVRR010000263.1:0-5816 GCA_964629745.1 uncultured Planctomycetales bacterium | reverse complement strand
AGCAGTGGCACGGGACGGCGCTCGAAGTCGCGCGCTTCAAGTTCTCCCCCGGCGCCGCGCACCGGCGCCAACACGGCCGGCCGGATCCGATTCGGCTTGGGCAGCACGACGGCCACGTGCCGATCGCTGCCGATGAACAGCGCCGATTCGAACTCCGCGGGCGTGCCCTGCACCGGTCCGTGGCACGCCAGGCCGCTCAGCATACCGGCCACCGACGCATACCCCAGCAGGCTGGCCTTGGGGCTGAAATCACGCCGCACCAGGCCGCGCAGCGCATCGGGCTGGTTCAGGTCATTGTCATCGTCGCGCAGGTCATACCAGACCAGTCCGCCCACGCCGGCCAGGGCGGCATGCACGTAATGGTGGAGGATCGCCTCGGCGTCGGAGAGGAACGTCGGCCCGCTCAACGGGGCGGCCCGATGCAGCCAGAGGTGACTCGGCTGCCATGTGAGCCCGACCTCGCTGCGGAATCGCTCAAGCGCTTCGGGGGCCGCCAGCGTGTCGCCCGTCGTGCGGAAGGTCCAGTAGACATCACGGGCGTTGTCCAGCGTCCCCCGCTCCAGCCCGGCCGGCAGAGGCTCCTGCACGTCGATCGGCGGGGCGTGCAGGCGCAGATCGTCGCGCGTTTCCCGCAGCTTGCTTTGCAGGCGCTGCATCGTCGCCACCAGCTCGGCGAAGTCGGCGGCCGGCAGGACATCGTGATCCACCTGGAGGTCCGAGACGGCCAGTCCGTACTGCGTGGCCAGGCGCGTCAGCACCGTCACGATCGCGTTCCCCCGCGCCGCGCCGCTGGGCGCCCACTCGGGCGGTTCCGTCAACACCAGCATCGGAACGATGTTCTTTGCGATCAGGTCCTGCACGATCGGATCGAGGCGTGCCAGGTCGAACTTGCCCGCCTCGGGCTCGATCACGCGCCAGGGCGTCTCGAGCGCCAGGAGGTGCACGCCCAGGTCGCGCGCGATCGCCACCTCCAGGCGCTGGTCCGCTGTCGGCTCTCGAAACAGGTTCGCTTGCACGCCATAAAACGTCGAGCGGCCGCGCGCCACGAGCCGGTTGCTGGGCGTCACGGCGATCGAAGTCTGAAACTCGGCGGGGGCGATCCAGCCCGCCGCGCGGGCGCGCGCAACCAGGCGGTAGAGGCCCGGCTGCTCAATGCGCTGCGAGAAGTCGATCGCCTGCCGCGCCCGGAAGTCCATGCCGCTGGGCGGAAGCGACAGCGTGCCCTGCTGCGTCTTGAGCACGGTTCCGTCCGGCCGCGTCCAGGCCAGCTCGACGGTGAGCTGTAGCGCTTCGCTGCGCGAGGAGTTCTCGAGCTGTACCGCCGCCCCGACCGTGGCGCCCGGTTCGTAGATGCGCGTGGGCTCGTTGAAGATGAACTCGCCATGGATCACGTCCCGGCGCTCGACCCGGTGCTGGATTTGCAGGTCATCCAGGAACAACGCTTGCCGGCCCAGCCGCTCACACGACGCGCGGTAGCCCACGATCTGGATCGGCCAGACCAGGGCGCCGCTGCCGGCCACCCGCTTGAGACGCGACGGTTCGAGTGACGCCTCGAGCCGCACCCACTGGTTGGTGGTGGTCAGCTTGCGGACTTCCGTCTCGAACACCTGTCCCCGCGCATCGCCCACCCGGAAGGCCACGTCAAATTCTGCCTGGTTGCTCCAGGCATACGCGGCCACGGAATCGGCCGTCGCAAAGCGCCGCGGCTCGCGGAAACGCAGGCCCACAGTCGCCGCGGCCCGCCCGCCCGTCACACCCAGCTCGAGCTGCAGGCAACGCTGGCCGCGGGCGGGAATCGCCGCGTCGAGCACGCCGCCGGCAGCCGGCGCGACGTTGTCGCGTTCCACCACCGCGGCGGCGACCGAATCGTCTTCAAAGTCCGCCAGGATCGTCGCAATCGGTACCTGGGCCTGGCCCGCCGCGGACACGACCAGGACCAGCACGAGCATCGCCATTAACCGCACGGTTCGGCTCCCACCGGAATGTTCCGCCGCACGCTGCGCAACAACTCGGTCAATTGCGCCAGGCGCAGCGCGAAGCTGTGGTGCTGCGCCAGATGCTGCACGGCCGCGGCGACCTGGCGCGCGACGGCCGGTGCATGTCGCCGGCACAGCGCGAGCAACCGCAGCAGCTCCTTCGCCGTGCCGAACAACTGCACGTGCGTGCCCGGCTGGACGACTGGGGCCAGCCCGTCCTTCGCCGCCGCGGGATCCACGGCATGCAGGAGCACCGGCCAGCCCCAGGCGGCCGCTTGCAGCAGCCCCGGCGCGAGCGGATCGCGCAAACCGACAAAAATCGCGGCCGACGGCTGTGGCCGCTGTGACGCACCGGCGATCGTCAGCAGGCTCCCGGCGTATGACTGCACCTCTGGGCCGCCCGGCCGCCCCCATCCCGATCCGACGACCTGAAACGGAATTTCGTGGGTCCGAAGTTCCTGCGTGATTCTTCGCACCACCGTCGCCGGAATCAAGACCCGCTCCAGCGCGTTGCACAGCGTGGCGCGCACCTGCTCGTCCTGCACGTGTACGTCCGCGACGCGTTCCGCGCGCGCCAGCAGATCGCCGGGGCGCTGACGTTCCGCGCGTTGCCACCCCTGCGCCACCAGCCGTCGCGCACACTCCCAGAGCAGCTTGTGCGAAGGCTGCACGACTTCCGCCGCCAGCGGGTCATCATCGGGCAGATCGGCGACCAGCAGCACGTCGGGTGCACTGCCGGTGCCGGCAAGCGTGCCGGGCTCACAGCCCCAGTACCAGGGCAGCGGCGCGTCCGAACCGGCCGCGCGCCGCAGCGCCGCGAGGATCCGCGGGCTCGCCCCCAGGCGCAAGACTCCATCCGCCGGCAGACGTTCCGGCACGCGCTCCGGGTCGAGGTACCACTCGCAGCGCTGGCAATCCGGCGGCAGCGGCAGCGCCGGCACGATGTGGTTGATGGCCAGCAGCGCTCCGGGCCGCCAGGCCGCCAGGCACTCCAGATGCGCAAGGGCGTGAACGTCGTGCGGCCCCTCCAGCCGCTGGACCCGCAGGTCGATACCGGCCCCGACCGCCGCCCGCGCCAGGCTCGTCGCCGCGAACCGGCTCTGCGGCTCGGCGCGCAGCGCCAGCAGCGACAGCGGCCCCGCCTCCGCGGGCGTGGCGTGCGCGGCGCGGACTTGGTTCTCCAGTTCCTGCCAGCGCCGCCGCCGCTGCGCGTGCACCTGCGCCGCACATGTCTCGCACGTGCGGCGAATCTCGTCGAGGCGCCCGGTCGGTACCTCGGGCAGGCAGAGGATGATCCCCGGCGGGAGCAGCCCCGGGTGTGCCGCGAGGTGCGCCGCCAGGAACGCGAGCTCGCCGTCCGGCGGCACCAGGATGCAGCGGCCGGCGCGGATGGACGGGTCGAGCGGCTGCACGCGCAGCACGGCGGCCATGGCGTGCAGTGACGTTTCGAACGCGAAGACGGCCTGGTGGGCCGGCAGCCGCGACAGGAGCAACTGAAGTTCGGCGCCGGCGCCCAGCGCCGCCAGCGTCGGGTTGTGCTCACTTGGCACGATCGTCGCGATCAACCCCTCGGCCCGCGCGCGGGGGACCGCCGTGCCGGCCAGCCACTCGGGGGCGGCACCGGGCGCTTCGAGGCGATAGGTGGCCCAGCCGTCGAGGGCCCGCACGGCCCGCCACGTGCCGGGCAGCTCGGCGCTTTCCAGAGCCGTAGCCAACCCCGGTTGGTGCACCCGCAGCGCCGCGAGGTTCGCCGCCCAGATACCCGGGTCCACGTCCAGCACCACCGCCTCATCCAGCGTGGCGAGGCTCAGCGGAGCGGACGCGCGATCCGGCGGGGAGGTCACGTCAATTGGTCCCGCAACGCGAGGATGACCAGGCCCAGGAAACACAGCACGAACAGCGTCGCCCACAGGTACAGAATGCCGGCGGGGCGCGGCGGAGTGGTTCCGAATGGCCGCAGCGAATCCTTTTCCGAACCGGCGGGGCGCGCCTCAGACATCGTCACACTCGCTTGTTTTCAAACCGGCCCCGACAGGTGGTCCGACCGGGGGCGATTCGGCGACCGCGACAGGCTGAGCCGCCAATCGCCGCAGTTCGGGCAGCACGTACACCTGGGCCAGCGTCTTCAGCGTACTGGCGAAGGGAATCGCCAGCAACATTCCCAGCATGCCGGCCCACTCCGCGCCAATCATCAGCGCGACAACCGTCGTCACGGGGTGCAGCCCCGCCGTGCGCGCCTGGATCGCGGGCGTCAGTACGAACGACTCCAGGGCCTGGACGAGCAGGTACACGCCGGTCGCCAGGACCACCGGCGTGATCCAGTTTGCGCCGCTCTGCACGGCCTCGAAGTAGCTCGCCAGCAGTGCCAGCGGCAAGGCCAGCACGGTGAGAAACGGCACGAGGTTGAGCGCCCCGGCCAGCGCTCCGAGGGGGAATCCGAACGGTACGCCCACGAGCGTCCAGCCGATTCCGGTGAGCAGACCGATCACCAGGCAGACGATCAGACGGCCGCGGAAGAAGCTTGCGATGGCGCGGTCAATCGTGGTCACGACGTAGACGATCGTCGGGCGCGAGGGAGCCGGCAGGTGCGCGCGCACCGTGGCCACGAAGTCGTTGAAGCGCCACAGGAAGAAGAACGTGTACATGGGCAGCAGCACGAACAGCGTGACCCAGTTGAACACATTGGTCATGAGACCCGCGAGAAACGCGAGCGTCGCATTCACCACGGCCAGTCCGTGCATCTTCGCCAGCGGCGCGATCTCGGCGAACCAGTCCCGTGCCGCGGCCGTGGCCGGCGCGGTGGCGGCGGGTCCGGTGGCGGCGGCAGGCGCAGTGGCGGCTGCGGGTTCCATCAGTGCGACGCCCTGCTCGACGATCCAGGTCCGTACAACCTCCACGAGCGGGCCGATGCTCTCGCGCAGGCGGAGCGTCTGCTCGATCGTGATGGCGACCAACATCGTCCCGAGCGTCAGCAGCAGCAACGTTCCGAAAAAGTACAGACCCGCGATCAGCAGCAACCGGCTCGCTCCGCGCCGTTCGCCCCACGTCACGAGCGGGTTCAGCACGTAGGCGATCGCCAGGCCGCCGAGGATCGGGGTGAAAACGGCGCGCAGCCCGACCAGCAGCCACACGAGCAGCGCGGTGACCAGCAGCAGCCCGCCGAAGCGCGCCCAGCGCCGTCCCGACTCCGTCAGCGCCGGCAGGTAGTCAGCCGTGCTCATCGGCGCCTACTCGCCCACGCCGTCGGTCGGAACCTCGTACCCGCCGAACGCTTCCCGGAAATCGTAGACGTCATCGAAATCCTCGAGCTCGTCACTGTCCTGCTTGGCCATCAGATGCAGTTGGATCAGGAAGAAGACCATCTCGCCAAAATCCCGCGTCCGCCGCACGTTCCAACTCGCCAGCACGGTTCCCGCCAGCGCGCCCCAGCGCTGGAGCGCGAGGTCGCGCAGCGCCCCGCAGAGCTCCTGTCCGGACACGTGATGCGGCTCGTCCTCGCCGGCGCTGCTGAAGAGCTGACGCGTGGCGGCCTGGAGGCCCTCCTGGAGGAATTCGTAGGCCGCCAGCGGATACCGCCCGTCCGCCCGGATCGCCTCTAGCAATTCGTGCTGGGAAATTGCGCTCATCCTTGCCTGTGCTTCAACCTGGCTATACCGCCATGATGCCGCCGGATTGTACGGCGTGGCCCGGATGCGCGCCACGCCCGACCCCCTACCCGGCGCCGCCGGTCGATTGCTCGTCACTGACCGGACCGCGCCGCCGGCGCCGACGCCCGCCGCGCCGCCGACGCCCCGGGACCGGCGCAGCGCTCGGCTCTTCCCCGCCGGGCGGCGCCGGATT
>CAZVRR010000262.1:930-5816 GCA_964629745.1 uncultured Planctomycetales bacterium | reverse complement strand
CTGTCCCGCAGGCCTTTTGCATGCACTGCGGCCAGCCGGTGCAGGCCGGCTACAAGTTCTGCCAGCATTGCGGCAAGCCGCTCCTGTGAGCAGCTCGACCATGCGCGGCCATCTGAGGTGATCTCGCCATGCCGGACCAGGTAATCTTCTGCCCCCACTGCGGCGCGCAGCAACTGAAAGCGGACGCCCGCTTCTGCCATGTCTGCGGACAGCCGATGCCGATCCCGGCCGCGCCGGCAGTCACGCCTGAGCAGAGCGCCCCCGCGCCCACGCAACGCGGGCGGCTGAATGCCTGGTGGCTGCTGCCGTTGCTGCTGGTGGGGGTCGCGATGGTGGCGCTCCTGGCCTGGGAGCCGGCGCGCAGCCGGATTGCGGGCCTCCTGCCGGCCACGACAGAGCCAGCCGCTCAGGGGTCACAGATCGCGGCGCGAGGCGCATCCAGCGATGCGACCGCCGCATTGCCGGCGGAAAGCCCCACGCTCGGACCCTCGGCGTCGCCAACCAGCACCATCTCACCCAGCGCTACCCCGACCGCGACGCCGCAACCGAGCCCTACGCCGCCGCCGACCGCAACAACGCCGCCCACCAGCACGCCCGCACCGACCAACGCCCCTCAGCCGCCCCCGGCCGCGTCAGGTCAGTTCCTGGCGGTGTCGCTGAACGCGGTTGCTAACGCCAGCACTGCGGATGGCTACGTCAATCCGCCGGTGGGCGATGTTGTCCTTGGTGAGGTGCGCTTTGGCCTGGGTGCGGGCGGCAGCGTCACCACGCAGGCCGGGCCGCTGCCGGACAACCCGGTGAGCGTCGCGTTGACGGTCGACGCGCAGGCGCCACAGGCCGTCTACCTGCTTCTGACCGGAGGCGACCTCTTCAACCGCTTCGCCGGACAGACCGTCGGCCGGGTGCGCCTGATCTTCGGTGATGGCAAGACACACGCGGTGGATCTGGTGGCAGGTCAGAACCTGCGCGAGTGGAAGCTCTCCGCCGGCGTCATCGGCGGCGCAACCGGCCCGGAACTGGCCGAAGTCTGGCGCGGGGCCAACCGCAACGATTCGAGCGCGGCCGTGATCGACATGCTGCGCATCCCTGTACCGGCCGGGCTGCAAGCCGGCCGGCTGGTCGGCATCGAAGTGGTTGACATGAGCGCTGAGACAACCGGCGACCTCGACCCGGCCTTGAACCTGCTGGGCGTCAGCGTCGCCCTGAAGCCGGCGCCGACCGCCGCGCCGACCGCGCCTCCCTGTCGCATCGCGGCCGGCGAGAAGTTCCGGACGCTCTGGCAGCAGCAGCGGGCGCGGCTGGGCTGCGCGCTCAACCAGCCGGCCCAAAGCGACGCGGCCACCGAGCGCTTCCAGCGCGGCCGCATGCTCTGGCGCAAGAGCAATGACATGATCTACGTGATCCACGATGACGGCGATTGGGCCGTGTTCCCGGACATCTATGAGGAGGGCGCGGCCGAGCCAGGCGGATTCCAACCGCCGGCGGGGCTGCGTACACCCGTGCGCGGCTTCGGCGCCATCTGGCGCGCGAAGCTGGGTGGGACTGCTGCGCGCATCGGCTGGGCAACCCAGGATGAATATGCGGTGTCGGTCCTCTTCCAGGACTTCGAGAAAGGGTTGATGCTGGAGATGGAAGGCAAGGTCTACCTGTTGGGGGATAACGGCGGGCGCTGGTTAGCGCCGTAAGGAGAAGCTGTGGCCGACCAAAGCCTCTTTTGCCCCTTCTGTGGGGCGCAGCAGATCAAGGCGGATGCCCGGTTCTGTCACGTTTGCGGCCAGGCGCTTCCGGTGCAGCCCGCGCCGGTCCCGACGCCCGCTGCACCCCAGGTCGCGCCCCGGCGGCCCAACTGGCTGTGGCTCCTGCCGCTCATCCTCGCGGTCGCGGTGATCGCGGCGGCAGCCGTTGCCTGGCAGCGCGGCCTGTTGGACCTGGGGGGGCGGGATCAGGCTGCGTGGACGCCGGCCGCGCTCTCTGAAAGGACGGCTGGCGGCTCTTCCACGCCGGGTGAGCCCGCGGCCAGCGCTGCGACGGCTGCCCCGACGGCCGCGCTTCCGGAGGCGGCCGCCACCCGGCCGCCGAGCGCCACGCCCCAACCTTCGGCGACGCCGCTCCCAAGCGCCACGCCGGCGCCGACGGCTACGCTCGTGCCTACCCCGGCGCCCGTGGTGGCGCGCACCAGCGGGAACGTCAACGTGCGCGCCGGGCCCGGTACGGCCTATCCCATCATCGGCCAGGCGCCCGCGGGCACTGCGTTCGTGATCCAGGGGCAGAACAGCGCAGGCAACTGGTGGCAGGTGTGCTGCCTGGGCGATAAACCAGGATGGGTGCTGGCCGAGCTGCTGGCGGCCGCCGGGCCGGTGAACGCGCCGGTGATCACCGGCATCTCGCCTCCGCCCGCTCCGGGCCGTGTCGTCTTCGTCAGCGACCGCAACGGCAGCGCTCATTTGTTCACGGTTGACGGCAACGGCAGCGGGCTGCGGGCGATCACCGGCGGCAACGAGTACTTCTGGGACCCTGTCCTGAGCAACGACGGGAGTCGACTGGCGTTTGTGTCCAAGGTCGGGGGCAACACCGAGATTTTCGTTGCCCGCAGCGACGGGGCTAGCGCCCGGCCGATCAGCAACAATGCAGCCGAGGACGACCATCCGGCCTGGTTCCCGAACAATGCTGCGTTAGCGTTCGCCAGCCGGCGCGATGGCGGCTGGGAGATCTACCGGATGAACGCGGATGGCTCAAACGTGCGCCGGCTGACCGCGGACGGCGGCGACAATCGTTTTGTGGCCCTTTCGCCTGACGGCGGCCAGATCGCCTACGTATCTCTGAACGCCGGCTACCCCAGCATCGACCTGATGATCATGAACGCCGATGGGAGCAATCGCCGCGTCTTGTACAGCTACGCGTCCCACAAGCAGCGTGACGATCCGGGGCGCTTCCTGTACCGCCCCGACTGGTCGCCCGATGGGACTCGCATCGCGTTCGGCGCGGACGATGATGACGATGGCCTGGTCAGTATCCTCGCCATCAACACGGCCACGGGCCAGGCACAGCGACTGATCCGGGATGGCAACGACCCCGCCTGGGACCCGGACGGCCTGCGGCTGATCTACAAGCCGGCCGGCGCGCGACAGATCCTGTTCGTGGCGGATGCCGGCGGCAACCGGCTCTATCAACTGACCGCCTCCGACTATAACGCCTGGTCGCCCGATTGGGCGCGCTGAGGCGCGAAGAACGAGCGAACAGGCAGAAACGAGGAGAAGAGGAGTTCTTGCGATGCAGTGTCCCGCCTGTAAAACCGTCCTGCCCGATGGCGCACGCTTCTGCAACGTGTGCGGTGCTCCGATTCCGCAGGAGATGGCCTGCGCCCAGTGCGGACGGCCGGTCAAGCCCGGCCAGAAGTTCTGCATGATCTGCGGCGCGCCGGTTACGATTGCCCCAGCGGCAACCGGCCCGGTCTCGGCCGCCCCGACTGCGCCTGCATCCATCCGCCCTGAGCCGGCCCAGATCGTCCCCCCGGCTGGCGCCGCGGCGCTAGCTCCGCCCGGGCGGCGCGGGCGTTGGTGGCTCTGGCTGATCCCGGTGGCGCTCATCGCCGCGCTCATCGTTGCCGCCGTTGCTCTGGACTTGCCCGGCAAGCTGTCAGAGGGGGCGGCAGCGCGTGGAACACCGATCGCCGGCGCTCCCGAAACCTTCGCCAGCCCGCAGGCGCTGTGGCGCCAGGCGCAGGAACGACAGGCCGCCGGTTCATGGTCAGAGGTGTTCGCCCTCCTGACACAAATTCGCGCGGCCGATCCCGCAGGCACGCAGGGCGGCAAGACCTACCAGGCAGCGGAGGTCAGCGACTTGCTGGCTACTGCCTGCACCAACCTGGCGCGCCAGGCGGAGCAGAAGCCGGACCCGGCCGCGGCCACCATGCATTGGGCCTGTGTGCTGCAGGAACGGTCCGGCGATGCAGAGGCGTCCGCCGGTCAGAGCCGCGCCGACCTCTACCTTGCCGGACAGTCCGCTCTGGCAGCCGGACAGTATCCCCAGGCCATCGCAGCCTGGGCCGAGCTCCAGCGCACTGGGGCCGGCTACGCAGATGTGGCCGACCGCCTCTACCTGGCATACGTCGCATACGGTGAAGCCTTGTGCGCCACCGGCGCACCGGACGACGTGGAAAAGGGCCGTGAGCAGCTTGAGCTGGCCCGCAGCCTGGCGCCGGCGCGGCCAGAGGCCGCCGAGAAGCTCGCCGCGTGCCAGTTGCCCACGCCGACCCCGCTACCCACAGCGACGCCGCTGCCCGGGCCGCACCTGGGCGTCATTGCCGATGACGTCACCACCTTGCGGGTGCGCAGCGGGCCGGGGGCCGGCTACTTCGTGTTGGGCAAGCTGACCGCCGGGGCTGCCGTAACCCTTACCGGCCGCACGGAGGACGCGGCCTGGGTGCAGGTCGAGGCTTCGCCAGAACGAGTAGGCTGGGTGAGCAGCGAGTACGTCAAGGCCAACTATCCCACTGAGGGCGCGCCGGTTGTGGCTGCACCGCCCTTGCCCCAGCGACTGTTCGCCGCGCAAGCCAGCGCGGACTTCTCCAGCCAGCAGGGCTTCCGGGATTGGTTCTACCTGGCCTCGACCGCCCCCGGCAGCTCGAAGTACGTCCGCATGCCATTTGACAGCGACGGCACCTATCGCTGGTGCTGTGATAGGAACTACAGCTCTGCGATGCGGGTCTGGCGCGCAGGGGCCTATCCGAGCGCGCGCAACGATGCGGTGCGCTTGTGGGTCAGCCCCTACGACGGCCAGTTGCACATCTATGGCGTCGCACGGAAGGAGCCACGCTTCGGGTCCGGCGGTAATGGCTCAGTGGTGCGGATCCTGCAGAACCAGGATCTGCTCTGGGAGAACGCACT
>CAZVRR010000262.1:0-920 GCA_964629745.1 uncultured Planctomycetales bacterium | reverse complement strand
CGCGCGCGATCTGCCGGTTCTTGCGGACGAACAGCAGCAGCGACGCCAGCAGCATCACCTTCGATCTGACCGTGGCGTCGAAGTCCGGCGATGAAATCTACTTCGTCGTCGGCGCCCGCGGAGACGACTATGGCGACAGCACCCTCTTCGATCCCACGATCGAGCTGCTGCACCCGGAGGGCGTCGACGCACCGGCCCCCGCGCGGTGGGCTGAGGCCGTGCCGGCGGCTACCCCCGCACCGACCCAGCCACCGGCGGTTGCGCTCTGTTTCGAGCCCCGACTGCGCCACTACGAAGAACACAAGGGCTGCTGCGCCGAGGTTGCCGGTATAGTGTACAACCGGCAGGGCCAACCGTACGGGCCGCGCGGGGCCGTGCTCCGTATCGAAGGGCCGCCCGCCACCGATCGCTACGTGCGTGAGTTTGGCGTCGATGCGGGTGGCGGCTACAACGTCACTGCCCTTTCGACGAACAAGTACACGATCTGGCTGAAGGGACCCAACATCCGCAGCAGGCAGTATGCGGTGGAGTACCCCGATTGGGCGAAGATCCGGATCATCGTAGATTTCGACCAGGTGACGTGCTGGTAACGCCAGGGAAGTGAACGCAGGCGGCGCAACTGAAGCGCCGCCTTTTCGTGTATGTCAAGGAGTTGCGCCATGTTAGCACGCTCCATCCGCCGAACCTCAATCCTCCTGACCCTCCTGGCCGTCCTCGCGCTGACGGCCGGCGCGGCGCTCTCCGCACAGCCGGCGGTAGGCCAGGCGGACGTTCAGGCTGCGACCGACGACTCGGACGCCAGCTTTCGCTCCAGCCCGGTGATGTTCATCGAGAACGCCGGCCAGTGGGATGAACGCGCCCGGTTCCAGGTCTGGGGCGCGCCGGCGGGCACCACGTGGTTGGCCGAAGACGCGATCTGG
>CAZVRR010000261.1:0-5818 GCA_964629745.1 uncultured Planctomycetales bacterium | reverse complement strand
GGATGCAGCCGCCGCGCCTGCGTGCCTGCCGTCGGCGGCGCGCCGGCCTCCGGCGAAGCGGGGCCCGGGTCAGCCACGGCGCGGCTCCGCGGCAAGCAGCAGCTCGCGCAGGGCTTCCGCCTCGGCGGGCGCCAGGCCGGGGATCGTGGCCACGGCAGCGATCGTGCCCGCCGTGTAGAGGCTCAGGCGCACCAGCCCGAACGCGCGGTCGATCGGCCCGGAGTCGATATCCACATGCTGGATGCGCAGCCGCGGCACGCAGCGGCGCATCCGCCAGATCACGCCGTAGCTTACGAGCACGGCGTCCGGCCGCACCACGTAGCGCCAGTGGCGGTAGGTCAGCCGGGGGAACACCGCGGCGGAGGCGAGCGCCAGGAATGCGATACCCAGCGTGAGGAGACCGTGCGGCAGCGGCCAACTCTCCCGCTGCACCAGGATGCCGAATTCCACCAGCGCTGCGCCGGCGGCCAGGACCACCGCGCGGATCAGCGCTGACAGCACCCACACCACGCGGATGGCCGGCTGGAGCGCGCGCTCCTGGGCGAGCGGAACTTCGGGCGTCGCGCTGGCAGCGCGGGCAATCACCGGCGTCTCGGAAGGAAGTGCATCAGACATCGGCGAAATGGTATGGGCCGAAGTCACACGGGGTCAATTCACATCGCTCCGCGCTGCGGCACGGTCGCCGGGGCGGGCATAGCGCGGGGAGATCGCGACGTACGGGCGCCCCAGCAGCTTCTTCACCAGGATCCACTCCCCTACGTCGTTGCCTTCGTGCCGATGGCCGATGACCTGGAGCACGTAACCCACCACGATCAGTAGCACCGGCCGCCACCAGAGATCCCAGCGCCACTGAACGAGCTGCACCAGCGCAAGGACTGCGCCGCCGACCGCCAGCGGAATTCCGACCAGGTGCAGCCAGAACGACAGCGGGCTGCGATGTCGTGCCAGCCAGTTCGCCAGCCACGGCGGACGCTTGCCATTCATGCCGCAATGATAGCCGCGCGCGGAGGACGCGGCAGGCCGGCGGACGCGTGGATTTCCCGGGCCAGGCGCGCAGTTCAACAACCCGATAGAACGAGTGTCGTGCAGCCTGCGCGGCGCCGGAGAATCCCATGATCGTCACCCTCGACGGCCAGCGGCTTTCGCGTTCCTTCCCGCCGGGACCCACGGTGCGCAACCTGATCGACGAGTTGCAGCCGGAGCTCGGGGCCCAGCGCCTGGTCGTCTCGATCGCCGTGGACGGGCGCCAGCTCGGGCAGCAGGAACTGGACGCCGGCCTGGCGCTGCCGCTGGGATCGGACGTGCAGGTGGATTTCGAGTCGGGCGACCGGCTCGACGTCGTGCGCGTGGCGCTGCGCGAGTTGTCCCAGGCCTTGCACGACGCCGGCGCCGGCCACCACTCGGCCGCCCAGCAGCTCCAGGCGGGCCAGGTCGCGGATGCCGTCCAGCAGGTGGGCGAGCTGATCCAGGTGTGGACGACGTGTCGTGATGCCATCGTGCAGTGCAGCGGCGTGCTCGGGCGAAACCTGCTGAACGAGGACGTGGCGGGGGCGCCGGTCGCCGGTCAGTTCACCGCGCTGACGGCCCGCCTCCGCGAAATGCGCGACGCACTCGAATCGCGCGACATGGTACTCCTGGCAGACCTGCTGCAGTACGAGATGCCGCAACTCTGCGAGGAGTGGGCGCAGTCCCTGGCGACGCTCGCCGAGCGCGTCGCCGCCGGGGCCAGGCCGAATTGACAGCCGGCCTCACCGGCCCGCCGCGCCCGACTATCATCGTTCATCGCGACGTGCGAATCCCACGAGATCCGAATGGACGTCGATCGCGCTGCGCTGGAAGCGAAAGCCCGCGAGGTGCTCAGTTCGACGCTGGGCGCTGCGCCGTCGCTGCGCTTCGCGGCCCTGTTCGATGAACGGCCGCTCGCTGGGGAAGGCATCACCGCCCTGTACTCGTTCGACCTGCCCGTCCCGGCCCGCGGCTCCGCCGCTGCGCCCGCCACGGCGCCGCATTACGTGGCAGTCGGCGAGACGGAGCCCGGCTGTTTCCCGGCCCACGGACTGACACCCGACGACGCCTACAGCCTCCACGTTGGAACACGCTTCCTCCTGGGCATGAACGTACAACACGTCGGCGCGGAACAGGAGCCGCCCGGGGCCCGCCCGGCCGCCGTCGAGCTGGCCCGCCGCTGCGCTCCCGGCGCGGAAATCGGTCCCGCCGAGCTGGCGTGCCTGGTGCGCTGCGACGAGCAGCTTTTCGCCGTGTACCGCCTGACGATCGCCGCCGAGCCGGTATACTGCCTCGGAGCCGACTGCCCGCCGGGCTTCTACCGCCTGGCGGATCGCCCGCCGCAGGTCGTCCTCCGGCTTCACCTGGGCAAGCTGATCCGGCAGGAAGCCGAGCAGGAGCGGCGGACCAGGTTTCGAAAGCGATGAACTCCTCTGTGCCCACGCGCCGCTACTTCGATAACGCGGCCACCAGCTTTCCCAAGCCCCCCGGCGTGCGCGAGGCGGTGTGTGACTACCTCGATCACGTGGGGGCCAGCGCCGGGCGCGGCAGCTACCGCGAGGCGCTCGAGTCGCGCCGGCTGCTGGACGAATGTCGGACGGCGGTGCGCCGCGTCCTCGGTTGCCGTCCCACCGACGAGGTGATCTTCACCCTCAACGGAACGGATGCACTGAACCTCGCGATCAAGGGGCTCGTACCGGCGGGCAGCCACGTCGTGACGACGGTCATGGATCACAACTCGGTGCTGCGCCCCTTGAATGCCCTGCGCTCGCAACGCGGGATCACCTGGACCGCGCTGCCGGTGGATCCGCGGTCCACGCGGCTGGAGCCGGCGGCGCTGCGGGAAGCACTGCGCCGCGACACGTCGCTCGTCGTCGTGAATCACGCGAGCAACGTGACCGGCGTGCTGCAGCCGCTGGCCGAAATCGCAGCGCTCTGCCGGGCGCGCGGCGTGCCATTGCTCGTGGATGCCGCGCAGTCGGCCGGACACGTGCCGATTGACTTCGCGCAATGGGACCTCGACCTGCTGGCCGCGCCCGGGCACAAGGGCCTGCTCGGCCCGCTGGGAACGGGCGTGCTCGTGCTGCGCCCGGAAATCGCGGCAGCCATGCAGACCTGGCGCGAGGGCGGCACCGGCTCGGAAAGCGAACTTGCCGTGCAGCCGGCGAGCCTCCCCGACAAGTTCGAGGCGGGCAGTCACAACGCGGTCGGCCTCGCGGGCTTGCGCGCGGCCCTGAATTGGATCCTCGCGCGCGGCGTGTGCTCGTTGCGGGCACAGGAAGAAGCGCTGTGTCAGCGGATGAGCGCTGGTCTTGACCGCGTGCCCGGACTTGCCTGGTACGGCCCGCGAGACGCGGCACAGCGCGTCGGCGTCTTCAGCGTGCGCCTGCCGGGTTGCGCGCCCGCCGAAGTCGCCGCCATTCTGGAGAGTCGCTACGGCATCCTGACGCGCGGCGGCCTGCACTGCGCACCGGGGGCCCACGAAACGATCGGCACAATTTCCGACGGCGGAACCACGCGGTTTTCTCTGGGCGCTTTTCACACAAGTGCTGATATCGACGGAGCTTGCAGCGCCCTGGCTGAGCTGGGACCCGCGCTGGGCTCGCTCTCCTGCGCACCGGTGCAGGATTCACGGGCTGCGGCTCCGTTCACCCGATAGGATGGGGATATGGAACCGAAAGAAGCACATTTGTCGTCTGCCGCGCCGCGTCGCGGGCCGGCCTTCACGTTGATCGAGCTGCTGGTGGTCGTGGCGATCATCGCGCTGCTGATCAGCATTCTCCTGCCGACCGTCGGCGCCGTGCGCGAAAAGGGCCGTGCCACCAAGTGCCTGGCGAACCTGCATGTGCTGGGCCACGGACTGGTCATGTATACCAACGAGTACCGCGACGCGATGGTGCCCAGCCGCCTGCCGAAAGTGGACTCCTGCAACGCCGCCGCGGAATTGCATGGCCGACTCAAGTTCCGCCCGACGTTCATGGCGATGATGAGCGTCGCGGTCGGCGTGCCGCCGTTCGTGGATCCGCGGGCCTGCAAGAACGAGACGGACATGTTCGGCGAAGCCGGCGACATGCAGAACTTCTCGTACCCGATCTACGTGTGCCCGGACGTGCCCGAGTGGACGGACGAGCGGAACGGGGCCTACGGCTACAACTACCACTTCCTGGGCAACTCGCGACTCCGCGATGAATCGGACATCACGTCGTACAAGAACTGGCCGGTGCAGGTGACGAACATCCGCGAGCCGGCCCGCACGGTCGCGGTCGCCGACGCGATGGGGACGGCGGCCTCCTTCGCCCCGCTGGCGCGCGGCGAGTACCAGGACGACTCGCGCGACGCATTCCGCTACGGCAACGAGGGCTTCAACCTCGATCCGCCGCGCGTCGACCCGGAAAATGGCGAAATGGCGGGTCTGGAGGAGCTGCATCGCTCGGCGGCCGATCCGCGCCATTCCGAGCGTGCCAGCGTGCTCTGGGTCGACGGTCATGTGACGCTGTTTACCCTGCGCCAGCTCGGCTATCGCACGGAATCGGATAACTCGATCGCGCTGGGCACGGACTTCACCGGAACCGACCAGGCCGACAACACGCTCTGGACCGGCAACGGCAAGGATCTGCCCTGGACGCTCGACTGGCAGCCGTAGCAGGCTGCTGCGCAAGGCCGGAACTTCGTTTTTGGCACCGCTTCCTGCGTTTCTGGCACCGTTTCTGGCACCTCCTTCTGCGTTTCTGGCACCTCCTTCTGAGTTTGTGGCACCTCTTTCTGGGTTTGTGGTTCCGCTTCTGTGTTTCTGGCCGCGCTTCTGTGTTTCTGGCACCGTTTCCGTGTTTCGCTTCTGTGTTTCTGGCACCGCTTCAGTGTTTGTGGTACCACCTTCTGAGTTTGTGGCACCGCTTTCCAAGCGGTGTGTGACACCGGTTTAGAAACCGGTGCCACAATAGCTCAACCGTGCCCTTTCAAAGCCGGTGCCACCGTATTTCAACGAAATGCCATACCATCAGTCCCCTGTATACAAGGCCGGACCTCAGTTTCTTGGCACCGCTTCTGTGTTTGTGGTACCGCCCTCTGCGTTTGTGGCACCGCTTCTGTGCTTGAGGTACCGCCCTCTGCGTTTGTGGCACCGCTTTCCAAGCGGTGCGGACACCGGTTGGAAACCGGTGCCACAATTGCTCAACCGCGCCAGTTCAAAACCGACCAGCGTGCCAACTACTTACGCCATGTCGCGCCTACCGCTGCGCTTCATCGAAAAATCACGCTAGGGGGCCGGAACCGTGGAGCTCGTCGGCCGCCGATCCGCCGAGCTCTCACTCAACTCTAGCAGACCACGCAGTGCCTTCCTGTCGTCTTCCGGACTCATTTCCACGATGCATGTCCTGGCATCAGCACACGTGCCATTACGTACCCTATGGAATACGCTCGCGGCAATTCCAGCCGTTAGCGGGTACCGCTGAATGGTCCCGTCGTCAAATCCAACGAACAGCGTATTCGCATAATCGTTCAGCGGCTCGCGCCGGCCGTTCCCGCACCGGACCATAAGATTCCCTTCATGTCCGGTGACACCGGCACCTGTTCGAATTGCCAGAATCAACGAATTGGTGGGCTCATCGCAGATTAGAACATTACCTGCATCGTCCGATGTCGCCGCTAAGTACCACCCGGCAAACCCGTCACGACCAGTGCTCAGCTCTTGAAATGGTCGCCTGCGACCGGCGCCGCCCACGACCAACATGTAGGCAACGATTGCCAGCAGAAGGCTCACAACACCCACGAGGATGGTTGTACGGGCACGTACCACGATCACTACTTCTCCGGG
>CAZVRR010000260.1:0-5821 GCA_964629745.1 uncultured Planctomycetales bacterium | reverse complement strand
TTCGCAGCGGCGGCTCAGCTCGGCCGCGACATCTGTAACTCCATCCCAGATAAGGACTTCAACCAGGAGCCGTCGAATCGCGTCCCTGGCCGGACCGGCAGCCGACTGCTGGCAGGCCAGGGACAGGGCGTCTGCGGCTGCCTTGTTGGCTGGCGAGCCGGCGGGCGGCGGATGGCGGGGCGGTGGTGGGGCGAAGCGGGGGTCGGCACGCACTCGGACCAGATATTCGGTCACCGCTTCATCGAACCGTCCGGCCCGATCCAGCGCCGCGAGCCGCCGGTACGCGAGCAGGTCACGCAGCCAGTTTTCCTGGACCGTGGCGGCGGCCGCGGCGTAGCAGCGCAGCGCCTGGTCCCAGTCGCACGCCTGGGCCGCGCGCTCGGCCTGGCTGACGACCGGATACGCATCGACCTCGAACCACTCGAGCTCGGCGATGGGTTTGCGGAGCACCTCGCGCGCTACGCCCCGAAAACTCACCCGCGCCTCGCTGAAATACGTGAGCGTCACGTGCGCGAAGGCCGGACGTCCGACGAGCTTGACGGTATCGGCCGCGGCGGCGCCGGCCAGGAGAATCGTGGTCAGCAGAAATCGATCAGCGCGGGGCAACATGCCGATGGAAAGTATACCGGCCGCGCCTGGCAGGAGTTTTGCATACTTAGGACGGGAAGATGCATTGCAGACTCCGGCGCATGGTTGTATAAGAACGCTCGCACGGATGGTGATTGCGAGCGAGGGACAGCTCTTGAACGGTGACACCCGCAACACGAAAGTGGTCATCGCGCTGATCTTCGCGATGACGGCCGGGGCACGCATCCTTCTCTGGCTGGAGCCGGGCGGCACGGAACCGGACGGACTGGTTCCCCTGCTGGCCGTCGGCGGCGCACCCGTGGAAGACGTGCTCATCGAGTATGCTCCGCCCGAGCAGCTGGTACGTCCCACCGCGGACGTGGTCGTGCTGCCGGACGGGCAGTGCACCTGGGACGTGCAGAGCCCGCATGTACGCCTGCTGGTCGTGGGTTCGGACGAGGAAACGCTCTCGCGGCCGCAGAAGGAAGCCCTGCTGCGCGTGCTGGCCAGCATGAGCTGGGGACGGGGGGCGTCGGGCCGGGTGCCGGTGCCGATCGCGCTGGCCGCCGACTGCGATCCCGCGCAGCGCCCGGACGTCCGCAAGCAGGCCTACGAGTTGGCCGCGTGGCTGGCGTCCAAGGGATTCATCCAATAGATTGTGCGTCCCGATAGACGGGGTAGCGCGTCGGTCTGCGACGTAGGCCGGATAATGGTCTGCGCCGGGCCTACAATAAGGTGCCGGCGGGGCCGGGTGGGCCGTACGCGGGTGCGCTGCTTCTGGGACGTAAATGATCTCGGTCAACGGCTTTCCAACCTTGCCGGATTACGACCTCGCGGCCAAGATCGGCCGCGGCGCCGGGGCGACGATCAGCCTCGCCTACGAGCGCATCACGCGCCGCCCGGTCGCGATCAAGCACGTGGTTCGCCGCACCCCCGACGACGACCGCTTCATTATCCAGGCCCAGACGGAATACGATGTCGCCACCCGGGTGGATCACCCGGTGCTGCGGAAGTGCTACGACCTGGTCCGAGTACGGCGCTGGATGAAGACGCGCGAGCTGTTCCTGGTCATGGAGTATGTTGATGGCGAGCGGCTCGAGGACCGCTGCCCGGAGCGCCTGGAAGAGATGGTCCGCATCTTCCAACAGGTTGCCGAGGGCCTGCATGCGATGCACCTCGCCGGTTACGCCCACGCGGACATCAAGCCGAACAACATCCTGCTGGGCAAGGCCGGCGAGCTGAAGATCATCGATTTCGGGCAGAGCTGCCCGCTCGGCCACCGCAAGACGCGCTTGCAGGGCACGCCTGACTTCATGGCCCCCGAGCAGGTCGAGCGACAGGCCATCGACCACCGCACCGACATCTTCAATCTCGGCGCCACGATGTACTGGGTGGTGACGGGCAAGTGGTTCAAGACCCTGATGCCCAACGCGCCGGCGGCGGCCAAGAAGATTGAAATTGACGCGCGGCGCGGCAGCGAACCGCCGGTCGAGCTGAATCCCCTGATTCCGCTGTCGCTTTCCAAGCTGATCATGGAATGCTGCGAGCGGTCGCCGGATCTCCGGCCCCCCGACATGCGCAAGGTGGCGTCGCGCCTGGAGGTGGTTCAGCACCTGCTGAGCCGGCGCGAGGCGGAGGTGATCATCCGACCGGCGAGCCCGGCGTGAGGCGGTTGGTGAGCAGCGGACCCCAGGTATCGCAACTGACCTCTGATGCGCAGGCCGCCGCGGAAGTGCTGCGCGAAGCGGCGCAGCTTGTGCGGGCGGACCCGCTGCGGCGCGCCTCGCTGCTGCACTTCGAGGGGGCCGGCCAGCTCGTGATGACGGGCGATCTGCACGGCAACCTGAAGAATTTCGAGAAGCTCCAGCGCTACTGCGCCCTGCCGCGCAGCCCGGGCCGGCGCGTCATTCTGCATGAGCTGATCCACGAGGAGCCGTCGGGGCCCGATTTTCTCGATCTGTCGATCGATCTGCTCGTGCGGGCCGCGGCGTGGAAGTGCGCGCACCCCGACAACGTTTTCTTCCTGCAGTCCAACCACGAACTTTCCCAGTTGCAGCAGCACGAGATCACCAAGGGCGGGCGCTCGGTCATCCGCGACTTCGAACGCGGCGTGCGGCACCGCTACGGGCAGGGGGCCGACCAGGTTCTCGGCGCCGTCGATCACTACCTGCTGTCGCTGCCCCTGGCGGCGCGCACCGCCAATCGCATCTTTCTCTCCCACAGCCTGCCCGACGCGCTGTCGGCCAGCGCGTTTGATCCCGACGTATTTCACCGCGCGCCGACCGCGCGCGACTACGAGCCCGGCGGCTCGGCCTACGCCCTGGTCTGGGGCCGCTTCCACAGCCCGGAGCTGCTGGACGTGCTGGCCCGGCGGCTCGACGTCGACTGGTTCATCGCCGGCCACACGCCGCAGGAGTCGGGCTACGACATCAGCCACCGCATGATCATCCTCGCCAGTGACCACGCCCACGGCAGCTTCCTGCCGATCGATCTGAGCCGCCCGTATACCATTGCGGAACTCGAGCGGAACATTCGCAAGTTCGTCTCGGTCGAGTAGCCGGCCGTTCGCCGGGAGCCTGTCTTCGCCGGTCCAGACTGTCACCGCGCAGCTTCGGCCGCGAGGTCGGTCGCTCGTGCGAATCCACGTTGCCGGCGCCGCCCCGCCGCTGCTTGGCAAAGGTGTGAAACTCGCGGCACCGAAATCGCCGCCAGGGCGAACGTTTCGGCGCGATGGGTGCGATGCGTGGTCTCAGTTGGCCAGGCGCTGGGCAATCCAGTCGGCCAGCGGCGCCAGGCCCTCGCCGCGCAGCGAACTGACGCTCCAGATCGGCCGCTGGTCGTCGAGCGATTCCCGCAACTGGCGGATGGTCACGTCGGCGCCGGGCAGATCCGCCTTGTTCACTACGAAACCGGTCGCGATCTCCACGACGCCCGCCTTGGCGAACTGCACGGCGTCACCGGCGCCCGGCATGAGCAGCAGCAGGACCTCGTCGGCCAGCCGGCGCACCTCGACGTCGTTCTGCCCGGCTCCGACGGTCTCGACCAGGATGATGCCGTAGCCGGCCGCCGCCATGAGCGGCACGATCTCGTTCACGTGCGGCGCGAGTCCGCCGGCCTGGCCCGCGGAAGAGAGGCTCCGGACGAACAGGCCCTCGCGCGGCTCCGGCGACATCATGCGCAGCCGGTCGCCCAGCAGCGAGCCGCCGGTCAGCGGGCTGGTGGGATCGACGGCAATGACACCGACGCGCTGTTCTCGCTCGAGCAGCGTGGTCGCCAGCTTGCCGATGAACGTGCTCTTGCCCACGCCGGGCGAGCCGGTCACGCCGATGGTCAGACTGCGGCGGGGCGGGGACGGCAGGGCCTCGAGCTCGCCGCCGCGGCCGGCGACGGTCCAGGTGATCGCGCGGGCCAGGCCGGGGGTACTGCGGAGATCGGGCGGCTGCGTGACGGCCAGTTGCCGCTCGCGGCGCGCCTGGGCCAGGCCGCGGATGGACTCGATGATGCTGGCGGTCGGGGTCCCGGGGTTGAAGACGCCGTCGATGCCCTGCGTGCGCAGCGCCGCGCCGTCCTCCTCCGGGATGATCCCGCCCACGACCAGGGGCATGTCCGGCACGCCCGCGTCGGCACAGAGCCGCTGCACTTCCGGCATGATCGTCATATGTGCGGCGGAAAGCAGGCTCACGCCGAGGACGTCGACATCTTCCTGCACGGCCGCCTGGACGGTGGAGGCCGGCGTCTGCCACAGCCCGGTGTAGATCACCTCCATCCCGGCATCACGCAGGTTGCGGACGATGAGCTTGGCACCGCGATCGTGCCCGTCGAGCCCGATCTTCGAGATCAGTACGCGTACCGGACGGTCCATGCCTCCTCCTGGTACCCTGGCGCACCGCCGCACACGGGCGGAGCGGGCGGCACACTGCGCGCCCGGCGCCGGTCGTCGAACGTCATACTGTACCGGCCGGCTGTGCGCGTGATAAGGGCCTGCCGTCCGGGCGGGCCGCGGTTGTTGGGCCGGCCGCGCCTCGCTACCATCGCGCGCCATGGATACCCCTGAAAAGCTGTGCGAAATCGGCCGGCGGGCCTATGCGCGGCAACTCGTTGCCGGCACCGAGGGGAACCTCTCATTCCGTGTTGACCGTGACCGGGTGTGCTGCACGCCATCGGGGGTATGCAAGGGACTGCTGCAGCCGGCCGACCTGTGCCGGGTGCGCCTGGACGGCAAGCAGGTCGAGGGGCACCGCCCGTGCAGCAGCGAAGTCCCGATGCACCTGGGGATTTACGGCGCCAACGACCGGATCGGGGCGGTCGTCCACGCCCACCCGCCGTTCGCAACGACCTTCGCCGTCCTGGGCGCAGCGGACGTGGCCGGCGTGCTCCCGGAAGGCGACCTGTTCTTCGGCGAAGTGCCGGTGGTGCCGTTCTGCATGCCCGGGACGGCGGCGATGGCCGAGCCGCTGCTGCCGCTGCTGGCGCGGTTCGATGCGGCGCTGTTGCAGAACCATGGGGCGGTCAGCTGGGGGCCGGATCTCGAGACGGCGTACACGCGCATGGAGATGCTCGAGGCGCTGTGCCGGGTCGTGTACCAGGCGCGGCTGCTCGGCGGCATGCAGCGCATCCCGCCCGCGGAACGGGCCCGGCTGGCCGAGGCGCGTGAGGCGTTACGTGCCGCGGCGTGCGCCGGCCCGCCCGCCGGCGCGTGATGGCGCAGGAGGTCGGCGCATGAAGGTCGGACTGTTCTACGGCAGCACGACAGGTAACACGGCGCGGGTCGCCGAGATGATCCGCGCGGCCCTCGGCAGCTGCGTGGCCGTGTACAAGAACATCAAGGATACGACGGTCGACGAACTGGCCGCGTGTGACGGGCTGATCCTGGGCATCTCGACCTGGGAGGAAGGCGAGCCGCAGGAACACTGGAAGGTCTTCCTGCCGGAGCTGGACCGCATCGACCTGACCGGCAAGACCGTCGCCCTGTTCGGGCTCGGCGACCAGAGCGGCTACTCGGGCCGCTTCCAGGACGCGATGGGCAAGCTTTACCACAAGGTCAAGGAGCGCGGGGCGACGGTGGTGGGGCAGTGGCCGCGCGCCGGCTATCGTTATGCCAGCTCCGTGGCCCTGGTGGCAGGCCAATTCGTCGGGCTGGCGCTCGACGAGGATACGCAGAAACACCTGACGCCGGCGCGCGTGCAGGCCTGGGTCGTGCAGATCCGCCGCTACTTCGAGACGCCGTGACCGCTTGCCCCTCCAGCGCGCTGCT
>CAZVRR010000259.1:0-5827 GCA_964629745.1 uncultured Planctomycetales bacterium | reverse complement strand
CGTCCGCGTCACGCGGCGCGACCACGAGGCAGCGGCCGTCCAGCCCCTCGATGTGCAGCGTCCGCTCGAGCGTCCGTGCCAGGACGGTCTGCCCGCCCAGTTCGACCCGGCTGGCCGGCGAGCCGCCCAGAAAGCTCGTTTGGAAATCGGCGAAGACGGCGGCGACAATCCTCATGGACAGCGCGCCTCCAGGCGCTGTGCCGCCTCGGGCAGCACGCGCCGTAGAAACCGGCAGCCGTCCAGGAAGGCGGTCACGAATTCGCAATCCCGCTCGAGGCGACGCCGGGCCAGTTCGGGGGTTTCCGCCGTGTCCTGCCGAATTTCACGGTCGGCCGAATAGCGGCGCAGTTCGGCCACCTGCGAGGCGCCGACCACGGCGCGGTAAATGCGCTCGTGGTGCCGCATCGCGCCGCGCAACTCGTCGACGCGGGCGACCAGCCGGTTGAACTGCGCGGGCTGACCGAGCTGGTTCAGCAGCTCGTCGAGCAAGGGCCGGATCTGCTCCGCGATTCGCTCCACGGTTTCCAGTTCCGCGGACTGTCCCCAGATCGACGTAAGGGCCGCCTGTACGCGGGCCGCCGGTTCCAGGTGGTCTCCCTCGCTGAACAGCCCGGGCGGCAGGGTGCGCGGGCAGTGCTGCTGCGCCGCTTCCGCAAGCGTCATCACGGTTGTGCCCGCGAGCTGCATCCCGCACGTGCCGGCGTGAATCACGCGGGCGGACGACGCGGTGAAGTCACGCTGGAACTGCTCCGCGTATGTGAACAACTGCTCATCGGTGTACACGTCGCGGCCCTGCACATCCTTCACCGTGCGCAGGATCGGACGGGCCCGCACGATCCGCTCCCATTGCTTCATCTCGACGGTCTGGAAACGGCCCAGCTCCGGCCCCCAGATCTCCTCGATCGGCATGCCTGGCGGGTAGTAGAACCCGTCGGCGTACGAGAGGTCCTGCCCGACGAGGATGATCGGGTCGCATCCCAGATACTCCGCGAGATAGAACGCCAGGTGCGCCACCGTGCTGCCGGCCCTGATGCGCCCGCGCGGCGGAGCGGCTTCCGCCAGCAGCGTGTCGTACAGATCGTGGTGCAGCACATGCGTGCGGCCGCGATATGTGTCGAGCACGTGCCAGTTGGCCTTGGGCTCCGCGACCAGGATCGTGTCGCCGAACTCCGCCACGTCGCGGAAGAACTGGGCGGAAATCTCGTGAAAATCGAGGCTGGTCACGAAATGCGGGCGGATGCCATGCGCAAGGAGCGTCTTGAAGACGGTCTGGACCGCGATGACCACGGCGCGGTCGCGCAGCTCGCGCAGCAGGGGCAGGTGTCGTGCCAGTGATGGTCCGGCGGCCACGAGGATCGCCGGGTACCCGGCAGCCTTGCCGCGCAGGACTTCCACGCCCGGCCGCGCCAGGTACGCGGGCAGGTTGAACAGCAGGTTTTCGTACGTGATGCGCGCGTTGCGCAAGAGCGTGAGCATCTGCAACCGGGCAAAGGCCATGAAATCACGAAGCAGATCCAGGATGCGCGCCTGAAAGGCGGCATGGACCTGGCTCGCGTAGGGCAGCGCCAGGATCTGGAGCCCCAGCATCATGTCGGCCATCAGGGGCCGCAGCGTGTCGTGCACGCTCGCCTTGTCGCCCGACGTCAGGAAATAGAGATTCCCGTTCCTGAGCAGCGCCGTGAAGTCGCCGACGCAGAAGGCCGCCTTGATCAGCGCCAGGTCGTCTTCCGCGACGATCACGCGCGGGTCGCGGCTCTCGCGTTCCAGTTCCTGAACGTGATATCCCAGGCCCAGCCCGGCGACGAGGAACGTGTGCGGCGAGCGCGCCCCGTGATTCTCGTTCAGCACGGTCGGCGCCTTGAGCCGCGCCTGAACGAAGGACTGTGCTTCCTGCCGGGGCCGGTGCCGGCTGTGCGCGAGGACTGATTTGCCTCCGTCCGTGCGGACCTGGATCGTAAACAGGCCGTCGCGGGCCGGCTCCAGCAGGGGACACGCCGAGAACGGGAGCGCTTCCAGTCGCAGCGCAAGTTGCGGGTCGCGCGCGTATAGCGCGGAGAGATTACGCGCGTACCGTTCCGGTACCTGCGAGTCGGGGCAGATCCGGCCGGCCGGCGCCGCCGCAAAATCTGAGGCCAGGGCCGTCATAGGGTCGCGCCGTCCGGCACGGCGCATAGGCACTATCGGACGGATGCGCGCTGCGGGAACCGCCGGCGGGCCCGGCCGGCGCGGCTTTTGGCCGCGCACGGCTCAAGTCGCGCAGGTTTTGCTGCCGATGTAAGGTCTTGAAGACGCGGTCGAATGATTCGCCGCACACGTTGACCAGCCGCGCATGGACGACGCGGCGCTGAGGGTTGGAATCATGAGCACCGTTGCGGAACATGTCGTGTCGGAAACCGAGGTTTCCGTTCGCCCCAGGGTTGAAGCGCGCCGCACAACGGCACCGGGCACGACGATTCCGTTCGATGTGCTGAATGAGCCGGGCGCGTACGTCTGCAACTGGAGCGGGCACCTGCTGCGCGTGCGCGAGAACGCGCTGCGCGCCATGGGCGGGACGAGCCTGAACATCATTGGCGACCAGCCGCTCACGCTGACGAAGATCAGTGATGATCCGGACGTCGTGCTTTCGCGCGCCAAGCACCTGGCCGAGTACTTCCGCATTGATGCGCATTTCTGAACTCGAACGTCGGAACTCGTGGATAATTCCAGGTTTATTTTGACAGCCATCAAAATCGGCGCAAGACTCAAAGTGACAGGCTTCACACAACTGTCAATCGGCGAGAGTACGGACACAATCAGGGACGAACGGTGCCCGGTTCATTTCCGGGATTCGGGGGAGGAGGCGCATCATGCCCGTGGGAAGCGGAGGACTCCAGGAGCGGGGGCTCGCGCTCGGCGCGTCGGTGCCGCTGGATGAGATTCACGAGGGCGGAGCCTACGTGTGTAACTGGAGCGGTCACCTGCTGCGCGTTTCGGGCGACAGTCTCGACTGCGGCCCGGGGCTGCCGGTGAAGGTCATCGGCTGCGAGCCGCTCCTGGCCACGAAAATCAGCGAAAACCCCTACGTTTCCATCAGCCGCGCGCGGGCGCTGGCCTGCGAATTTTCACTGCCGGCGAACTTCTGACCGTCAGCTCAGCGGACCGTGTGCCGTTTGGCGCGGATGGCGGCAAACGCCTGAAGCGCCCGGCGCCGTGCGTGGGCCAGGTCGCACAGCGGCGGGGGATAGCCGAGCGTGCGGAAGCGGTCTCCCGAGAGCTTCCACGGTTCGTGAATCTCGCGCACAGTGAGCGTGCGCAGCTCAGGTACGTAGTGGCGAATGATGTCGCCGGCCGGGTCAAAGCGGCGTGATTGCGTGACGGGATTGAAGACACGGAAATAGGGGGCTGCATCCGTCCCCGTGGACGCCGCCCATTGCCACCCTCCGTTGTTGCTGGCCAGGTCTCCGTCGATAAGCTGCTGCATGAAGAACCGTTCCCCGCGCCGCCAGTCGATGAGCAGCGTCTTCGCGAGGAACATGGCGGTGACCATCCGCAGCCGATTGTGCATCCAGCCGGTGGCCGTGAGCTGGCGCATGCCGGCATCCACGAGCGGGTAGCCGGTCCGGCCGTCACACCAGGCGCGGAAGGCCGCCTCGTCGTCACGCCACTCGACGCGCTCGGTATCCACCTGGAACGCACGCCCCATGCACACGCGCGGAAACCCGACCAGCACGTGTCGGTAGAACTCCCGCCAGACCAGCTCCGTGATCCAGGCAGCCGCCCCGGCGCGGCCGCCGCTCAACCGGCCGTGATTCGCATCCAGCACGGCGCTCAGGCATGAGCGTGCCGAAAGCACCCCTGTCGCCAGGTAAGGGGACAGCCGGCTCGTGCCGCCGCGGGCCGGGTGGTCGCGATCGTTGTGGTATCGCCCAAGCTGGTCAGCGATGAAGCTGTTGAGCTGCCTGGCAGCGGCCATTTCGCCGGCTGGCCAGAGGCGGGCCGGGACGTTGACCAGGTCGAACCCGGCCACCTGCGCGGGGATCTTGTCAGGGGGGCAGGGCAGGGCCGGTTGCATGGGCGGCGGGCCGAGCAACTCGCCCGGGCCCTGCTCGCGCACATGGCTCGTCCAGGCGCGTTGGAACGGCGTGAACACGCGGTAGTACGCCTGTGCGTGTGTGCGCAGCGCGTCCGGCGCCACGACGGTCTGATCGTGGAACGGATGCACGCGGATGCCGTGATCGCGCAGCAGGTGCAGCACGGCCTCGTCGCGCCGGCGCTCGTTGATCTCGTACTCGCGGTTGTAGAAGAGGGCGTCGCAGGCGGTCTCGCGCGCCAGCTCCAGCAGCGCCGCCGGGACGGCCGCAAAGTCCGGGACGACCAGGATGCGCAGCGGAATGCGCAGCTCCTTCAGCCGCTGCGCGAGGTGATCGAGGTTGCGCAGGATGAAGTCGACCTTGGCGGTGGACCAGTCATGCGCGCGCCATTGTCGTGGGCAGACGGTGAATGCGGCGACGACGCCCCGCCTGGCCGCGACGCCGGCGTGAAACAGGGCGGCGTTGTCCGACACGCGCAGATCGCTGCGAAACCAGACCAGGGGCCGCATGGGGCTGATCGCTCAACCGAGTTCGGCCAGCAGGCGCGCGATGCGTTCGGCGGCATGGCCGTCCCACAGTTCCGGCACGGGCGGGCTGTCCACGCGCGTGGCGCGGCAGCGCCGGTATTCACCCGTGATCCGGGCCGGATCGGTGCCGACGAGTGTGTTCGTGCCCTGCGTCAGCGTGACCGGCCGCTCGGTATTCTCGCGGATCGTGAGACACCAGACCCCCAGGATGGTCGTTTCCTCCTGGATCCCGCCGGAATCCGTCAGCACCACGGCGGCCTGGCTCATCAGTTGCAGGAAATCGAGGTAGCCCAGCGGCTCGATGATGCGCAGGCCGGCGGCCTTCCGAAAGCGGGCGGCGAGGCCGAGGCGCTCGAGGTTGTGCAGCGTGCGCGGGTGCATCGGGAACACGGTTGGCAGGTCGGCGGAGATTTCCTCGAGCGCGGCCGCGAGCCGGCCGAGGGTCCCGGGGTCATCCACGTTGCTGGGGCGGTGCAGGGTCACCACGTTGTACTGGCCGGGCGCCAGGCGCAGCGTGTTCAGGATCGGCGACTCCGCGGCGCGGGCCTGGTGAAAGCGCAACGTATCGATCATCACGTTGCCGACGAAGTGCACCTTCTCGGCGGGAATGCCCTCGTGGGCCAGGTTCTCCAGGCCGCTGCGCTCCGAGACGAGCAGCAGGTCGGAAATGGCATCCGTCAGAACGCGATTGACCTCCTCGGGCATCGTGCGGTCGAAGCTGCGCAGGCCGGCCTCGACATGGGCGATCTTCACGCCGAGCTTGGTGCCGACCAGGGCGCAGGCGATCGTGCTGTTCACGTCGCCGACCACGACGATCCAGTCGGGTTGATGGGTGTGCACCAGCGCCTCGAAGCGGATCATGATCTCGCCCGTCTGGCGGGCATGGCTGCCCGATCCCACTTCCAGGTTCACGTCGGGTTCGGGGATGTGGAGCTGGCGGAAGAACAGGTCGGACATGTTCTCGTCGTAGTGCTGCCCGGTGTGCACGAGCAGTGGCACGAGCTGCGGGTGGGCCTGGTAGGCCCGCATCAGCGGGGCGATCTTCATGAAGTTTGGTCGGGCGCCGCACACGTTGAGGATCTTCGCCATCCGCGGTCTCCGCGCGGCGCCCGTCCGTGCCCGGCGGCGCCGACTCCCTTGTGGTCCGCCTGTTGTAGCCAGTCCGCGCGTGACCGACCAGCCGGGCGCCCGGGGGCCCGCGGGGCTCAGCCCACGGCGGCCTGGATCTGC
>CAZVRR010000258.1:0-5882 GCA_964629745.1 uncultured Planctomycetales bacterium | reverse complement strand
ACGTGACCAGCACCGCATCCGAGCCGGCTTCGTCCGGCGCAGCGGGGGCGCCGCCCGCGACCCACAACAAGGTCGTCATAAAAATGCTGTTCATTGGCCTCCTCACTGGCCCCGGGAAATGACTCACGTGCAAGGCACGAATTGCGCGGCGCGGATTATAGCGAATCGGACTGGCAGCCTCGCCGCGGGTGCCAGATAATCGGTCCGCAGCAGCGCCCTGGCGGCATGGGCCTCCGCCGGCGGTGAATTCTCCCTCCTGTCGGGAATTGTACGGCAGGGTTACTGGTTTGGGCCTAAGGACGCCGGTGCGAGCCGGCGAGCACGATGCCGGAACGTGGCGAGCAGGAGCAGTTCGAAGCGCTGGCCGTTCCGCACCTCGACACGGTGTACCGGGTGGCCCGGCGCCTGACTCGAAACGAGCATGAAGCGGAAGACTTGGTGCAGGAGACGTATCTCAAAGCTTACAAGGCCTTCGGGCGCTTCGAGATGCGCGAGTTTGGCGTTCGGCCGTGGCTGCTGAAGATTCTGTACAACACCTACTTGAACCGCCAGGCGCGCCAGAAAAAGGCGCCGCGGTCAACGGACCAGCAGGTGTTGGAACAAGTCCAAGCTGCCGGCGAGTATGTCGCGCTGCCCGCGTTGGATTATGAAAACCTCGATCAGGAAGTGCGGCATGCGATCGACGACTTGCCGGCCGAGTATCGAACGGTGCTGCTGTTATGGGCGACGATGGAACTGAGTTACCAGGAAATCGCGGACGTGCTGGAGATCCCGATCGGAACGGTGATGAGCCGCCTGCATCGGGCACGCCAGCAACTGGCCCGCAGCCTGGAAGACTTCGCACGCGAGCAGCGAATCATCGGCACGACGAGGAATTCATGAACGCGTCGGATCTCCGGCTCTTCCTGGCCCCGTATGCCGACGGGGAACTCGACGACGCCCGCCGCGCCCAGGTGGAAGCGTTTTTGGCTGAGAATGCCTCGGCACGGGAGGAGGTGCAGCGCTGGCGCAACTTGCGCCGGTGCGCCTGTCGTGCGTGGCCGGTCGGCGCCGCCCCGGCCGGCTTGCGCGAGCGCGTGTTGCAGCGTCTGGCGCACGAGGGCCGCGGGTTTCACGTCCCGCGCCGCTACCTGGGGTTTGGCACAGTCCTGGCGCTCGCAGCGGTCGTCGCCTTTCTCGCACTGATCTATGACTGGCCCGGCACGGAAACGACCGGGCCAGTTGTGTCAAATGGCGTCGCGCTGGCCGCGGCCGACTTCGCCCGCGTGCACCAGCACTGCGCGTGCGGCCGATCCCGTCACGACGGCTTTTCCGTGACCGGCAAGGCGCCCGGCGAGGCACGCGCCGTGCTCGCCGCCCACTACGGCCCGAATTTCCCGCTGTGTCTTCCGGATTTCTCCGCCCAGGGCTACCAGCTCGCTGGCGCCTGCGGCTGTCCGCCGCGGAAGGGCATGCAGTCCCTGCACGTGGTGTACGTTCGCGCGGACTCCGGGACGGCCGCGCGTCCGGAGGACGTGATCTCGTTCTTCGCCCTGCCCTGCCGCGTCGGACTCTCGGCGTGTGACAAGCGCCGCGCGGGCTGCAAGCAGCGCGCTGTGCCGCACGAGTACTCGCTGGCGCGCACGCCCGACAACGTCAACGTCGTCGCCTGGGACGAGTCGCAGGGGAGCGTGGCACTGGTCAGTGCTGCCGGTACTGATCAGCTCATGAGCCTGGCCGATACCGCCCAATTCGCCGTCGCCGACGCCGCGGATGCGCCGCGCGTTGCGTATGCAAAACACTTGGCCGGCCCGGCGCTGCTCGCGCTGGGCGGGTCGGCGCTGGCCGGTCTCGGCGCGCCGCTGTTCTGGTCCCTCCGCAGGCGCCGCATCGCGTAGCCTGTCCGAGGGCGGAATCCCCACAACTCCATTGCGAACGGCCGCCGCTTGGGCTATGGAAGGACCGCAACCGGATCCTGGGAGCCGCGCGTGGGCCGAGTCCGCTGCCATCGATCTGCCGTCACAGTCATGATACAGGGCGCGGTGCTGGGCTGGGCGGCCGGCGGCTGCGGTGCGTTCGACGTGCTCGAGCTGCCCGCGAAAAATGCACCGCTCCCCGGTGAGATCGGGCTGACGACGCTCGCGCGCCTGGTGCACATCTCGGACACCCACGTGGTAGACGAAGAGTCGCCGGCCCGGTTTCCGGGCGCCTACGTCATCACGCCCGCGGCGTGGCGGCCGTATGAGGCGTACGCCGGCCAGTTGCTCGACGGCACGATTCGCATGGTCAACCGGATTCACGCAGCGGGTCCACCCATCGACTGTCTCATCCATACCGGGGACGCCTGCGACAACGTGCAGGGCAACGAGCTGGACTGGCTGCTCCAGGTGATGGACGGCGGGCCGGTCGATCCGCGGAGCGGCCCCGATGATCGCGACCCGCAGGCCATTCCCGCGCCGGAACTCGATCCGCATGCGCCCTTCGTGGCGCAGGGGCTGTATCGTCAGCACGTGCATGGAACCGCCCCCGCACTTCCGTGGTACATCGTGTTCGGGAATCACGACGTCAACGCCATCGGCACCTTCCCCATTTTCACGACGATCCTCGGCCGGCGCATGGCCCCGCTTCCACTGCCCGGCCGACCGGGGTGGTGGCTGCCGACCTGGCTCGATCCCACCGGCGAGTTGGCCCACGGCTTCGTGACTCCGGCCCAACCCGGTCCGCCTGCGCTGCTGGAGGTGCAGCAGTACGTGGCGCCCAATCCCACACGCGCTTTCTTCGACAAGCAGGAGTTCATCGCGGCCCTGCTGGCGACGCAGTCGCAGCCGGCCGGCCACGGCTTCTCCGACGCGCGGGGCCCGACCTGGTACAGCACGCTCATCGCGCCGGGCGTCCGACTGATCGGGCTCGATACGACTGACCGCACGGCGCGCATCCCCGGACACCTCTACTTCGACGGGGCGCTCTCACGCGCGCAGTTGAACTTCCTGGCCGGCGAACTCAGTGCGGCGGATGCACGACAGGAGGTTGTCGTGATCGCCAGTCACCATCCCAGCCGGTTCATTCCGCCGGACTACGGCGTCGAAGTGACCGGCGCCGAGCTGCGCGCCGTGCTCGCCGCACATGCCAGCGTCGTCCTGCACCTGGCGGGGCACACGCACCGACATCAGGTCGTCGACCGCGGCACGTACCTGGAGATCGAGACCGGCTCGACGCTCGATGCGCCGCAGGAGGGGAGGCTGGTGGAGCTGTCGCGTGCGGCGGACGGGGCGGTCGTCATCGGCTACGAGACGTTCTCCCACCTCGACGAGCGCTGGCCCCCCCTGGGTGACGACCCCCTGCGCGGCCTGCGTCAGATTGCGGCCGACCTCGCGAACGCGGACCAGCCGGACGCGTTGTTCGCGAAGCCCCTTGCGGATGACGAGCCGAACCAGGATTTCCTGCCCGCGCGGCAGTCGCAGATCTGGCTGCGTTCGTCGCGCGCCAGCGTCAGGGCTGCGCCGGCGCGGTCGCCAGCGGCGGCGTCACGGCCGGGGCTGGCTCGGCGGCCGTGAAGAACTCGGCAGCCCGCCGGCGAGCGCGAACGACCAGGGCCAGCGCACCCAGCAGGGCGGCGGCCGCAGCGCCGGTGCCGGCCAGCGCGGCACGCTGCTGTCGCGCCGCATTCGCCAGCGGCGTGACGCGCACGACCGTCGCTTCCAGGGGTGGAGTGCGTCCGTTCTGTTCGGCGACCTGCAACTGGGCGTCAAGCTCCGCCCGCTGCTGCCGGGCGGCGTTCTGATCCGCGTCGGCAACGGACAGGAGGGCCGTCAGTTCCGCGCGGCGCGCCATCTGATCGTCCAGGCGCCGCAACTCGTCCAGGCTCACGCCAAGGCGCAGGATCAGTTGTTCGCGCTGCTGCTCGAGGTCGGCCAGGCTCGTGCGCAGCTCCGACGTCAGGTCAGCGCGGGCCCGTCGTGCCCCCTCGTCGGCCTCGTATTGCAGGAGCTGGCGCAGCGTGCTCGCACGACGCTCGACGCGTGTCTGCAGATTGCGCAACTGGCGATCCAGGGCATCCAGACGGAAGTTGGCGCCCGCATCCGTGTTGTCGGCCGCGCCGGCCAGCGCGGCGAGCGCCTCGGTCAGCTTGCCCAGCTCGCCCCGCAGCATGGCGGCGACGACGACCTCGCGCGTGCCGCCTGCGCCGGACCCGTCGAGTGGCTCGACGCGCTGCCGCAGCAGCGCCTCGAGCTCGCGGCCCGCCGCACAAACGCGCCGTGCCGCATCGGCGGCCGCGGTCTGTCCCTCCATGAATTCCCGCAACTGCGCCTCGGCATCCAGGGCGTTCAGCGCGGCTTCGGCGGTCGCCCACTGCGCCTGGAACTCCTGAAGCCGGGTGAGATAGGCGCGCACGTCGTCGGAGCACTGTTCGAGCACGGCGGCAACGGTCGGCGGCGGCTGGAGTGCATGCTGCTCGACCAGCGTCGCCGTGAGCTTCGTCAGCAGGTCGGCCAGTTGCAGGGCCGGATCCTCGACGAGCAGCATCACCACGGCGACCTCGCTGCGGTACTGGGCGACCGTGGCACGGAATTCCTGCTGGTCGGCCTGGTAGATTTCGTCGGTGGCCAGGGCGTTTTCGAGGTCGGCCGGCAGGACGGTGCCGCGGGGGACCGGCTGGGAATCCAGTTCGGAGGCGCGGTGACGCTGGTCGGCCAGGGCGGCCCCGATCCGCGCGCACTCCTCGCGCAATTGTTCAACGGTTTCGCGCACCCGGTCCCGCGCCGCCGGCTCGGGCAGCGCAGCAAGCTGCGTGGCGAGCGTGTCCGCCTGGGCGGCGCTGGCGGCCAGGCGCTCCTCGAGTTCGGTGCGGCGCTGCCGAAGTTGCATCGCAAACTGGGTCGCCGCGGGGGCCTCCGTCCAGCTCGTCGAAGCCCGGGCGTACTCCCGGGCGAGCGTTTCGAGCACACGCGTCGGCACGGCCGAGCCGTCCCAGGCCAGCAAGAGCCCCGCGCCGTCGGGCTCGGGCACGATCCGGGCCCGGCCCGCGGCACAGGCGGCCGTCCACAGCGCCCGCTGCTGTGCGTCGGGCAGGATCTGGGTGAGCACCGCCGGTGCATGCAGGCGTTGCAGGTGCGCGCTGGCGAATTCCGGGGCCAGGCCGGCCCCGTCTGCCGGGCGCAGCGAGATGGCGGCGCGCTGAATCGGGGGATCAAAGGCCAGCCAGCCCAGGCCGACCACGAGCCCAGCCGCGACGGCCGCGCCGGCAAGGCGCAACCGCCAGCGTCCGGGGAGCGGGGTCAGTGTGCGTTGTGCGCGGATCAGCAGCGCGGCCTGGTGGGCCAGCTCGCCGCGCTCGCGCTCCACGGTCAAGGATTGCTGCTCGCGACGTGCGTCGACGTCCGCCAAGGCCCGCTCCAGCGTGTCGCGCTGGCGCGCCAACTCCTCCTGTTCGAGCTGCAGCGCCAACTGTCGCTGGCGGCTGTCGGCGTCGCGTGCCTCGGCTTCTTCCACCAGGTTCAGGGCCTGCTCGCGCTTCTCCTGGGCGGCACACAGTTCCTGCTGCACCCGCGCGGCCTGTGCGTCGGCCTCGGCATGGCGCTGCACGAGCTCGGCCTCGAACTCGCCGAGCTGGTTCGTTTCGGCTTCGATCGCCGCGGCGCGCCCGCGTAACTGTTCCTCGTATTCGCGCAGGCGATCCGCGCGCTCGGCGAGTTCCCGCTCGGAGTTCGACAGGGTCTGGCGCTGCGCCGCCACTTCACCCGCGGCGCGCGCTTCCGCTTCGGAACGTGCTTCCGCCTGTTCGCGTTGCGACTGGAGCCCGCGGGAGAGTTCCTGCAATTCGGCCCGCTGCTGCTCGAGGTCGCGGGCCAGCTTGTCGAGCTGGTGCCGCCGATGTCCCAGCTCGGCGCGCGACGCGTGCATTT
>CAZVRR010000257.1:3113-5893 GCA_964629745.1 uncultured Planctomycetales bacterium | reverse complement strand
CATGTCCGGCCCGGCGTCGCGCGCGTCGGTCCCGTGACAGCGGGCGCAGTTCTCACGAAAGATCACCGCGCCGCGGCTGACGGCTTGTGGGTCCGAATGCGCATGGAACGGATTGCGCGTCGTCGAGAGCGCCAGGTCGGCGGCTCGCACGTCCGAGACGGGGCGCGACTGCTCTCGCGCCCGCGACGCGTACCACGCTTCGCGCTGCGTCTCCGCCCGGTCGCGCGTCAGCGCGGCGTACTCGCGTTCGTGTTGTGGCCAGATCGCGCGCTGCAACGGCACAGGACCGCTGCAACCCGCAACGAGCGTAAGCAGCGCAGCCAATAGTTGTTTCATGGCACCACGCGATTCGGTTCGGCCCGCAGAACACCGGCTGGTCGGCACACCCGATTATCCAATCTTACCCGCGCTTCAGGCGCAGGTTGCGGCTTCGCGGCGGCCGGCAAACCCGACGCCACGAGCGGGTTCAGCCGCCCGCCAGCAGCGCGACGAACGGGTCGATGTCGAAGGCGTTCACCGCGCCGTCCGCGTTGATGTCGGCCAGCATCCCGTCGCAATCGGGCTGGGCGGCCTCGTAGCCGGCGGGGTCGCTGAGCGCCAGCACGAACGGATCAATGTCGAAGACGTTCAGCACGCCATCGCAGTTGAGGTCGCCGCGCTCGGGTCCGGGCCCGAGCAGCGTCATCGCAAAGTCGCCGGGCGCGAACTGAAACATGTATTCGGAGAGGTGTCGGTAGTGCGAGCCGTCACCGCCCGTGCCGGCCGCGACGCCCCACTCCGGCACGCCATGCTGCCAGGCATAGAGCTGCACCCAGTAGCGCGTATCCGCGGCGGCCTCGAACGGCGCCGGCAGGACGAACTGGTAGTCGTACATCGCGGTCCCGCCAAATGTACCGACCGCTGTCTGGCCGGCGTCGCCCGCCACGAAATACTCGAACAGCGGCGGATGAACGACGTCCGGCTCCGTGCCGGCGGCAATCGACGGGTACAGCGCGATCGTGAAGCCGACGACCGGTCCGCCATAGCTCCCGCCGTAGGCGAATCCGCCGCGCCAGTGAATCTCCGTGATCGTCGCCGGCGAACTGAGCAGGAAGGCGTCCCAGCAGAACATGTCCCAGTCGCTGCCATCCGGGTCCCACCAGGATGACTGGATCAGCCCGCCGGTATCGCGCGGCGGTTGCGTGTACACGATCGCTGCGTGTGAGGCTGCGGAGGCCAGGAACAGCGCGACGCATGCGACCAGCATCTTGTTCACGGGATTTTCCCTTCGGCTCAGGGCCAACGTTGCGGTTCCGAACGGCCGGCCCACTCGCAAGCAACGTGCCAAGCGGGCCCGGCGCCGGTAACTCGGCCTGCGCGCAGGGATTAATGCGGTTCGCCGGAAATCCGGGCATTCCGCCATCGTTCAAGGAATGAAACGAGGGCCACTGGTATGTTCACGAATTGGGCGCGGGATTTGTGGTGGGCGGCGGGGACGTCGGCGCGCGGCCAGCGGGTCGGCGCAGGGCGAGGGAGGAGGTCGCGCGCCCGCGCCGGACCCGCATGGAAGTCTGCCTGGCCAGCGGATGTGAGTGTTTGATCGTCGGCCGCCGGCCGGCTCAGTTCGTGTTAGTTCCGCGTCAGCAACGCAACGAATGGGTCGATGTCGAATGCGTTGACCACGCCGTCGCCGTTCACGTCGGCCGCCATGACACCGCAGGTGGCGAAAGCAGCCGCGTATGCCGCGGGATCGGTCAGCGCCAGGACAAACGGGTCAATATCAAATGCGTTGACGGCTCCGTCGCAGTTCAGGTCACCGGTGACGAGGGGTGTAAGCAGGAACGCGCGCGGCTGGCCGAGGTGCTGGCCGACGCCGGCGATCCGTCCCTGGTCATTGATCGACCAGGCGGCGTTGAGCTGCCAGCCGGAATCCGGCGCCAGGTACGAGTTCAGATCGACGAGCGTGCCGTCACGCCAGAGGAAGGCGCGCCAGTCCGAAGTGCCGACCACGTCGCCGGCCTCGTTGAGCCCGTAGGCGTAGCTGTAGCCGCCGCCCAGCACGCCGAGATCCGTGCGACTCGTGACAGCGCCCGCGGGATCGACTGCGAACAGGAACGCGTGCGGCTGGCCGGACGCGGTCAGCGCCCAGCCCACGACCGCACTGGCATCGTTGATGTCGTACGCCTGTGCGGCGCCGCCGCCCAGGCTGCCCAGTTCGTGCCAGCCGGTGGCATCCCACAGCACCGCGTGCGGCGTCTGGTCGTTGGCCAGGAACATTCCGACCATGCGGTTCGCGTTGTTCACCGCGTAGGCGTAACTGAAATGGCCGCCGGGCGTGCCGAGGTCGTGCACCGCACCGGACTGCCACCACGCGGCGTGCTCCACCCAGCCGAAGTTGGCATCAAAGATCGATATGAACCCGACCACGACGCCCGCCTGGTTCATCCCCCGCGGTGCGAGGCTGCCCAGGTCGGTCACTCCGCCCGCGTCGTTCAGCAGCCCGTGCGTGTGCATCTCCCCGAGGTCGTACGACACCACGGCCACCTGGCCGGCATCGCCGAGGGCAAACGCGTGGGCCTGGAGTTGGCCCGGCAGGGGCGGCACGTCGGTCAGCGCTGCATCGAAGACGAAAGCGTGGTAGGCGCCGTCGGCCGTTGCGCTCACGCCGGCCACCTGGCCGAAGTTGTTGACGGCGAACGCTCCGCTGATGGGTCCGCCGAGCGTGCCGAGGTCGAGGACCGCATACGGCTGCTGGCCGGCGCACAGCGCGGCCAGGCCGATCACGACCACGAGCATCCGCG
>CAZVRR010000257.1:0-3013 GCA_964629745.1 uncultured Planctomycetales bacterium | reverse complement strand
GGCTGCTGGCCGGCGCACAGCGCGGCCAGGCCGATCACGACCACGAGCATCCGCGCCGCGCCGCCGATGGTGATAATTCTCTTGAACATGTGGTGGTGCTCCTTTTCCGGTGCGGCCGGTTAGTTATCCACGCTATGGAAGAACGGCTCAGGGGGCGTCGTGGTGTGACAGACGCTGCACGTGTCGATCACGCCGGCGTGGCCCTGGAGCAGAATGGCCTGCACGTTGTCCGCGTCGGTCACCGTCGCGGTGATCGCGTGCGGGCTGCCGTGGCAGGCAGCACAGTGCACGCCGCCGTGGCCGATCGAGTTGCGGTAGAGCGTGCCGGCCTGCTCGAACTGGAAACCCGGCCGGGTGTGGCAATTGCTGCAGCGCGGCTCGTCGACCCACGGGGTGCGGCCGGGATCGCCCACAGACTCCATTCCGCCGTGGCAGCCGCTGCACGTGAGCCCCGCATCAAAATGCAGGTCGCGCTGGCACTGCGTCCGGATTCCGGGGTGACAGGCGTAGCACTCCTCGATCAGGTATCCGACCGGCTCCATCCGCGACGCATGGGCCCCGTGCATGGCATTGGAGAGGTTGGGCACGCCGGGCGTGCCGGGCAGCCCCAGCGCATTGGAGGCATGACAGCTCGCACAGAGCACGGGCTTCTGCTCGCTGAGCGTCGTCCCGTGCAACCGGTCGTGATCGGCGAGGATGTCGCTGGCGGTCGACATGCCCGGCGTGTTGTGACAGATGTTGCAGCTCATCTCGGTGGAGACCGGCACGACCGCCTGCGTGCGGGCCATCACGGTCGAGCCCTGCGTGACCGTGATCGTGGCCAGCGAGTAAGGATTGTCGCGCCCCGTGTCATCGCTGGGGATGATCGGAATGCCGACCACGGCCCAGTCCTGCTGCGGGGTGGGCGCCAGCGTGCCGGCGAGCCCCACGCCCGTCAGGCCGAGGTTCGGCAGCGGCGCGGGACCGAGCAGTGACTGCGGGAACTTCCAGAAGTTCGAGCGGTCCGCGGCATGCGTGATGCGCGGCAGCACGTAACGGACGGTGTAGTCTTCAGCACTCGTGATGATGTCGGGCTCTTCCCCGCGCAGGATCACCTGTGCGTGCAGCGTATTGAACGGCGGCAGCACCATCATCTCGGAGAAGTCGTCGTTCATGCAGTGCATGCCGAGGTCGTTGTAGCCGAGCACGACCAGCGGCAAGGTGCGCGGCCCGCCTTCCTGGGCGGCGGCGGACGGGACGCCCGCCAGGCCGGCCGCCAGCAGGGCGACGAACGCCGCCGCCAGCCAGGTGTGGAATCGCGAGTACGCTTTCTGCTGCCTCATCTCATGCCTCCTTCAAGGGCGGCGGGGCGTGTACACCGTGACAAGTCGCCCGCCGGCAAATCAACGATCGTTCGTGAACCGGGGTGCGCAGGCAGGCACAGACGGCGTCTGCCGCCCAGCCGTCAACCTGAATCTCCGGATCGTCATACCCGAATACCCCAAGCCAATTGTAGAAACGGTGTGCCCACGACTGCAAGCAATTCTCAAGCGTGCGGACCTTACATTTGTGTTACATACGTGCCGCATTGGGTCGTCCATAACGCCCGCGCAGCACCTGAGTCCGCGCGACACCGGCTGCACTTCAACAGGCCCAATTGCACGCTGGTGTTGCGAACGATTGACCACACGAACCCTGGCGCCCAGAGCACTGGTACGGGCCGGCGAGCAGGGCAGCGCTCCAGGTGTGAGCTCGTCAGCGCTTGACGCGCGAGCCGAATCAAGTTCACGAAAACGACCGTAGCGGCGCTGGCGCGAGGTCGGCTCTGCATCCGCGCTCCCTTGAACCTGGCCCGATGCCCCGCTGACCGCTGTCCTTGAGCATCGGCTGTGCCACCCGGGCGACCCTGCCATAAGTCGCTGAACGGTCGGGACTTGGAAAAATGGCGTCCACATAGCACCCTGCCGCCGTCGAGTTTTGGAACACAAGTCCCGATTCCTCTGTCCGAGTCGTCGAACGCGAAGCGTCTCCACCCCCCAAACACCGCGATTCGTCCGCTGGCGGCTGCGGGGCGCGCCTGGCGATGCGCCGCGCAAGCTTTCTGACGGCAGTGAGTTGCAGCATATCGGCGACGGGTGCACGGTGCGTTCGAATCCTTGAACCACGGCGGGCAAGACTCGTCGTATACTTGAGGATTGTTTGTCGGACAGGTCGAGCGTCCGCGCGCGTGGGGCCCCACGCGTCGTGGGCATGCGAGGTTGCCCGTGAGTCCCGATTCGGCGATGGCCACGTCGCTGTCCGCCGGCGATCCGGCACGCATTCGCGCGCAGGAGTCGCTGCTGATCTTGTTGAACTCCGGTGTGCTTACGGGACTCATCGCGGTGCACTTCCTGTTCTCCTGGATCGCTGGTATCGCCGTGCAACTGGCGGTCGAGCTGTTCAGCGCGCGCCTGCTGATGCAACTGCTGGAATGGGCCTGGGTCAGTGGGCGCCTGGGGCCGGCGCCGCTCGCCGCACTACGGCGCTACGCCGCCATTTCGGTGTGGATCAACGTGGCGTTCGCGTGTCTGGCGTCCCTGGTTTCGGGCGTCCCGCACAGCCACTACATCGTGCTGATGATCGTGCCGACGATTGCGGCCGCGTTCCGGAATTCCTGGCTGACGCTGGTGAACGTGCTGGGCGTGGTCGTCGTGATGAGCTTCGTGTACGTGGCGTGGATCCAGGCGCTCGGCTCACCGGAAGAGCGGCGGGACGAACTCTTTGAAGCGGCGACGGACACGCTGACGTACGTCGCGGTGGCCGTGATGGTCCGCGCCCTGGCGGTTCGCCTGCGCGGCGAGCGGCAGCGCTTGCGTGCGAGCCTGGCGGAACTGGAGCAGACGCGTGATCGGCTCGTGCAGGAGGAGAAGCTCGGCGCGGTGGGGCGGCTGTCGGCGGGCATTGCGCACGAGATCCGCAACCCGGTCGGCATGATTGCCAGCGCCGTCGCTACCGCGCAGCGCAGCGACTGCCCGGCCGCCGGGCGCGACTAAAT
>CAZVRR010000256.1:437-5907 GCA_964629745.1 uncultured Planctomycetales bacterium | reverse complement strand
GGCCCGCCACGTGGCGCCGCTGCCGTTGCCGGGGAGCGAATCGCCCCCGGAGGCGTCCGCGCCGGCGGCGCTGCCCGAGCAGGTCTTCCCATACTTCGCGCGCCTCGTGCAGAACGAAGTGAGCGCGGAGCTCGCGCTGCGGCTGCTCAGCGCGGCGGCACGCACGATTCCGGAGCGCGTGCTGGCGGATGACCGCGCGCTGCGGGAAGTGCTGCGGCGCTGCATCGAGCGGATGGTGCCTACGGCCGAACTGCCGGCCCTGGCACCCGGCCAGTGCCGGCGCATCGCGTTCGTCGGACCGCCGGGGGCCGGCAAGACGTCGACCGTGGCGAAGCTGGCGGCGCAGCTCAAGCTCGCCGGGGCGCAGGTCGGCGTGCTCGTGCTGGGGCCGGATGCCGCGCCGGCGGCGGCACGGCTGCGCCAATTCGTCGATACGCTCGACGTGCCGCTGTACTGTGCGGCCACGCTGCCGGAGCTGGCCGGCTTGCGGCAAAGTCTCGACGCGGCGAACTGCCTGCTGATCGACACGGCCGGCGTGGGCTTGCGCGAACAGGGGCGCTTTGCGCGGCTGGCGTCCCTGCTGCGCGCGACGCGCGCCGACGAGGTGCACCTGGTGCTGCCGGTATCGCTGGCGGCCAGCGTCCAGGCGCGGGTGGCGCGCAGCTTCGCCCCGCTGAACGTCTCACGCGTCGTGCTGACGCGGCTGGACGAGGCGATCGGCTGCGGGGTGATCCTCAACGTTGTTGATCTGCTGAAGTGCCAATTGTCGTACCTGGCGGGCGGCCAGAATCTGACGCGTGACCTGGAGCCGGCCCGCTCCGGCCACATCGCGAACCTGATTCTGACGCCGCAACCGGCGGCCGTGGCAGAGGCTCCGCGGCTGGGTGCGTAGCGGACGTGCGGGCGGCTTATCCGGACCGGGCGCGGCGGGCGCCCCGGCGGATCACCCCGCACAAGTGGCGGTAAAACCGGGATTTGGACCCGTCCGACCGGGCCGCGCACAGCGGGCAATTTGGCGCGCCGCGCGTCCCAAGGCTGCCGCGGGCGCTTCCGATAGGAAACCACGGACGCGAAATGGTGCGCTGCATCGGAGCACAGGTTGGGCTGCTGGCCTTCGCCGTCGCCATACTGGCGGGCCTGCATGCAGGGAACGCGGCGAGCACCGTGTTGCTGCGCGCGATCGTGGTGATGTTCGCCGCCGCAGTCATCGGACAGCTCGTGGCCTGGATCAGCAAGCTGATTCTCCGCGACCACCTGCAACGGCGCAAGCTCGAGATCGACCGGCAGCATCAAGCCAGCCTGAAGCCCGAGTCCCCCGTGGAAAGTGCGGCGCCCTCAGCACCCGTCCGGGCAGGGTAACGCATGCCGCAGAGTATTCGAAGCACGCGCCACCGCCGGGTCAGCCGGGAACATCCCGTCCGCACGTTTGCCAACGAGGCTGCCCTGGCGCAGGCCTGGCGGCAATACCGTGCCACGGGCGACGAGGCCATTCGCAACCGGCTGATGGAACACTATCTCTACCTCGTGCGCTACAACGCCGAGCGCATCGGGGCCAAGCTGCCCGACGAGGTCGACGTCGACGACCTGATGAGCGCCGGAGTATTCGGGCTGCTCGACGCGATCGACGCCTTCGACCTGGAGCGCGGCGTCAAGTTCGAGACCTACTGTTCGCCCCGGATCCGCGGAGCGATCCTGGACGAGTTGCGGAACATGGACTGGGTGCCGCGGCTCGTGCGCCACCGGGCGCACCAGTTGACCGACGCGACGCGCACGTTGGAAGTCGAGCTCGGGCGCATGCCGAGCGAGGAAGAAATCGCGCGGCGCCTGGGACTCTCGCGCACCCAGCTCGAGAAGCTGCTCAAGGATGCCAACGCGGTCACGCTCATCTCGCTCTCGCGCAAGTTCGCCGAATCGGAATCCACGCGCGACGTCTTCGAGATTGACGTCGTGCCGGACGAACAGGGCGCCGACCCGGTCATCGAGGCCCAGAAGCGCGACGTGCGCGACCTGGTCACGCGCGGCCTGAGCCGCGCCGAACGGCTGATCGTGGTGCTGTACTACTACGAACAGATGACGATGAAGCAGATCGGCGAGACGTTGGACCTGTCGGAATCGCGGGTCAGCCAGATGCACTCCGCCATCCTGCTGCGCCTGCGCGAGCAACTCTACCTGCGTCGCCCCGAGTTCGTCCCCGACCCCGGATGAGGTTGGCCCGTGAGCACGATCCCGCCGAACTGGTTGAGCTCCATCGTGGGTTCCCAGGGGGCGCAGCATGCCAGCGGGACGCGCCGCGCGAAGGAGACCGCCGAGCAGGCCGAGCCGGCCGGCGCGGCGAACTTCGCCGATAACCTGCACAACACGATCGAGAACAGCGACCGGGACGGCGAAGTGCACACCGACTCGGAGGGCCTGGGCAGCCAGGGTCGCGCCTACCAGGAAGAACCGCCGGCCGAGGGCCAGCCGCCGGAAGCGGAGTCGCCCGCGACCGAGGGCGGGCTCGACGTGCAGGCCTGACGCCCCCCGTGTTCGTTGTTCTATCGGCATGCGGCGCGGTGGCAGACACACCGCCGCGCCGGGCGCAGACACGTGCACTCCCTTGTCAACGGCTGCTCGACCGGTGTGGCGGCCGGCGCGGCAGGTTCACCAACCGTTGGCACGCGCTCGTCGCTCGCACGCTGTTTCTCCCTGCGGCGGGTAGCTAATCACCACTCCACATCAAATACCTCAACCGCGTCGATCCCGGCCTCGGTCCGCGAATTGTTCGGCGCGTCCACGGCCGAGAAGCGGATGCGCACCGTCGCCGTCAACGGAATATAGTCGGCCAGGTACATCTGCCTGACCTGCCATTCGCCATGGCTGGCGATGTGTGCCAGCTGTACCCAGGTGGCGCCATCGTCGCTGGAAGCGAATACATCCAAAAAGTCCTGGGCGGGCGGCAGCGGGTCATTGCAGGTGAACCACTCCGCAAACCGCAGCACCGGGTCGTCCATGCTGCTCAGGTCCAGCAGTGGCGACGTCAGCCACGTCGGGCCTCCGTCCACGTCATAGTCCAACCGGTTATCGGTGACGTAACACTGGCCGGAGCCATCGTAGTCGTGCTCGGGCGAGCCGTCCGCCCAGCTGCCGGGAATGGCGCGCTGCCAGGCACCGCTGGTAAGCGACTCGCTCTGAACCGTCCACCCCAGATCCGTCTGGAAATTGTCTTGCAGGATGATCAGCGGGACGAAGTAAGCGGGGAAGTCGTTGGTGAGCATCAACTCGTCGAGGACGATGCGGCCCTCGTTCGCGCCCCAGGCCGGGCCGAAGTTGAAGCGCACCGCGACGATATTCGTCAGATCCAGGCCGGAACCATTCGTCAAGAAGTCCATCGGCCGAATGCGGATCACTTCGAAATCGTCGTGATGACCGCCACCGCGCTGGTAGGGCTCCTCCAGGCCGCCGCCGTAGGCGCCGATGTTGATGGAACTGGTCACGCCGGCGGAATCGCGCAGCGTGACGGTGAACCTCAGGTCGCGCAGTACCGCCACGGTATAGGGGTGATGCGAGGTCTGCGCGCCGCGGCAAGACAAATAAGCGTAATTGCTGAAGTCCCGCGCGGCTGGCACAACTTGCCACTCGTAGTACTGGTTCACGCCGTTCCAGTCGAACGTGACGCCGCGGCTGTCGTCCTCGGGATTAAAGGCGTGCGTGGCGCCGTTAAAGGGGTCGTCGGATGTCCACGTGAAGTCGTCGTTGGTGTCCTTCAGGATACCCTCGACCACGTTCTGCACGGTGTAGATTACGCTCCCGCCCGAGCTGCTGACATCCAGGTCCGTCCCGGTCTGGTAATCGTCAATGAAGAAATTGCCCTCTGCCGCGCCGTTTCGGTATTCGTTGGTCACCACCACGCACGGATTCGAGGTATCCACACCGATCGGGTGGAAGTGCTCATATTGCCGCCAGAGAAAATCCAGCGCCGGCACGTTGCCCTCGGCGAAGTACTTGATCAGCGGCAAGAACAGTCCCAGTTGGATCTGATGCAGAATTTCCTGGTTCAGCGGGCACGGCCCTTCAAACCAACTGGGTTCGGCCGGACCGTCATGAAACCAGGCGTGTCCAACGCCCTGCACGACGGTCGACATGCGGTAGCCGGTCGCCCGATCGTGCTGGAGGAACGTCTGTACCGCGTCCCAGCCGGGGAACCCGGTAATGTCCGTGTCGCCCGCCGCGGTAAACAGGTGAAAATTCACGTGATGCGGGGTGGCTTCGTCAGACGGGCCGCCGGCGTGGGGCAACATCGAGCAGGCCAGCACGATGCTGTCCAGCGTGTAGTGCGTGGGAACGTACGCGCCGTCCACCAGGTGGTCGATCGCCCGCACCACGCCGTAGCCGCCCCAGCTGTGCCCGATCCAGATGATGCGGCTCGCGTCGATGCGGCCGTTGACGGCCCCTTCGGCAATCATGTCCTGCAGGTCCAGAATGGCATCCGTATGCCCCAAGGTGCAGTCCGGCGGGCCGTAGCAGTTCTGGTGGCTCATCACAACGTAGCCATACGAGGCCATGTGATAGCCGATGTGGTCGTACCAGCGGTAATCATGGCCGCCGCCGTGGCCGACCACGATCAGCGGCAGCGGCGCCATATCCTGGATGTTCTCCGGGTAGTACAGCACTTCGTTCGTATAGGGTGACGGAATGCCGAAGATCGGCCCGACGTTGTACGGGGGCACTTCCACAACGGTGAGCGGCCCGGCCACGGTCGTATCGTGCACGATGTACAGGCCGGCCTCGCGGGACAGGCCGTCGATGTAGTCGCCCCCGTCGAGCAGCCCGTTCCCATTTACATCGATCACCACGTCGTACGGTCGGCCCAGACCGGTGTAGTCGCCGGTCGCCGGATCGAAGGCGGCGGACTCGAGCTCGTGGGGCCCGGTGAGCTGAAACGTATTGTCCTGAATCAAGCCGTCGACGAAGGTCACTGCCAGCGGGCCGTCCACCGTGAGGTCCACGAGGCTGGGGTCGACTTCCCAGCCACCCGGGGGTTTATGGGCAACCAGGTGAATCTCGGCGGATACACCCACCAGGCTCGGGTGCTGGGTGGGATCAATCGCCACGGACACCGGGGCGTTTTCGTTGAACGCCTTCACGTACTCGAAGAAGGGGTACTGCGTCAGCCCGTTGCCGGCCAGTTGGACCGGGGTAATCTCGTCGCCGCTCACCAGAAGTTCTACGAACGGATCGATATCGAACGCGTTGACCAGGCCGTCACCATTGACGTCGGCCAGCAGCACGTCGCAGAGCGGGAAGCTCACCGCATACTCTTCGGGGTTCGTCAGCGCCAGGACAAACGGGTCGATGTCGAACGCGTTGACGGCGCCGTCGCAGTTCAGGTCGCCGGGCGCAAACGCGTACGCGCTGCCGGCCATGCTCAACAGCATCGCCGCCACTGACAATCGAGACATGTGCCTCATGACCACTCCTCCGGCAGAGTTCT
>CAZVRR010000256.1:0-427 GCA_964629745.1 uncultured Planctomycetales bacterium | reverse complement strand
CGCGTACGTGCTGCCGGGGGCAAACAGCATCAGGCTGGCCAGCGCAAACTGATACAAGTGCCTCAAGCCAGGCTCCTCCTTCTGGTAAGGTGCCATGCGTGACCTCTCCCCTGCACCGGCCAGTATAACTCTTGCCAACTTCCGGATAAAGAAAAAGGAGCACTGCATCCGGCGCCTCGGCGCGGACATTCCGGCGGCCGATCAGTGGTCTTCCCCCACGGGCGAAGAAGACGTCCGTCTCGCCCGCGTAAACCTGCACATAGCCCTGGCCCGCGGCGCCATTTTGCGCAAGCTGGTGGTAATCCCGCGCGTCACTCACCAGGACCGGCTGCACGGCGGTCACGAGCACCACGCGAGCCAGCAGGGAAAGGATGAAGAGCACCAGGGCGGCGCCGCGCACCGTGGGCGGCGCGGCGCGCCACGCGCC
>CAZVRR010000255.1:0-5942 GCA_964629745.1 uncultured Planctomycetales bacterium | reverse complement strand
GCGGGATCCGTGAGGGCCAGGACGAAAGGGTCCACGTCGAACGCGTTCACCGATCCGTCGCAGTTCAAGTCGCCGACTGCATACCCCAGCGCGGGGCAAACGAGACCCAGCACGAGCAGTGTCGCGCCGGCGAACGGGCTTCGCATTGAGCTTGGCATGTCTGTATCCCCTTGGAAAGTGAGCCTCCAACCGATTCCATTCTACCGCGAAGAGGGCAGACAAGACCTCCTTTTACGAATTTACACGCGTGCGCCGGAGGATCGGGAGTTGAATATGGATTGTGAACGAGAGGCCGTTACGAAGCGCTGTAGGCGCCGAGCAGCTCGAGCAGGATGACGGCCAGGCCCAAAACCACGCGATACAGCGCAAACGGCCGGAACGGATAACGCTTCACGTACTCCAGGAATGCCGCCACCACGAACAAGGCGGCCACGAACGACGCCGCCGAGCCGAGCACGAGCAGCCCGGCTGCGTCGGACGTCATCTGCTCCCGGTACTTGTGCAGCGTCTTGACTGCCGCCCCGAGCATGGTGGGTATCGCCAGGTAAAACGAGAACTCGGTCGCGACGCGCGGCGTGAGGCCCAGCGCCATGCCGCCCATGATGCTCGCACCGGCGCGCGAGACGCCCGGCACCATGCTGATGCACTGAAGGGCGCCGATCCAGAATGCCTGCGCCAGCGTGACGTCTTCGAGCGTCTGCGGCTGCATGCGCCGGAATCGGCGGTCGATCCATTCCATCACGCCGGCGCCAAGGATCAGGGCGATCGCCACGGCCAACGGCATCGTCTCGAGCGGATCGAGATATTTCTTGAACGGCAGCGCCAGCCCGACCGTCGGGATCATGGCCACGACCAGCTTGGTCACGATGTGCCGGTGCCAGCCGCGCACCGGCGGGCGAAAGGTGCGTCGCCACAGGTCGCGCCAGAAATAGAGGATGACCGCCAGGATGGCCGCGAACTGGCTGACCCACAGCAGCACGTTCCAGGGCACCGTGTCGCCACGCACCCCGAGCAGCGGCATGGCGATCACCAGGTGCCCGGTGCTCGAGACCGGCAAGAACTCGGTGAGTCCTTCAATGATTCCGAGCACGATCGCCCTGAGGCTGTCCACAAGTTCACCCATCGCGCGGGGTTGCCAGCGGTCGACCGCGCTTCATGCGCCGCCGGCGAGGACGCCGGCCAGCGGCGTGAACCGCAGGAGGACCTGTCCCACGATATTCGCGTACAACCCGGCGGCCAGGTCATCCAGCACGATGCCCCAACCCATCGGCAGGCGCTCCAGCCAGCGGCCCGGCGGCGGCTTGATCACATCCATGATGCGGAACAGCACGAACTGCGTACCCGCCGCCGTCGCGAGCGCGGCCGGACCCGCTCCGAGGCCCAGCGGCAGCGCGAGCAGCGACACCCATTGACCCGCGAATTCGTCCAGCACGACACAGCGCGGGTCGCTGGACGCATACCGCACTGTCGCCCAGCGGCCCAGGGCGATCGTCCCCGCCGTCGCTGCGACGACGCCGAGGCCGAGGATCAACTCGACGAACCAGCGCGCCGCGAGCGGGGCGGCGAGCAGCCACGCTGCGAGGAACACCGCCACGGCGAACGCGGAGCCCCAGGTGCCCGGGGCGGGCCGCAGGTGGCCGCAGCCACACAGGCTGACGCAGGCCGCGCGGAAGCGATCGCCGGGCCCCCAGTTCAAGAGAGGCGGCCTCCCGCCGAGTTCCCGACCGCCTGCTGCCCGGGCGGCGGAGGCGCGACGACGGCCGGTCGGTGCTCCGCGCTGGCGGCCAAGAACGCGTGAGCGCGGCGTGCGTAGCTGATGATCGAGAGCGCGGTCACGATCACGGTAAGCCAGACGCAGGCGGTGCGGAGCGGCTCGAGCGAGACCAGGTTCCAGCCCAGTTGCGCCAGGATCACGCAGACGGTCGCCGACTGCACGAACATCTTCACCTTGCCGGCCCAAAGCGCCCCGAAGGTCTCGCCGCTGCTTTCAGCGTGGGCGCGGATCCCGCTCACCAGCAACTCGCGGAGCAGGATGACCACAACCATCCATGGCTGGACGCTGCCGATGCTCTTCCCGCCGGCGAAGAAGCCGTCGCCGGCGAAGAACACGAACGCGCCGCAAATCATGACCTTATCGACGACCGGGTCGATCACGCGTCCGAACGGCGTCACCTGGTTGAGCCAGCGTGCCACCAGCCCGTCCAGCACGTCGCCCAGCGATGCGGCCAGGAAGACCCAGAAGCTCCAGATCAGCAGCCAGCGCAGGCTGTCGAGCTGGTCGGCGTCAAACAACGACAGGAGCACGAAGAAGATGATCGCCAGGACGAGGCGGCCCAACGTGATCTGGTTAGGGATGTTGATTTTCATGCCGCGCCGCCGTCAGCCCGCACCCACACCGCGGATCTCATCAGCAGCGCTCAGTGTACCGCCAGGTGTGCCCAGCGAAAAGCTGCCCCGGATGACGCGGTGGCGTCAGGACCCTGCGGCGGTAGCGTTCAGCCGGGCCTGCCACGCGGCGCGCGGCTCGGCCTGGCCGGTCTGCGTGTAGAGCGTGACCAGGGCCTGCACGACTTTCTGCACGGCGCGGTGCTGCGGCCCGCCGGACTCGATCAGCCGATAGGCATCGAGCAGCAGCGGCTCGGCGTCCGCGAGACGGCCCTGCGCGAGCAGGCAACGCCCCAGGGCCGACGTGGTGAGGCCGGTGGTGAAGGCCTCCGGACTGAGCCGCGTCCGCAATTCCCAGGCCTCGCGCAGCAGTGGCGCGGCCTCGTCCGCCCGTCCCAGCGACAGGAGTACATCGCCCAGGCCGGTGAGCGGATATCCCAGCTCGGGATGGCCGGGCTGGTTGACGCGGCGGCGGATCTCCAGGCAGCGCCGGAACAGCGGCTCCGCGCGCTGCACGTCGCCGTGGTTGCGCTCAAAATCCGCCAGGTTCACGAGGGCATACGCGACTTCGGCGTGGTCGGGTCCGCGCAGGGTCTCGATGGCCTTCAGCGCCGCGGTGTAGAGCTGGCGCGTGCGATCATGGCTCCCGCGGCGCAGCTCGATCGCTCCCAGGTTATTCAAGCTGGACGCATAGCCCGAGGGAAGAACGCCCGCGACGTGCTGCTCGTAGATCGAGATGGCCTCCTCGGCCGCGGACGCCGCCGCGTCGAAGTCCGCGCGTTTGTAGAGGAGGCCGGCCAGCCCGTTGAGGCTCTCGGCGATCTCGACCCAGTAGCGCTTTCCGGTCGCGGGCAGTTCGCGGCGGATGCGGAGCGACTCGCGCAACAGGGACTCGGCCTCATCGAGCCGCTCGGACCGCTGCAGAATCGTGCCGAGGTTGGCCAGGTCCCACGCCAGATCAGCCAGGTCGTGCGGGGCGAACTGGCGATGCAGGAGCTGCGCCTCGCGCAGGGCCGCGATGGCTTCGTCCCAGCGCGACATCTCGGCGAGCACGGCGCCCTTGTGATTCAGCGTATCGGCCAGTTCGGCGCTGCCGCCGGGGGACGTCTGCCGGTAGAGCCGTTCCGATTCCTCGAGGGCGGCCAGCGCCTCCGGGTAGAAACCGAGGTCGCAGTAGGTCTGGCCCAGGACCATCTCGATGTCGGCGGCACTGGCGGGATCTTCCCTGAGCCTGGTGCGCGATTGCTCCGCCACGTGGGCCAAGGCGTCTACCACGCGTGCCTCGCGGCCCAGGGCGCGGGAATTCGCGGAGCGTACGACTTCGCGCAGGACGCCCAGCGTGCGGCGGGCCTGTTCCGCCTGTCGCACGGCGGCCGCCTCGGCCTGTTCGGCCTGTAGCCGGGCCGCGCCGGCATCCCGATACAACAGCGCCAGTGCCACGGTGGCCGCGGCGCTGACGACCAGCAGGCTCGCGACCAGGGCAACGGCGAGCTTATAGCGGCGGACGGCCTTGTGCGCGACATACCAGCGGCTGTCGCGCTTGGCCGCGATCGGGTCGCCACGTAGAAAGGCCTGGACGTCGGCGCAAAGTTCGGCGGCGGACTGGTAGCGCCGCGTCTTGTCCTTCTCGAGCGCTTTGCCGGCGATCGTCTCGAGGTCGCCGCGAAACATGCGGCCGAGGGTGCTGAGACGCTGGGGGACCTCCTCGCGGATCGTGCGCGCCGCGTCGAAGTACGAGCGATTCCGGACGTCGTAGGGCAGCCGCCCGGTGAGGAGCTCGTAGAGCAGCACGCCCAGCGCATAGACGTCCGAACGCGTGTCCACTTCGTCGGGGTCGCCGCTGACCTGCTCGGGGCTCATGTAGGAGAGTGTGCCGATCCACTGGCCGAAGTGCGTGTGCACGGCCGTGAGCGCGGCGTCGCTGTCGATCAGCCGCGCCACGCCGAAGTCGAGGATCTTGGGTTGGCCGATGGCTGCCGCCCGGCTGTCGCTGATCGGCTGGTAGCGGCTGCTCTCCTCGACGACCAGGATGTTGGCGGGCTTGAGATCGCGGTGGATCACGCCCTTCTGGTGCGCGTGCTGCACCGCCTCGCAGACGCGGATGAACAGCTCGAGTCGCTGGCGCGGGTCGAGCTGCTGGCCGTCGGCGTAGGAGATCAGGTCGCGCCCGCGGATCAGCTCCATGACCAGAAACAGGCGCTCGCCGGTCGACCCGACGTCGCGGCCGGCTTCGATGATCTGTGCGATGCCCGGGTGGGAGAGGTGGCCCAGGATGTGCGCCTCGTGCTCGAAGCGCTTTTGCAGGCCGGCCGAGGCCGCGTCAGGTCGGAGCACCTTGATCGCGACGGTGCGGCGGGGCGACTCCTGTTCCGCCTCGTAGACGGTGCCCATGCCGCCTTCGCCGAGCCGGCGGATCACGCGATAGCGGCCGAGCCAGTCGGGGCTGATGTCGCGGCCGACGGCCGGCCCGTCAAGCGTGCCGGCCACGCGCAGCGGCGCCTCGGCCAGCACGTCCACGCGCCGCAGCCGGGCCGCGCTGGCGTCTTCGTTCAGCAGGCCTTCGACCTGGCGCCGCAGCTCGGCATCGTCGCCGCAGAGCCGGTCCAGTTCGGGCGTGCGCGATGATTCCGGCCGGTCGCAGAGCTGCGTGAACAACTGCATCGCCTGTTGGAAGCGTTCCGGGGTCATGCGGGATTGAGCTGGCAACTGAGCCAGGCGCGCGTGGCGCGCCATTCGCTTTCGACCGTCGTCTTCGATACGCCCAGCACGTCCGCGATTTCCTCCACCGCCAGGCCGCTGAAGAAACGCAGCTCGACCACGCGGGCCTTGCGGGCGTCGAGCGCGGCGAGCTTGTTCAGCAGGTCGTCGAGCACGAGCACGTCGAGCTCGTCGGACTGGCCGACGTTCGCGTGCGCGAGGTCGACACGTTTCCACTCGCCGCCGCGCTTGGCGGTCGCGCGCCGCCGGGCATGGTCGGTCAGGATGCGACGCATCGCGGTGGCGGCGACGGCGAAGAAGTGGGCGCGCCCGCCCCACTCCTGTCCCTCCTGGTGGACCAGGCGCAGGAAGGCCTCGTGCACCAGGGCCGTCGGCTGGAGCGTGTGATCCGGGCGTTCCGCCCGCAGACGCCGGGCGGCCAGCGCCCGCAGCTCGTCATAGACCAGCGGCAGGAGCTGCTCGACGGCGCCAGGGTCGCCGCGCGTAACGGCATGGAGCAGTCTCGTCGCGTCATCCGGCGGCATGGTGGTTTACCCGAACAGGATATATTTTACCCGGGATTGTGCGGCGGGCCAAGTTTTCCCGCGCGGGCGTACGGCAGGCGTGCGAGCGGGGCCGGCGCTATCCCGACCTCTGATCGGACGTTACGCCAGAACACGCTGAGCGAACTCGTCCTGGACGGCCGTGCGGCGGGCCGGATCGGAATCGGTGTACCCGCCTGTGTGCGCAGGTGGCCCTGTTGGATGCCCCGCCCCGGACATGACCGCCTGCTCGCGCAGGCGGCTCTGTTGGGCGCCGCGCTCCGTGATTCACAGCACGGCTCACATCAGAGCCGGCCG
>CAZVRR010000254.1:0-5955 GCA_964629745.1 uncultured Planctomycetales bacterium | reverse complement strand
GTCGCCGGCACGACCCCGCGTTCGGCTGCCGCCATCGCACAGCTCCGCGGGATTTGCGAGGAGCACCTGAGCGGCGGGTATGACCTCGAGGTGATCGATCTCTACCAGCAGCCGCAGCTCGCCGCCGGCGACCAGATCCTGGCAGTTCCCACGCTCATCAAGAAGTTGCCGTTGCCGCTGCGCCGCATGATCGGCGACTTATCCGACCAGCGGCGGGTGCTGATCGGGCTGGACCTGAAGAGGGCGGGGCAATGAACCTGGGCGACCTGCCGGATCCCGGACCGGCCAGGCCGCCAGGGCCGTCAGGGCCGGGCAGGGCGGCGCACGCGGCTCTGTCGCCGGAAACGGAAGTGGAGGAGCTGCGCCGGCGCCTGGAGGAAGCCGAGGAGACGATCCGCGCGATTCGGAACGGGGAGGTCGACGCCCTGGTGGTACGCCCGCTGGGCGGCGACGAGCAGATCTACACGTTGCAGGGGGCGGAGACGCCGTACCGCCATTTTGTGCAGCAGATGCGCGAGGGCGCGCTGACGCTGACGGAGGACGGCACAGTTCTCTATTCCAACCAGCGCTTTGCGGAGATCGTCGGGCAGCCCCTGGAACGCGTGAGCGGCCGCACGCTGACGGAACTCGGCTTCGATGCGCCGACCGTGGCGGAGCTGCTGGCCCGGGCGCCCGAGGGCAGCTTTCGCCGCGAGTTGACGATTCCGCGCCCGGGCGGGCCGGTCACCGTGCTGCTCACCGCTTCCCGGCTGGCCCCCGACAGCGTCGGCCGCATCTGTGCCGTGCTGACCGATCTGACCGAGCAGAAGCTCACGGAACGCCTGATGCGAACGCAGGCCGCCCTGCGCGACAGCGAAGCGGAGGCGCGGGCGCACGTGGCCGAACTGCAGACCATCTACGCTTCCGCGCCGGTCGGCATGTGCGTGCTCGACACCGAGCTGCGCTTCGTGCGGATCAACGAGCGGCTGGCCGAGATGAACGGGGTGCCGGCGGCGGAACACATCGGCCGCACCGTCTGGGAAGTCGTGCCGGACGTGGCGCGGGATGCCGGCCCGCTCTTCCAGCACGTGCTGGAAACCGGGCAGCCGCTGATGGACCTCGAGATCGCCGGACGCACCTCGAGCCAGCCGGGCGTGTCGCGCTGGTGGCGCGAGAGCTACTATCCCATCCGCGCGGCGGACGGGCAGGTCGCCGGCATCAACGTGGTGGTGCAGGAGATCACCGACTTCAAGCGCAACAGCGAGGTCGTGCAGCGCAGCGCCCAGCGTTTCGCGCTGCTGTCGGACGTGGCCGGCGAACTCCTGCGCTCCGAGCACCCGCAACAGCTCGTCACCGATCTGTGCGAGCGCGTGCTCGCCTTCCTGGATTGCGACCTGTTCCTGAACTACCTGCGCGATGAACAGTCGGATCGGCTGCATCTGAATGTGTCGGCCGGAATCCCCGATGACCAGCTCGCGCCGCTCGAATGGCTTGACTACGGGCAAGGCGTCAGCGGCGAAGTGGCGCGCAGCGGCCGCCGCATCGTGCTCGAGGACGTGCAACAGCGCCAGGATCGGGCGACGGAAAAGCTCCGGAACCTGGGCGTGCGCGCGTATGCCTGCCATCCGCTGATGAGCGGCGGGCAACTGACGGGTACGCTGTCCTTCGGCTCGCGCCGGCGGGATGCGTTCAGCCCGGAAGACATTTCGCTGATCAAGACCGTCTCGGATCACATCGCGATCGCCATGCAGCGCATCCAGTCGGCCCAGGTGCTGCGCGAGAGCGAACGGGCCGAGCGCGCCGCGCGCCAGCAGGCCGAGCAGGCGAATCGACTGAAGGACGAGTTCCTGGCCACGCTGTCGCACGAGCTGCGGACGCCGCTCACGGCCGTCCTGGGCTGGACGCAGCTCCTGCGCCGCGGACGGCTCGATCACCAGGAGTCCGCCGAAGCGCTGGAGATCATCGAGCAGAACGCGCGGGCGCAGGCGCGCCTGGTCGACGAGCTGCTCGACATGAGCCGCATCATCTCCGGCAAGATCCGCCTGGAGATGCGGCGCGTCGACGTGCGCGAGGTGATCGAGCGCGTGCTGGCGGCCGTGCAGCCGATCGCCGAGGCCCGGCGTGTCAGCATCGATACAGCGCTGGCCGGCGAGGCCGGCGCGGTGCTGGCGGACGGGCAGCGCCTGCAACAGGTCGTCTGGAACCTCCTGTCGAACGCGGTCAAGTTCACCCCCTCGGGCGGCGCGGTGCACGTCTTGCTGGACCGGCACGACGGGCAGGTTCGGATCACGGTGTCGGATACCGGCATGGGGATTCGGCCCGAGTTCCTTCCGCACGTGTTCGAGCGCTTCCGCCAGGCTGACGCCTCGACCACGCGCCGCCATGGCGGGCTGGGCCTGGGGCTGTCCATCGTGCGACAGCTCGTCGAGCTGCACGGCGGATCGGTGAGCGTCGAGAGCGCCGGTGAAAACCGCGGGGCGACGTTCCAGGTCTGCCTGCCCGCGGCGCCGGAACTCGCCGACGAGCACGTAGCGCCCGGCGGGGGATCGGACGGCGTTTCGGACGTGCCGACCCGGCTGCTGCACGGCATGACGGTGCTCGTGGTGGATGACGATCCCCACGCGCGGCTGCTGCTGCGACGCATGCTGGAGGAAGGTGGCGCGGCGACCGCGGTGGCGGGCTCCGCGGGGGAAGCGCTGGAATGGCTGCGGGAGAACCGGGCCGACCTGATGATCAGCGACGTCGGCATGCCCGAGCGCGACGGCTACGACCTGTTACGGGATGTGCGGGCACTCCGGCCCGAACATGGAAGAGACATCCCGGCCATCGCGGTCACGGCGTTTGCGCGCGAGGAGGACGCCGCGCGGGCGCGCCAGGTCGGGTACCAGGCGCACGTGGCCAAGCCCGTGGAGGCCGCCACGCTGATCAGCCTGGCGGCGAGCATCGCCTCCCGGGCAAGCGGTTGACGCCGCCGGTGGCTATTTGCCCGCCTCGTGTTCCACCCAGGACATGTGATACCCGCGGTCCTCGATCTGGTCGGCCACGCGCGTGAGCCGGAACGGATCGTACGCGTCGCACATCACCGCCAACTCGTCCGTGCGCTCGGTGCCGATTGACGCCTCGTACGTACCGGGGTGCGGCCCGTGCGTGACGCCCTGCGGGTGGAGGCTGATCGACTCGGACTGAATGCCCCGGCGCGACGTGAAGTTGCCCTCGACGTAGTAGAGGATCTCATCCATGTCGACGCTCGCGTGCGCGTACGGGCAGGGAATTGCCTGCGGGTGGTAGTCGACTTTTCGCGGGACGAACGAGCACACGACGAAGCCCTTGCCGGCGAACGTGGTGTGCGTGGTGGGGGGCAGGTGCACCAGGCCGGTCTTCGGCTGGTAGTCGTGAATGTTGAACGCCACCGGGTAGAGCACGCCGTCCCAGCCGACCACGTCGAGCGGAAAATGCCGGTACTGGTGTACCGTCAGGCGGTCAACCATCTTGACCACGATCTCGTAGGGGCCGCTCCCGTGGCGGGCGACGTCGAACTCCAGCAGCCGCGTGGGTGCGCGGAAGTCGCGATGCGTGTAGGGAGCGGAATCCGACAACTGGCCCCACGAGTTGCGATAGTCGCCGGGAATGCCCAGCCACGGCCGTCCCTCAAAGATCAGCAGCGTGCCCGCGTGTCCCTCCAGGTGCAGACGGTAGGCGGTGCCCTTCGGAACCAGGACGTAATCGTGCCGGCGAAACGGCAGGATGCCGTAGACGCTCTCGAGGTAGCCCTGCCCCTCCTTGACGAAATACAGCTCGTCGCCGTCGCCGTTGGAGAAGAACCGTTCCGCCGGTCGATTCGGCTTGCACAGTCCGACCTGGAGGTTCGCGTTGACGAGCAGGGTGCGGCGGCCGGTCAGGAAGTCGCCCGCGGGCGCGAGGTCCTGCGTCTTGAGATGCCGGCGGTGCAGCGGCTGCTCGGAGACGGCCTCGACGGGGCAAAATCCGGGCAGGCGCAGCGCATCGACCTTGAACTCGTCGGTCGGGGGGGTGCGGTAGTACAGGATGGAGAACGGCCCGTGAAAGCCCTCGCGGGTGATCATCTGCTCCATCAGGAGCTTGCCATCGTCGTAGAGGGCGGTGTGTGGTTTGGGGGGCAGCTTGCCCAGTGCCAGGCGGTGGATCATGACCGTATGCTCCTGCGGGTGGGGAATGCCGAACCTCGCGGCCCGGCGGGATTATAGGCGGGCGGCCCGCGCGGCGCCTGTCGGCCGTGTCAGCGCCGGGCGCCCGGCCGGGAATTCAGGTCATCATCCTGCTGAATGAACTTGACTAAAAGAGTACTATTCGGCACAATGCCCGCCAGCGGTTTCGTGGTTCCGAGTAGTGACGGACATTTCGGTAGATCGGGAATAGAATCGGACGGAATGCCAGTTCCCCCGTGCGAGCCGGGCGTGTCGGGCGGGACGGAGGTTGAATCAACCATGCGACTAGGACGTGCCTCATCCTATGCGGTATTCGCCGTCGTGTACCTGGCGGAGCACGCCAACGGCATGCCCTTGCAGGGGCGGGAGATCGCCGAGTCCTGCGGCATGCCGACCGGCCGGCTGCTCAAGATCCTGCAGCAACTAGTGCGGACCCGTATCCTGGCGAGTGAACGGGGGCCGTCGGGCGGGTTCCGGCTGCGCAAGCCGCCGACGGAGATCAGCCTGCTGGAGATCGTCGAGGCGATCGAAGGGCCGATCGAGGGCGACCTGGCGGTGCGGCAGCAGTTGTCGGGCATGGAGCGTGCGAAGTCGGCGATCGAGAAGACTTGCGTCAACGTGGCGGAGTATGCCCGCTCGCAACTGCGCAACGTCTCGATCGAGGATCTGAAGAGCTGAGTCCGCCGCAGCGCGGCCCGGCTTGCCGCCCGACTCCCACCGTTTGCCGTCAGGGCGCAACTGCGCCAGCGCGGCGGCACATCGCTTCCCCGCGCAGCAGGACCATTCCGCATGACGCGATTCCGCCACGCGACAGGAGACGCCGAAGGCGAAGTTTCCGCGCACAGCATCCCGTCCCCCCCCAGGGCAGCATGCTCGCACGTCGGAGGCTAGCGCCGCGCGCGCTTCGCGGTCTTCTTGGCACCCTTGCCCTTGGGCGTAAAGGCGCACAGCGGAGCCGTGTCGCCGCGATCTTCAATCAGCGAGGCGATCGTGCAGCGCGCGAAGTCCTTTTCGACTTGTGCGATCGCGTCGTCGAGTTCCTGGTGCAGCGAACACAGCCTGTTCGCGTGCATCTCGATGCCCAGCGGGCATTCCGTGATGCGGCGGATGGGGTCGACGGCCTGCACGACCTCCCACAAGGTGAGATCAGCCGGGGACCGCGCCAGCGTAAACCCGCCGCCCAGGCCACGTTGCGAGCGGAGGAGCCCGGCGCGGCTCAGGCCCTGCAGGACCTTGGCCAGGTATCCGGCGGGCACGCGCGTCGACTCGGCGATCTGCTGCGCCGTCAACGGACGATCCGGATGACTGGCCAGCCACACCACGGCCCGCAAGGCGTACTCTGTCGTTTGACTGATCACGGCAACCTCTCCGTTCTGGGATATGCTGCTCAGAACTAAGATACCCTTATCTATACTTACGTCAAGTATTCAAGGAATAATTTGCTAGTAATTTTCCGCAATCGCCCCGCGCCTGGCAGATCAGGAGTTCCGGACCGGCCGGTCCGGCGCAGCGCCGGCGGTCGGCCGCATCTCCTCGCCTCGCACGAGCCGGCCGATGTTGCTGGCGTGACGGATGAGAATCAGCGCCGCCAGGCCCACGGCGCCCGCGGGGATGCGCGTGCGCGGCGTGGCGCTCGGGGCGGCCGGCGTCTTCTTCGTGTCGCTGGCGCTGGGCGTGGCGGTCACGTTGTGTGGCTGGGAGTGGTCGCTCCCGCACGAACTGACGGAGCTGGGCCTGGTGATGTTCGTCTACGCGGTCGGCCTCCAGGCCGGGCCGCGGTTCATGGAGACGC
>CAZVRR010000253.1:1361-5971 GCA_964629745.1 uncultured Planctomycetales bacterium | reverse complement strand
GAAGCTGACCCCGAGCAGGTCCAGCGGCTCGATGGCCTGGTAGCGCGTGCGCTCACAGGAGCGCTGCGCCAGCTCGATCGCTTGCGTTGGATCGCGCAGCTGCGGGTCCTTCACGGTCGCGAGCGCCCACGCAGCGTCGCTCAGCACCTGCACATCACCCGGCCGCAACTGCACCGCCGTCGCGAGATGTGCCAGGCCGTCAGCCGGCTGTGTGCGCAGCAGGATCTTGCCGAGCAGGTGATGTGCGTCGGCGTCCTGCGCCTCGAGCTCGACCGCCTGCCGCAACTGCGCGACGGCCTCGTCGCTGCGCCCCAGAGTGTCCAGGGCGCGCCCCAGGCAGTAGTACGCCGCCGCATCCTGCGGATTCAGCCGCAGCGCCTCCGTCAAGTGCATCATGCCGGTATCGAGCTGACCGCGGCTGCACAGGACGGCGCCGACGATGCGTTGCGCGCTGCCGATGCGCGGATCGGTGCGAAGTGCGTCCTGCAGATGGTCCAGCGCCCCGTCGACGTCCCCCTGCCGGAAGCGCAGCATGCCGAGGTTGTAGTGGGCGCTGGCATTGCCGGGTTCCAGGCGCAGCGCCTCTTCCAGGTGGGCCACGCCCTCGCCCAGCACGCCCTGCGTGATCAGCAGGCCCCCGAGATTGCAGTGCGCCACGGCGCTTGACGGGTTGAGCGCCAGCGCCTGCCGGTAGCGCTGCATCGCGCTGGCCACGTCATCGCCGGCGGCGAGAAACGCATCGCCCGCCCGGATGTACGAGAAGTCGTCGAGAAACCGCTCGCCGATCCGGCGAATCGCGCCGGGGCCGGCATTCACGAACTCGGGAATGTTCGCCGCCCGGTCCGGGCTGGTGAGGTGCCGCAGTTCGACCGCGGGACTGGAATTGCCTTCCGCATCGATGTGGGTCAGGAACAGTTGCGTGTACGGCCCGTTGGCCTTGGACGAGAAGACCAGCCACTTGCCGTTGGGCGACCAGCTATGCCACGAGTTCATGCGTCCCGTATTGCACGCCAGGCGCCGCGCTGCGCCGCCGGCGGCCGGAATGATGTACAGCTCGCTGTCGGGTTGCAGGAGCATGAAGCTCCGCGCCTGGCAGAACACGATCCAGCGCCCGTCGGGCGAAAAGCGCGCGAAGTAGTTGCTCATCCCGTTGTGCGAGGCGCCGGCGAGCGGCTCGGGCGTGCCCCCCGCGCCGTGGTTGAACGGGATACGGTACAGGTCGAACAGGAAGGTCTGGCCGCCGTCGAGGAACTCGCGGCACTCCTCGCGGCTCAGCAGGACGGCGCCGCGATCTTCGGGCAGTTGATGCGCCCGCGCCCGCGCGAACACCAGGGTCTGTCCGTCCGGGCTCCACGTCGCATTGCTCTGCACCAGCGACGGATCATCCGCGCCGGGCAGGGCTGCGTACTGCCGCGTCTGGCGGTCGTACACCGCGAGGATTCCGCGAATCGGGAAGAACAGTTGCGAGAACTCCAGCCCGGGCGTGGAGACGAACACCGAGCGATCCTTCACCGTGCTGACGACGTAACGGCCGTCGGGCGAAACCTGCGACAGGAGGCCAAACGTCAGCTCGCCGTCGCCGCGCCGAAAATCGCTCCAGGTGATCAGCTCGTTCGCGGTCAGCGCGATGTCCTCGCGCACCGCCGCCAGCGCGTAGGAGCCCTTGTCGTTCCCGTAATCGACATCCATGCCCAGCGTGCCGCCGTCCGCCGAGAAGGAGTGGCAGTTGCCGCACACGGGCAGGTTCGTCAGCACGACCGGCGGCTGCCCGCCCGAGATCGACCCGAAGCGCCAGCGGATCTGCGAGGGATCCTTGACCGCCTCGATAAACGGCAGATTTACCTCGCGGTAGAAGAGCGGCGCGCCGACCTCGTCGGGCGACGTGCTGATCGCGATGGTCCGCGCCGCGCAGGGATGCTGCGGCGCGGCGCGCTGCGCGCCCACGATCGTGACGCGTGCCGCGGCCCCCCGTGTCTGCTGCGTCAGCGCGGCCCACTCCGCCGGCGCGGGCGTCCATTCGCGCCGCTCGGCCAGGAACGTCCGGCGCGCCTGGTCCGGCAGCTCGACGAGGACCAGCCACACGTCGCTGCCGCCCCCCTCCTGCCAGCGAAACGTGGGCGGCGCGATGTCCGGCGGGAAGAGCGTGCCGTCCTGGGGATAGTCGATCTCGAGCGCCGGCAGCGTCGCGCCGGCGTCATACCCCGCCAGGATCTGCTGCGCCACCGGCGGCGGCCCGCAGCCGCCCGCCAGCCCGATCAGGCACAGCGCCAGCCCGACGCCCAGACGCGGCGTGCGTGTTCGCAGGCAAAGAGGTTGACGGGTCATCCACAGGATTTTCGGCCCAACCGATCCGAAACTCAAGCACGAAGGTGCCCCCGCGGTGCCTTGTGGCACCGCTTTCCTAATGCTGTGGCACCGCTTTTCAAGCGGTGGTCTTCAAGCCTTGTGGCACCGCTACTCAAGCGGTGCTCTTCAAACTCGGTGGCACCGCTTTCCAAGCCTTGTGGCCCCCCTTTCCAACTCTATGGCACCGGTTTCCAACTATTTCCAACCGGTGTGTTTCTCAGGAGCCGTAGCACCGGTTTCCTAACCGGAGAATCGCCCATGGGCTTGCGCCCCATGGCTCTGTTGGCGGCCTCCGCTCGATCCTTTGATCCCTTCTTCCTCTTGGCACCGCCTTAGGGCTTGTGGCACCGCTTCCAAGCGGTGGCTTCGAACTTTGTGGCACCGCTTTCCAAGCGGTGGTCTTCAAACTTTTGTGCCACCGCTTTCCAAGCGGTGGTCTTCGGACTTCTGTGGCACCGCTTTCCAAGCGGTGTTCGTTCGAACCTTGTGGCACCGCTTTTCAAGCGGTGGGCGGCCCTCCTCAAGCGCCCCGGGCACCAGTGAAGACAGGTGCCACAGTCTTCTTGACGGCCCGCTAACCCGGAGCAGGCGCCGCCGCCGCCAGCGCTTCCATCGGAAAGTCCACCTGCGCCTTGCCGGCCGACTGCGCCAGCGCAACCAGGGCTTCGCGCAACTCCGGCGGGTAGCCCACCGGCGGAACGATCATCGCATGCGTGCGCGGCCCGGCCTGGTCCGCCGCCACGCTGCCCAGCGCGACCAGCCGCGGCCCGCGAAACGCGCCGCGCAGCACGCACTTGCCGGCTTCCTGCTGCACGACCAGGTCGAGCGCCGTCTGTTCGGCGGCCGCGGCCGACTCGTCCAGCGGTACGCGCGGGTCGGCGCCCGGCCGATTGAAGAGCAGCACGGCCATCGTCGGCCAGTTCGCACGCGACAGCTCGTGCAGGGCCACGTCGCCCGCGGCACTGTCCAGCGGCGTGGCGGACGTGAGCTCGGCGCGCAGCAGGACAAGCACGTCGTGCGGCGTGCCCGGGGCGCGCCGGATCGTCTTGAAGCCGGCCGGCCGGAACAACTGCTCGGCCACGTCCGCCGAGCATGTGGTATAGAGCCACTTGCCGCCGGTCATCTCGAACCACGAAACCAGCGTCTGGATCAGGGTGCGGGCCAGGCCGCGCCGGCGGTGTTCCGGGCGGACGTAGACGCGGTTCAGGATTCCCAGGTCGTGCCGCTTGTTGACGCACGCCGCGGCCAGCACGAGCCCCCCGTCGGCAAAGACGGCAAAGGCGTCCTGGCTGCGCGGCAGACCCTGGGCGAAGCGCTTCTCGAGGTCGGCCTGCCAGTGCGGGTCAGTATGCAGCGGCAATTCCCGCAGCATGGGCCAGCGGGCCGGTGCGGGCGGAATGATCAGCAGCGGCTTCATCCTGAATGCCTTGTTGCAAGCTCTGCTCGTCGCGCATGCTATCGGTCGCGCCGCCCGGGGCCAAGCGCTTCGACGGCCTGCTTCCGATAATTTCCCGCTCCGGCGCCGGCGTGCGCCGCGCCCGCCCCCCTGGTCCGAGAGAATCTGCTTGCCGGCCGGCCGGTGCGGCGGCATAATGGGACTTTGCCCTCGATTAGTAACTAGCGCTGGGAAGGATTGTACCTCGGCATGCCCGCCTGCCCGCTGTTCATACCGGCTCCCGCCCGGGTCGAAATATCGTTATTGAGAGCCATTTGTGGGTCAAACGACGCCTGCCGGCCGGAGCGGGTCGGGGCCGCCGCCCTGCACCCTGGCAGCGCCTCGAGGCATTTCGCGGTATCCGCGGCCACGTGGCCGACGTTCGCTGTTCGCTCTGCAGGAGGTTCGCACGATGCGTAGTCGAAGTTGGATCGCATGCTGCTGTCTGGCCCTGCTGATTCCGGCCCAGCCGGCCCGGGCCGATCAATGGCTGACCACGGCCCCGGACGGCCGGGCGGGACTCAAGGAGGCGTTGCCGGACGTGGCACCCGGCCTGCGCATCACCGACGCCGGCCACGGCGGCTTCGACGTGTCCGTCACGCTCGCCGGCTTCCAGCTCGCCGGCGTGAAGAACGCGGACGGCGAGTTCCTCCAGGTGACGCTGCCCGACGCGTCGGTCGCGGGGGCCGTCGGCACGCCGGCGCTGCCGGTGCTGCGGCGCTTGTTCATCCTGCCCACCGGGGCGACCGCAGACGTGGGCGTCGAGACCGGGCCGGTGTGCGTGGCCGACGCGACGGCTGCGGCGTGGGCCAGCCGTGCGGTGTGTTCT
>CAZVRR010000253.1:0-1351 GCA_964629745.1 uncultured Planctomycetales bacterium | reverse complement strand
GGCGCTGGGCCTGCCCCCGCGCCTGCTGCCGGTGCAGCCGCCGATCGAGAAGATCCCCGGCGCGCTGGAGAACGCGGACTTCGCATTTGATGCCGCGGCCTACGCGCGGGACATGGAGTACGCGAGCGAGCGCGCCACGATCACGGAACTCGGCCTGGTCCGCGGGCAGCGCCTGGCGCTGCTGGAGATCTGGCCGCTCTCGTACAACCCCGGGGCCGGCACGATCTCCTTCTGGACCCGGCTCGAGGTGAGCGTGGAGTTCGCCGGCGCCGGCGGCGCCGGGTCCGACCTCGCGCCGTTGCCGGGCCTGCGCAGCATCGTCGCCAACCCGAGCCTGGTGCCCGACCGGCCCGTGCGGGGTACGGGCAATTACCTGATCATCGTGGCCCAGGCGCTGGCATCGGACATCGCGACTTTCGCCGCCGCCAAGACCGGCCAGGGCTACACCGTCAGCACGTACCCGGTCACGAGCGGCATGACCGCCCAGCAGATCAAGGACTACATCCAGGGCCTGTGGGGCGGCGCCAACGCGCCCGATTACGTACTGCTGGTGGGCGACACGAATACGATCCCGAACTGGACGGGCGGCGGCGAGGGGACGCCGGCCACCGACCTGCCCTATTCGTGCATGGAGGGCGCGAGCGACTGGTATCCGGACATCGCGCTCGGCCGGCTCTCGGCGCGCGATCCGGCGCAACTCCAGGCGATGGTGGCCAAGATCCTCTACTACGAGAATGGGGCGCTGGCCGATCCCGACTACTTGAAGCGTTCGGTGTGGATGGCCTCGGAAGACAACTACACGGTCAGCGAGGGGACGCACAACTGGGTGATTGACACCTACATCATTCCGAACGAGATCGCGTACGATAAGCTGTATTGCCACACGTATGACGCGACCACGCAGCAGGTGCGCGATGCGTTCAACGATGGCCGTTTCTACGGCATCTACAGCGGCCACGGCGCCACGACCTACTGGGCTGACGGACCCGAGTTCACGCAGAGCGACGTGAACGGCCTCCTCAACCAGCACATGTACGCCTTCGTCTGCAGCTTCGCCTGCATCACCGGCACCTACACGCTCGACGAGTGCTTCTGCGAAACGTGGCAGCGCGCCGCGAACAAGGGCGCGGCGGCCATCTACGGCTCGAGCGTGAACAGCTACTGGACCGAAGACGACGTGCTCGAACGCCGGCTGTTCGACTCGATCTACGACGAGGATGACGAGGTCGTGCCCGAGGTCGGCCCCGTGTGGAACGATACGCGGCTGCGCTACCTCGCTGAAATGGGCGGCGGACAGACCACGCGCCGCTACTTCGAAATGTATAACCTGCTCGGCGACCCGGCGATGCCG
>CAZVRR010000252.1:0-5977 GCA_964629745.1 uncultured Planctomycetales bacterium | reverse complement strand
GGGAATACGCATGCGTCGTGGCGCGTCGTCCCGTCGGGACGAAGGTGCATCGCACCAGCAGCCGGTTTTGTCGACGGCCACCTCCGCCGGTATGCTTCTGCGTCGGTTCCCGGGACAGGAGGCACAGATGCGCGGGTGCAGGCGCGGAGGCCGGTTCTGCATGCTCGTGCTGGGAATCAGCGCACCGCCGGCCGGCGCCCAGTGGGACCCGGCGATCGGCCAGTGGGGCAAGGTCGATCCTGCCGACGTGCGGATCATGACATGGAACGTCGATGACGGAATCTGCTCCGCCGCCCAGAAGCAGGAGGCCGACAACGACACCTGGTCGGCCCTGGCCCACATCGTCGCCGGCCTGAAACCCGACGTGCTGGTCATCCAGGAGGCCGGCGACAACGAGGGCTACGGCGCCGGCGGACCGATGGACAGCGCCGCCGACCTGACCACCACCATCGACCTGTTCCTTCACGGCGGCATCGACGTGTTTGATCCCGGCGCGCCGCCGGTGACGGCCTGGGTGCAGAAGTACGACCCCGCGTACGACCTGCCGTACGTGTTCGTCAGCCTGCGGGATGACGACTACAACCGCAACGCGCTGCTCAGCCGGTTCGATTTTCTTGATCTCAACGGCGACACGAAGTCGCGCTACCGCGACATTCCCGCGGGCCTCGGCGCGCGGTACGCGCCGGGCGGGGCGGGCGGGATCCGCGGCTTTGCCATCGCTGAGCTGGACCTGCCGGACGAGACGTATTGCGGGGACCTGGTCGTGGGCACGGCGCACCTGAAAGCCGGCAGCGACGAGGAGGCGCTGGCCGCGCGCCTGGCCGCGGCCCAGAATATCGCGTACGTGCTGGACTACTGGTACAACGGCGCCGGCACCGGCATGCCCGACCCGCACGCCCGGATCAACGACAACCCGCCCGCCACCGCGCTCCTCGACGAATTCACGCCCGTCGTCTTCGGCGCCGACCTCAACGAGGACGAGCTGTACAACGGCCGGCGCGGGCCCGCCGCCTGGTTGACGCAGGCCCAGGAGGAGGGCGGCAGCGACGGGGTCGATCGCGATCGCTCGGATGCGACGTACGATGCGGCGGTCGAGCCGTTCACCGGGCTGCGCAGGACGTACTACTCGGGCTCCAGCAAGCTCGATTACTGCGGCTGGCAGGACAGCATCGCCGAGCTGCGGCACGCGTTCGTTTTCCACAGCGGCAGCGTGCCGGATCCCGCGCTCCAGCCGGCCGAGGTCCAGAGCTACGCGGTCCCGCTCTCGGCGAGCGCGGATGCCTCAACACACCGGCCGGTGTGCGTCGACCTGATCCTGCCGCAGGTGGCCGGCGGCTGCGGCGACCCGTGCGCCGGGCAGGTCGTGGGTGATGCGAACGGCGACGGCCTGCTGGACGCGTTCGACATCGACGTGTTCATGCTGGCGCTGACGGCACCGCAGGCCTACGAAGGCCTCTACGGCGCGGCGGCGCTGCTGTGCCGCTGCGACATTAACGGCGACGGCAGCGTCAATGCCTTCGACGTGGATCCGTTCGTGCTGCTGTTTACGCGGGGATGATGCGGAGCGAGATGGACCCGATCTTTCAAACGCGGCGCCTCGAGGCGCATGAACTCACGGCGGCCGACCTGGATTTCATCGCGACGCAACTCGGCGATCCGCGCGTGATGCAGTTCTGGCCGCGGCCGTATGCGCGGGCGGAAGCGGAGCAGTGGATCAAGGCGCAGCAGGAGCGCTACGCCCGGCACGGGCATGGGTACTGGCTGCTGCGCGAGCGCGAAAGCGGCGCGCCGGTCGGACAAGTCGGCTTGCTGATGACAACGGTCGACGACGCCGAGGAGCCGGCGCTGGGCTACATCCTGCATTGGCCCTACTGGAAACGCGGCTACGCGGTCGAGGCCGGGGCGGCGACCCTCGACTGGGCCTTCCACCTGCGCGGCTACCCGCGCGTCACCTGCCTGGTGCGGCCGGAGAACGTGCCGTCGATGCGCGTCGCGGCGCGGGTCGGACTCGTGCCGGAGCGGTACGTCGAGTACCAGGGGTTTCAACACCTGCTGTGGGCGCGCTGCCGGACCGACGGCGCGGCGCGCTAGTCGGTCGCGGCGGCGGCTGGGGAGTGCAGCAGGCGGCCCTCCATGCCGCCGGCGATCGGGAGAATCGTGCCGGAGAGGTGACCGGCCAGGCGCGGCGAGGCGAGGAACACGACGGCGGACGCGATGTCGTCGGGGGTCGCGATCTTGCGCAGCGGCATCGTGGCCGTGATGCGGGCCAGCGTGGCCAGGTCGGCCAGCTCGGCCGCGACGGGTGCGGTGTGCGTCCAGCCGGGACATACGCAGTTCACGCGTCCGCGCGGGGCGAGGCGCACGATTTCGTTCTTGAGCGTGAGCGTGAGGCCGTAGACCAGCGCGGCCTTGCCGGCGCTGTAATCGGCGTTGCCTTCTTCGCCGAAGATCGCCGCCGTCGAGCCGATCAGCACGATGCCGGCGTCGCCGCGGGGGTCGGCGGCCAGGTGGCGCAGAAATTCGCGGCAGGTCAGGAACGCGCTGCGCAGGACGACGCCGAGGCTCCAGTCCCACTGTGCGACTGACATTTCGTGCACGGGCGTCTTGTGGTCGACCCAGGCGGCGGCATTCACGACGGCGCTGTCGATGCGGCCGAAGGCGCGGTGGGCCTCATCGAAGAGGCGCACCGCGTCGGGTTCCAGGGCCAGGTCCGCCTGGACTGCGATCGCCGGGACGTCGAGTTGGCGGCGGAGCTGCTCGGCGGCCGCCGCATTGCGGTGATAGTGCAGGACCAGGCGGGCCCCCTCGGCGGCGAAGGAGCGTGCAACGGCCTGGCCGATGCCGCCGGAGGCGCCGGTGATGAGAACACACGTGTCACGCAGGCCTGTTTCCATGTGCGCACCTCGCGGAATCGATCCGGCATTGTAGGCACGTGCGCCGCGCCCCCGCCATGCAGGATGCGTCCCAACCCTGTCACGCCTGAACGTCTGTGCGCGCGGCGCGCGTGGCACGGTCCGCGTAGCGGGCCGTGGTGCTGGGAATGCCAAGTGGTGACACCACGAAGGGCACGAAGGACACGAAGAAGAAGGCGAATGCGCGGAGTGGCACCGCGAAGGGCGCGAAGGACGCGAAGAAGATGGTGACTGCGCGGGGTGGCCGTGTGTGACATTTGTGAAGCGAGTCGTGTGGAGCGAGCCGCTGTCAAGGGCGAACGTGTCTGCGCGCGGCGCGCGTGGCACGGTCCGCGCAGCGGGCCGTGGTGCTGGGAATGCCAAGTGGTGACACCACGAAGAACACGAAGAACACGAAGAAGAAGGCGAATGCGCGGGGTGGAACCGCGAAGGGCGCGAAGGACGCGAAGAAGAAGGCGGCGGCGCGGGCCTTGGGGGCCCACGGACCTGATACGCGGAAACGTGCTCGACATGGCGATATGGTTGCCGGGGCCTGGCGGGTTCGATCCTGCGCGGCGGGGCGGCACGCTCTCGAATCAAGCCTGGCACGCCGCTTGGTATGCCTTATGATGCTCATGTCTTGTTCAGCGCGTCATCCGGAGGAATGGGCATGTCCGAGCAGCTGCACGATGCGAGCGCGCACCTCTTACGTCCGCACTGCTGTCCCGGTGCCGGGCTGACACGGCGCGATTTCCTGGCCGCGGCGGGGGGCGTGGCGCTGGCGAGCGCGTGGTTGCCGGGGCTGAGCTGGTCCGCCGCCGCCCAGGGCGGCGAGATCCCGCCCCCGGTGCGCCGTCCGCTGCGCGTGCAGCCGATCCTCACCTACGACACGCCCACCCCGCGCCCGCAGACGAGCTGGCGCGCGTGGGGCGGATTGCAGACCGCGGCCGAGGTGCAGCAGGAAGTCGCACGGATTCGTCGCGAGCTGGAGACGCTCAGTGCGGCGGCGGATTTTCCGCTGCGCGTGGAGCCGGTCGTCGCTGTGAACGGCCGGGCGGAGCTGAGCCGGGCCGAGGGACTGGCCGATGCGGATGCGATCGTGGTGTACGCCGCCGGCGGCGGGAGCGACACCTTTGGCGCGCTGCATGAAACGGGCAAGCCGCTGGTTTTCTTCCTCCGGCACCGCTCCGGACCGGTGTATCTGTGGTACGAGATCATCCTGCCGCGCTACCTGCGCGGCCATACCGACCGATTCGTCATCCCGGGGCTGGACTACCGGGACGTCGTGGTGGATTCGACGGACGAGCTGCTGTGGCGCTTCCGCGCGCTGTGCGGCTGGCGCAATACGTTCGGAGCGCGGATCGTCGCGCTCGGCGGACCGGCGGGCTGGGAATGCCCCCGCGCGCCGGAACTGGCGCGCGAGCGGTTCCGGCTCGACATTCAGACGGTTCCCTACGAGCAGCTCGGCGCGCTGATCCAGGCGGCGCGCGCGGATCGTGCCGCGCTGGCCGAGGCCGGTCGGCGGGCTGAGGCCTACCTGGGCGAGCCGGGCGTGACGCTCGAGACGCAGCGCGAATTCGTCGTGAACGCGTTCCTGCTCGAGCAGGTCTTCCGGGGTATCCTCGCGCAGGCGGGCGCCACGGCGCTGACGATCAATGACTGCATGGGCACGATCATGCCGCTGGCGCAAACCTCCGCCTGCCTGTCGCTGAGCCTGCTGAACGACGCGGGATACCTCGCGTTCTGCGAATCGGATTTCGTCGTGATCCCCTCCGGCATGCTGTTGGCGGCGATTTCCGGCCGGCCCGTGTTCCTGAACGATCCCACGTTTGCCCATGACGGCCTGATCACGCTGGCTCACTGTACTGCACCGCGCCGGATGGATGGCCGGGTCCTGGAGCCGGCGCGCCTGCTCACGCACTTTGAATCCGACTACGGTGCGGCGCCGAAAGTGGAGATGCGCAAGGGGCAGGTCGTCACCATGATCGCGCCGGACTTCGCCGCCGAGCGCTGGATGGGCCTGGTCGGCGAGATCATCGATAACCCCTTCCTCGCGATCTGCCGGTCACAGGTCGATGTGCGCTTCAGCGCGCCGGCCGACCGGGTGAACGCGGTAATGCCCGGCTTCCACTGGATGCTGGCCTATGGCGACTATCGCCGCGAACTGGGCTATGCGTTGCGCCGGGCCAACATTGCGTGGGAGCAATTGACGTAGACAGCCGCCGCTACGAGAGGAAATAGCATGCGCCGGCGGACCGTCCGGACTACGTGCCTTTTCAGGGGCACCCGGGTGCGGTCGCGGCCGGCGCACGTGTCACGGCGCGGCGCGCCACATCAGCGCCGCCGCCGGAGGAGAATGAACGCTACCGCCATTCCCGCGGCGCTGCCCGGCTCGGGGATCGGCAGGTAGTCAACTTCAAACGCCGAGTCGTCGAGAAAGTGGCCGCCCAGGAACAGGTTGCCGGTCGCATCGATGAGCGATTCCCAGAACTCCGACGTCACCGGTCCGTTGTACTGGTCCGTCTCCAGTACGGCGCTGTAGACGCCGGGGTCGGCGCCCCAGCCCAGGTCCGCGCCGCCCTCCAGGATCCACGGCGGTTCGGGCGTCAGCGGTGAGAGCTGGAGAATCAGGTCCGCCGCAGCGAAACTGTCATCGGTTTCGAACGTGGCGCGCAGCCGCGTCATCAGGATTGTCGAACCGATCGGCGGACCGGCGTAGAGCAGGAGAATCTCGCGGCCGAACACGGACAGGTCCGGCGCCGACGGCAACGGAAATGTCCAGGTTTCAGCCCCAGCCAGCGCGGCGCACGCAAGCACACCCGCCGCCCGTACCATCCCGCGCATCTGCTTCCTCCCACGTACGGCCCGCACGCCATTGTTCGACAAGCGGTCAAGAGCGGCAATGCTCCCCGCGCCGGGTGGGTTGAATTCTCAGACAGGTTCGGATGCCGGAGGTCGTGGCGGGGCACGGGACGGCTGTGCCGGCGCGCCGGAAGTCCGCTTGCCGCCACGAGTAATCGCGCACCTCGCCCGCTCGGCGCACGAATTGCCTGCCGGTAAAATGCTCTCTTCGTTCCAAGCGTATC
>CAZVRR010000251.1:2036-5980 GCA_964629745.1 uncultured Planctomycetales bacterium | reverse complement strand
GCGGGGCGCGTCAGGTCGAGGTAGCGCTGCGTCAGCTCGTCGTCCGGCCAGCCGCGCAGCGCCACGCGAAAGGCGTCGTGGGCCGGCTCGTAGCGGCCACGCTGGAATTCGAAGTAGCCCAGCAGGAACCAGGTCTGCGCCGGAGCCTTGTTCTGCCGCAGGTAGGACGCCAGCGCATCCACGTCGCGGTCGAACGCGCCGGGTTCGCCATAGTACGAGTCCAGGTGCAGCGGCACAAACTGGAGCTTGGGCTGCAGTTGCAGCGCGCGGCGCAGCACGGTGCCGGCGTCGTCGTACTGGCCCTGCGCCAGGCGGGCCTGCGCGAGGTGAATGCGGCAGGCGGGATCGCCCTGGTGCAGATCGGCCGCCATCGATAACGCGATCACCGCCTCGCCGTACGCCCCGGCCTTGAGGTGCTCGAGCCCGACACGCAGCGCCTTCTCGTGGCTGTTCAGGACGCGTTCCTTGCGGCGATCCATGTCCTTCATGTTCCAGCGCCGCCCGCGCTCCTTGTTCTGGATGTAGCGCCAGGAACGATACGCCTCGCGCGCCCCGCGGGCGTACTCGGAGGGCGGATACGCGCCGCCGTACGTCCCGCCATACCAGGCGCCGTAGCCGCCGCCGCCGTACGGGCCCGGGCCATAGATCGACACGGGATAGCCGGCGTAGCCGAGCACGGCGCGCTGTGCGAAGTCCTCGTCGGGCTCATCATCCAGGCCGGGACGGTCGGTGTTGGGGTCGATCGTATCGGGCTCGTCGTAGTTGCGCGGTGGCCGGTCGGCCGGGTCCGCGGGCGGGGGCGGCTGCTGGGCGGCGACGAATTCGAGCCGGCCGGCGGCGCGCTGCGGCGCGCGCGGCGGCACGATGACGGTCGGAATGCGCTTGCCGTCCTGCGTGACATACAACGGGGGCGTGTCATCGGAGGCGCAGGCGACAGGCTCACCGTAGCTGCCGAGGACCCCTGCCAGGCACACGAAAGCCAACGTGCATCGCATAGCGCTGCTCCTGGTGGCCGGCGTCGTTCCCCCGAATTATAAACCGCACTTGGCGTCGAGGATGCGGTTTCGCGCAACCGGCGGAATTCGCCCGCGCGGTCATGCTGCCGCAAGTCTGGCACACGAAATGCCTTAGCACGAGCGGGTCCGCGGGCCGCGGGCCGCGAACTTGACATCTTCGACCGAAATGCTTCATTGGGCAGTGCCGCGGATCGGGCCGGACTGCGGAGGAGCGCGTGGAAGTACATCTCGGCATCGATGTGGGGGCGATCAGCGTGAAAGGTGCGCTGGTGCTGCCGGCGCCGGACGCGAGCGCGCTGCTGGCCCGCCCCCAGGTGGGGGGGCTGCGCCGGCTCGAAGCGGCGGAGTCACGCGACGCCGTGCTCGTGCTGCCGCCGCGGCGCACGCGCGGCCGCCCGCTGGACGCGACGCGCGAGCTCCTCGACGAAGTCCTGTCCTGCCTCGACCCGCAGCAGCCCCTGCACGTGATGCTGACGGGCGCCGGGGGCAAGCTGGTGGCGGAGGCGCTGCGGGCACGACGCTGCAACGATTTCCAGGCCGCGGCACGGGCGGTCGGGCATTTGGCGCCGCACGCCCGCACGGTCTTCGAGATGGGTGGCGAGTCGAGCCGCTATCTACGCCTCGGCGCGGACCCGGGCAGTTCGCAGCTCGGCATCCTCGATTACAGCACGAACGGCGATTGCGCCGCCGGCACCGGTGCATTCCTCGACCAGCAGGCCGCGCGGCTGCAATACGCGGTCGAGGACATCGGGACAGTCGTCGCCGGCGCGGAGCGGGCGGCGCAGATCGCCGGCCGGTGCAGCGTGTTCGCCAAGAGCGACATGATCCACGCGCAGCAGAAGGGCTTCGCCCCGCCGGAGGTCCTGCGCGGGCTGTGCCACGCCGTGGCGATGAACTTCCGTTCGGCGATCGTGAAGGGGCGGCGCGTCGAGCCGCCGGTGGCCTTTCTCGGCGGGGTGGCGGCGAATTCCGCGGTCGTGGCGGCCTTGCGTGAAGTGTTCGAACTCAGCGCGGAGCAGCTCTTCACGCCGGCGGGGGCGGAGTCGTTCGGAGCGTGCGGCGCGGCGCTGCTGGCCGTGGGTACCGAAGCCGCGCCGGCGCACGTGTGGTGCGCGCGGCTGGCCGCGGCCCTGCACGGCAACGGCTACGCGTTCCCCACGACGCGGCCGCTGACGCTCGAAAACGTGCGGCTGCTGCGCGACCGGGTGCGCCCCTATCGCTTTCCCGCGCAGACGCCGGTGGATGCGTACCTGGGCCTCGACATCGGGTCGGTCGGCACGAAGCTGGTGCTGATCGACGCCGCCGGCGAGGTGGTTCATTCGATCTTCACGCGGACGGAGGGCCGGCCGATCGAGGTCGTCTCACGCTGTCTGCGCGAGATGGAGGAGGCGGTCGGCTGGGGCGTGCGCGTGCGGGCCGTGGGGACCACCGGCAGCGGCCGCGAGCTGATCGGCGAACTCGTCGGGGCGGACGGCATTCACGACGAAATCACCTGCCACAAGACGGGCGCGACGTTCATCGGCGACCGGCTGCTGGGTAAACGACCGGATACGATCTTCGAAATTGGCGGGCAGGACTCCAAGTATATCAGCCTGCAAAGTGAGGGAAGAAGGGACGGAGGGACGAAGGGACAGAGGGACGGAGGGGCAAAGGGACAGCGGGACGGAGGGACGGAGGGACAAAGGGACAGAAGGGCGGAGGGACCGAGGGACGAAGGGACACGGGCGGGCGAGTCCATCGTCGTCGACTTCACGATGAACGAGGCCTGCGCGGCGGGGACCGGGAGCTTTCTCGAGGAACGGGCCACCGAGCTCGGCGTCTCCATCAAGGACGAATTCGCCCGGCTCGCGCTGTCGTCGCAGGCGCCCATCCGGCTCGGCGAACGCTGCACCGTCTTCATGGAACGCGATGTCAACACCTACATGCAGCGCGGCGCCAAGCGCGAGGACGTGATCGCCGGACTCGCGTATTCCATCGCCACCAACTACATCAATCGCGTCGTACGCGGCCGGCCCATCGGCGACTGCATCTTCTTCCAGGGGGGCACGGCCTACAACGACGCCGTGGCCGCCGCGTTCAGCATCCTCTGCAACAAGGAAATCATCGTTCCGCCACACAACGCCGTGCTCGGCGCCATCGGCGCGGCGCTGCTGGCGAAGGACAAGGTCGGACGCACAGGCGGCGGGACGCGCTTCCGCGGCTACGACCTGGGGCAGGTGCATTACAGTCTGCGCGAATTCGGCTGCCAGGGCTGCGGCAATCACTGCGCCATCCAGGAATTCAACGTCGAGGGCGAGAAGACATTCTGGGGCGACAAGTGCTCCGACCGTTTCCGCAAGCGCACGCGCACCGAGCGGAAACCCGTCATTCCCGACCTGGTGGCGCTCCGGCACGAACTGCTGTTCGCCGAGACGCTCGCCGACCCGCAGTCGCCGGCGGGCACGATCGGCATTCCGCTGGCGATGTACAGTTGGGACTGGCTGCCGCACTGGCGCACGTTCTGGCGCGCCTGCGGCTACCGCGTCGTGGTCTCCGGCGAAACCAACCGGCGCAGCGTCCGGCTGGGGCTGGACCGCGTCGTCGCCGAGCCGTGTTTCCCGATCATCGTGGCGCATGGGCACGTGGCGGAACTGGCCGAGCAGGGCGTCGACTTCCTGTGGGTGCCCAACCTGCTCACCGCGACCGAGCGGGATGGCACGCTCGACAGCCACGTCTGCCCGTGGGGGGCGACGTTGCCGTTCGTCCTGCGGCAGGCGCCGGCGCTGCGGCCGTGGCAGGGGCGGATCCTGTGTCCCACGCTGTCGCTCCAGCGCGGCGTGGACGTGTTCCGCGCCGACCTGGTGCGGAGTGCGGCGGAACTCGGCGTGCCGAAGCGGCGGGCGCGGCGTGCGTTCGAGCTGGCCCAGGAAGCGCAGCGGCGCTTCCTGA
>CAZVRR010000251.1:0-2026 GCA_964629745.1 uncultured Planctomycetales bacterium | reverse complement strand
ATGCGGACGCCGGCCGCCAGGCCCTCGAGCAGCTCCGGCAGTCCGGCGAGCCCGGGATGGTGCTGGTCGGACGTCCCTACAACATGCACGACGCCGGCGTGAGCCTGGCGGTCGCGCGCAAGCTGCGCGAGCAATACGGGGTGAACCTGCTGCCGGTGGATGCGCTTCCGCTGGCGGAGGTCGACATCCGCGACATCAATGACAACATGTATTGGGCCTACGGCCGGCGGATCCTCGCGGCGGCGAAACTGGTGGCCGAGGTGCCCAACCTGCACATCATTTACGTGACGAACTTCAAGTGCGGGCCCGACTCGTTCCTGAAGGGCTTCATCCGGCCGGCGTCGGGTAAGCCCTTCCTGACGCTGCAATTCGACGGACACTCGAATGACGCCGGCATGATGACGCGCTGCGAGGCGTATCTCGACAGCAAGGGAATTCTTCGTTGGTGGCGCACATGCCAGACGCAGGCACAACCCATGCATTCGTCCAGCGAACCGTCTACGTCCCCCAGATGTCCTACGCCAGTGCGCGGCTGATGGCCGCGGCGATGCGTTCGGTGGGGCTGGATGCGACGGTGACGCCGGACTCGGACGCGGAGACGCTCGAGCTGGGCGGGCTGCACAGCAGCGGGGAGGAATGCCTGCCGCACAAGATCACGCTCGGCGATTTCCTGCGCATCTGCCGGCAGCCGGGCTTCCGGCCGGAGCGGACCGCGTTCTTCATGCCGCGGGCGCCGGGACCGTGCCGGTTCGGGCAGTATGCGCCGTACCTCCGGCGCGTGCTCGATGCGGAGGGGTGGCACGACGTCGCGCTGTTCTCGCCCAACAGCTCGGACAGCTATGCGGGGCTGGGTGATCACGCCAGCGCGCTGATGCGCACGTCGTGGATGGGGCTGGTGGTGGGAGACATCGCGTCGCGTTTCCTGCTGAAGACCCGGCCCTACGAGCGGCACGCCGGTGACGCGGACGAGGTGTTCGTGCAGTCCGTGGCGCTGCTGGCGGAGACGGCGGCGCGGCGCGGGCTGACGCCGGAGCAGCGCGTGCGGGCGCTGGCGGGAGACGTGGTGCGGATGCGCGACCGCTTCCGGGAGGTTCCGGCGCGCTACGAGAAGGGGCGGCCCCTGATCGGGCTGGTCGGCGAGATCTTCTGCCGGCTGAACACGTTCAGCAACGAGGACGTGGCCCGGCGCGTGGAGCAGCTCGGCGGCGAGTGCTGGCTGTCCGACATCGTGGAATGGGTGTGGTATACGAACTGGTGCCGCGAGACGGATTGCCGGCGTGACAAGGGGTGGATCAGTGCGGATTACCTGAAGCTCAAGCTCAAGGCGCACATTCAGCATCGGTACGAGCACATCCTGCTGGCGCCGGTCGTGGAGGATTTCCGCGGCTACGAGGAGCCGCACGATATCCGCGTCATCCTGGACTGCTCCGCCCCCTATTTGCCGGCGACGGGTGCGCTGGGTGAGATGACGCTCAGTGCCGGCAAGGCGATTTACCTCCAGACGAAGGGGGCGGACGGAATCCTGGACATCAGCCCGTTCACGTGCATGAACGGCGTGGTGAGCGAGGCGGTGTACCCGGCGATCAGCGCGGCCTGCGACGAGCTCCCGATCCGCTCGCTGTACTTCGACAAGCTGAGCACGAACATCGAGCGCGACCTGGAGATCTTTCTGGACTTGGCGCGGGCCTATCAGAAGCGGAAGCGCTGCGTCCGCGTGTATCCCGCCTATTTCCAATAATGCCGTGCGGTGCCACGGCTCTGTGAGCCGTGTCTTCTCTGTGTGCCACGGCTCTGTGAGCCGTGTCTTTGCTTTGTGCCACGGCTCTGTGAGCCGTGTCTTCGAAACTCCAGCGCGAGAGAGCGGGCACCGGCGGAACGGAAGACACTGCTGACACAGCAGTGGCACGGATCGCCAGCAAAACCGAGCGGTGCCACGGCTCTGTGAGCCGTGTCTTCGCGGATTCGGTCCGAGCGGCCAGTCACTGCCGAAACAGAAGACACGGCTGACACAGCAGTGACACGGGTC
>CAZVRR010000250.1:0-5990 GCA_964629745.1 uncultured Planctomycetales bacterium | reverse complement strand
AGAAGTTCGCTCGCGCGGCCGCCTAGCGGCGCGCCGCTGCGTACAGCTCGGCCACCTTGTCCCAGTTCACCACGTTCCACCAGGCCGTGATGTAGTCGGCCCGACGATTCTGGTACTTCAAGTAGTACGCATGCTCCCATACGTCGAGGCCGAGCACGGGCCGGTGCTGTTGTGCGAGCGGCGAATCCTGGTTCGGCGTCGACTCGATGATGAGCTTGCCATTCTGATCGAAGCACAGCCAGGCCCAGCCGCTGCCGAAACGTCCGGCGGCGGCCTTGCCGAACTGCTCCTTGAAGGCGGCAAAGCTGCCGAAGGCGGAGTTCACGGCGGCGAGCACGTCGCCACGCGGTTCGCCGCCCTTGCCCGGCCCCATCAGTTGCCAGAACAGCGTGTGATTCGCGTGTCCGCCGCCATTGTTCACGACGGTCTGGCGGATATCGGCGGGGACGTCGTTGATTTCCCGCAGCAGCTTCTCAACGGGCTTGGCCGCGAGCTGCGGGTGGTTCTGCAGCGCGTTGTTCACGTTGGTGACGTAGGCCTGGTGATGCTTGGTATGGTGGATTTCCATCGTCCGCGCATCGATGTGCGGCTCGAGCGCGTCGTAGGAATACGGCAGGGGGGGAAGCTCGTACGCCATTCTTCGTCTCCTTCATCCTGTTCACGCCGGGCGCAGCGTCCGGCATCCCATCAAATCGGGTCCGAAACGGTCCTGATTGGGGCTCGGGATTATTTCCGGCCCCCCGCCCCGCGTCAACTGGCCGGCGAGCGCCGATGTGCTTGACGGTCCCGCCGCCGCTCCCGACAATCGGCTGCGAAGCGCTGGTGTTCCTGTCCATTATCGGACTCGACAGCCCGTTCGGAGTTGCCGCCGTGGAAGCCTGGGAAGTGCTGCGGGAAGCCGTGGAGAAGGTGGGTGTCAAGCGGATCGCCGCACGCCTGAAGGTCAGCAGCGCCCTCGTGTACAAGTGGTGCCAGGAGCCGCCCAGCGAGGAGGATCCGGAAGGCTCCGGGGCGAAGAATCCGCTGGACCGCCTGCGCATCATCATTGAAGCCACGCAGGACGCGCGGCTCGTAAACTGGCTGTGTCATGCCGCCGGCGGTTTCTTTGCTCAGAATCCGTGCGTCGAACCGAAGGACCGCGACGAAGAACTCCTCGTCACGACGCATCGCGTGGTGCAGGATTTCAGCGAAGTCCTCACCAAGATCAGCAACAGCATCGAAAACGACGGGCAGATCACGCGCGAGGAGGCCGACATCATCCGCCAGGCCTGGGAGTCGCTCAAAGCGCAGGGCGAGTGCTTCGTCGCCGGCTGCGAACGCGGCATGTACATGGCGCCGATCAACCCGAAGACCCCGCCGCGGAGATAGGCCGTTCGCCGCCCGGTGCGGCTGCGGACGTGGCATGCGAGATGCCGATGGGGGATCCGAGCCCGCGTGGTGATGGGGGGCGTGGAGGTAGCGCCCAGTGTTCGTGTCCGCAGCCGACGCGCTTAAGTTCATCAAAGAAAAAGACATACAGCTTGTCGACCTGAAGATCACCGGGGTGGCCGGCCAGTGGCTGCACGTCACGATTCCGGCGCGGCAATTCACCCAGAAGCAGTTCGACGAGGGCGTCGGCTACGACGGGTCGTCCGGCGCGGGCTTCAGCAGCGTCGAGAGCGGCGACGTCGTGGCACGCCCGCTGCCGCATACCGCGTTCGTCGATCCCTTCATGGTCCAGCGCACCATGAGTTTCCTGTGCGAGACGGTGACGGCGGACACGAAGGAACCGTTCGCCAGCGATCCGCGCACGATCGCGGGGCGGGCCGTCGCCCACCTGCGGGCCACCGGCATTGCGGACGAAGCGTGGATGGCGCCGGAATTCGAGTTCAGCGTGTTCGACCGTATTGACGTGTCGAACACGCCGTACCAGACGGGCGTGCGCATCGTCTCGCAGGAAGTGGAAGCCAGCGCCGGGCTCACTTGCCCCCTGCCGCCCAAGGGCGGCTACATGCGCGTGCCGCCGGCGGAGCAGGTGCACCATCTGCGCAACGACATCACCCTCACGCTCGAGGAACTGGGCGTGCCGGTGAAGTACCATCACCACGAGGTGGGGGCGCCGGGCCAGTGCGAGATCGAGGTGCCGCTCAGCCCGCTGGTCGAGGCGGCCGACCGCGCGATGATCATCAAGTACGTGATCAAGAACGTGGCCCAGCGCCACGGCAAGCTTGCGACGTTCATGCCCAAGCCGGTGTTCGGCGAGGCCGGCAACGGGATGCACGTGCACCAGAAGCTCGAGAAGGGCGGCCGCGCGATCTTCTACGACGAAAGCGGCCGCAACTACGCGCAGCTCAGCGACCTCGCGCTGCAATACACCTGCGGCCTGCTGGCGCACGGCCAGGCGCTGGCGGGGCTGACGAACCCGTCCACCAACTCCTACAAGCGGCTGGTCGAGGGGCACGAGGCGCCGGTGAACCTGTTCTTCTCGCTGGCGAACCGCTCGGCGGCGATCCGCGTGCCGCGCTACGCGACGAGCCCCGCGTCCAAGCGGATCGAGTACCGCCCGCCCGACTTCACCGGCAACGTGTATCTCACGCTGGCCGGCATGCTCATGGCGGGCGTGGATGGCGTGCAGTCGCACCTGGATTTCCGCAAGCTCCACTTCGGCCCCTACGACCTGAATGTCGAGGAGCAGGATGAGAAGTTCCGGGCGCGGATCGCGTGCCTGCCGCGGACGCTATACGACGCGCTCGACGTGCTGGCCGCCGGCAGCGACTTCCTGCGCAAGGGCGAGGTCTTCCCCGCCACGTTCCTGGACGGCTGGATCCGCGCCAAGCGCCGACACGAAACGGACGAGATCAACGCCCGGCCGCACCCGTACGAGTACGCGCTCTATCTCGACTGCTGATCTGCCCCGGGGAAGGTGGGACGGCGCGGCGAGCCGGGCCGGCGGGCCGGCGGAGCGGTCGCGTCACGCATTCGGCGAGCGGTACAGCGCCACGTAGAGCGGGCAGCGCGCCAACAGCTCCGCATGCGTGCCGGCGTCGACGATCCGCCCGGCGTCCATCACCACGATCCGCTCCGCCATCTCCAACACGGTGTGTCGGTGCGCGATCAGGAACGTCGTCTTGCCCTGGCGCAGCTTCTCGAGCGCCGTGTGGATCTTCCGCTCGCTGTCGGCATCGATCTCGCTGGTCGCCTCGTCAAAGACCAGGATCGTCGCCGGCTTCAGGAAAGCCCGGGCGATCGCGATCCGCTGGCGCTGCCCGCCCGAGACCGACGTGCCGAACTCGCCCATGACCGTGCCATACTGCTCCGGCCACTGCTCGATGAACTCGGCCGCGAATGCCTGCTGCGCGGCAGTCCGAATCTGCTCCGCGCTCGCGCCCTCGTTGCCGTAGGCGATGTTCTCGGCGACCGAGCGGGCGAAGATGACCGGCCGCTGCGTGACCAGCGCGATCTGCTCGCGCAGGTTCTTCAGGCTCAACTCGCGCACGTCCACGCCGTCGATCAGCACGCGGCCTTCGTCAGGCGTCAGCAGGCGCGAGAGCGTCTTCACCAGCGTCGACTTGCCGCTGCCGTTGGGACCCACGATCGCGATGCACTCGCCCGGCTTCACTTCGAGCGATACATGGTCGAGCGCGGGCGGCTCCTGGTGTGCCACGTAGCGGAACGTGATCTGCTCGAACCGCACGGACCGCGCCCCGCCGGGTGCGAGCGCCTTGGCCTGCGGCGGCGATACTTCCTCGGGCTGATCGAGAAACTCGAACACGCGCGTGGCGGCGGCCCCGGCGCGCTGCACCATGTTGTAGACGTTGGCGATCTTGCGGATCGGGTCGAGCATGGCCGCCAGCAGGCCCACCATCACCAGGAAGTGCGCCGCGTCGATCTCGCCGCTGAACTGCCGCGACGCCAGCCACACCACGCCGCCCGCGGTCGCAACGATGCCGACCACCTCGATCACCGGGGAGCTGACCGCCTCGATCCAGGCCAGCTTGAGCTGGTGCTTGAGCATGCGGCGTTCGAGCTGCCACATGCGGCGGCGCTCGTAGCCTTCGCGGGCATAGCCCTTCACGACGTCGATGCCCTGGAGCGACTCCTCCAGGCCGCAGAGCATGACGCCATAGCCCTGGAGCAGGCGGACGGTCGCTTTGCGCACCTTGCGCCCGTAGAGCCACAGCACGAGCACGGCGAGCGGCGCAATGGCGACGGCGATCAGCGTCAGCCGCACGTCGAGGAACAGGGCTACGATCAGCACGCAGATCGCCTTGAGCGGCTCGCGTGCCACCTTGCCGAAGAGCGTCACGACGCCGAGAAAAATCTCGCGCACGTCGGACATGAACTGGCTGACGCGATTCGAGACGTCGCCGCTGACCTGCGTCATGGGGACGCGCAGCGCCTTGCGGTACATGTGGCGGCGCAGGTCCATGATCATGCGATTCGACGCGTCGAGAATGAAATACTGGGAGAAGCAGCGCGAGGCGTTGCCCAGGAGGTTCACGACGAGCAGGACGCCCAGGAGCAGCAGGAGCGTGTGCATCCGGTCCGCCGGTGTCGTTCCCGCGGGCAGGAAGCCGGCGGCCCAGGCGAGCACGGGGCCATACCACTGGTCCGCGTAGCGCTCGGCGCCGTGCAGGGCCAGGGTGCGGAGGCTGTCTTCGCTGACGATGACCTTCAGGATGGGCAGGATGCCGCCGAGGCTGGCAGCGTAGGCCAGGGCCACGCCCAGCCCGAGCACGATCCCGATCGTCATCCGCCGGCGGTGCGGCCGCACGAGCTGGAGCACGCGCCAGAAGGCCTGGCGTTGCTGGCGTTTAGGGGGGCGCCCGCGTTTGGCGAGCAGGCCCTGGGCCGGTGCGGCCGCGGCAGTGGATGTCAGGATGGTATCGCTCACGCGCCTGTTCCCAAGGTAGCCGCGCGGGTCGGGGCACGCAACTGGCGCCGGGCGGTGGCGGCGGCGCAGGCTGTCAGAATGGCACGTGGCCGCGGCCGCGACGGCGTGGACGCGGGGGTTCGACAGCGGCCGCGTGGCGTGTAAAATGCTCCATTCCGCGAATTTACGGCACTCCCGCTTCCGCGCTGCTGCTGGCACCGCGATTGCTAATGGGGGTGCCGCCCGCGGCACCTGCGTGCTGCGGGGGCGGGGTGCTAGTGGTCCATGCCGTTCTGACAGGAGCGTAGAAGGAGACGTCTCGCATGGCGGTGAAGCAATTGGCGTTTGACCAGGAGGCGCAGAAGTCGATCCTGGCGGGGGTTGAGAAGCTCGCGGCCGCCGTCCGCAGCACATTCGGCCCGCGCGGACGCAACGCGGTGCTCGACAAGGGCTGGGGCGCCCCGACCGTCACCAAGGACGGCGTCAGCGTGGCCGAGGAAATCGAGTTGCACAACAAGTACGAGAACATGGGCGCGCAGCTCGTGAAGCAGGCCGCCAGCAAGACGAGTGACGTGGCCGGCGACGGCACGACCACCGCGACCGTGCTGGCCGAGGCGATCTACAAGGAGGGCCTGCGCAGCGTGGTCGCCGGCTTCGACCCGAACGGGATCAACCGCGGGATCGAGGCGGCGGTGAAGGCGGTCATCGAGGAGCTGAAGAAGCTCTCGCGCCCCGTGACGCTCGATCCCAAGAAACCCGACGACATCATCAACATCGGGTCGATCTCGGCGAACAACGACCGCAGCGTCGGCGAGATCCTGGCCGACTGCTTCGCGAAGGTCGGCAAGGACGGCGTGATCACGGTCGAGGAGGGCAAGAGCCTCGAGACCGCGGTCGAGGTCGTCGAGGGCATGCAGTTCGACCGCGGCTACCTGAGCCCGCACTTCATCACCGATCCCGACAACATGGAATGCGTCCTGGAGAAGGCCTTCGTGCTGGTCTTCGAGGACAAGATCTCCAGCGTGACCAAGCTCGTCCCGCTGCTCGAGAAGGTCGCCCAGACCAAGCGGCCGCTGCTGATCCTCGCCGAGGACGTCGAGGGCGAGGCCCTGGCCACCCTGGTCGTGAACAAGCTGCG
>CAZVRR010000249.1:0-6026 GCA_964629745.1 uncultured Planctomycetales bacterium | reverse complement strand
CACACGGACTGACGCCCGGCCACTTCAGTTCAGCGCTGCGGGCTGTGGAATGGCCCGATCCCGTCCTGGCGCGTGTGTCGTGCGCCGCACTCAGCGCTATGCCCCGCGACTGCCGGCCGACGAAACCCGCCGGCCGGGCCGGTTACGCCGCTGCGTTGGGGCGGTGGCGCGAGAGCCAGCGGGTGTAGAACGTCTGGAAGGCAACGTAGAAGTAGCCGAGGATGAAGATCAGCACGAACGGAATGGCGGCCGAGACGCGTTCGACCCAGTTCTCGAAGAAGAAAAAGCCCACCAGGCACAGCGTCAGGTAGATTCCCATCCCCAGTTCCGCCCAGACCTGCCAGCGCCGCTTGTTGCGGAAGCCGCCCAGGCGCTTGCGCCAGTCGGTGGTCTGGGCCTGGTCGCCGAACTTGGGTGTCCGCACGAACTCGCCCGTGGTGCCGAAGAAGCCCTCGATCGCCGCGATGGCGTTATTGAAGGCGATGCCCACGCCCACGGCCATCAGCGCCGGCACGTACTTCAGGCTTTCCAGCCAGGTGTGCTGCAACTGGCGCTGGCTGATGATGTAAAACGCGAGCGGCGCACCGAAGCCGACGATGAAGAGCAGGAACTCGTAGCCGACCAGCCAGGGCGGATCGCTGCCCTCGTGCAGCAGCTTGGCATAGAGGGCCGGTCCGAGCAGCACGCTCAGCAGCACGATCAGGATGTAGACCACGCAGCTCGTCAGGTGGAAGAACGCCTCGAGTTTCACCCACCAGCCCGTGTTGCTTCGCAGCACCTGCGGCAGCAGCTTCACGCAGGTCTGGGCCCCGCCCTTGGTCCAGCGGTGCTGCTGGGCCTTGAAGGCGTTCATCTCGGGCGGCAGTTCGGCCGGCGACGTCAGCTCGGGCAGGAAGACAAACTGCCAGCCCTTGAGCTGCGCCCGATACGACAGGTCGAGATCCTCGGTGAGCGTGTCGTGCTGCCAGCCGCCCGCGTCGAGAATCGCCGACTTGCGCCAGACGCCGCCCGTGCCGTTGAAGCTCATGAAGCGGCCGGAACGATTGCGCGCCGTGTGCTCGATCACAAAGTGACCGTCCAGCAGCACCGCCTGGGCCTGCGTCAGCACCGACAGGTCGCGGTTCAGATGCGCCCAGCGCGTCTGGACCATGCCGACCCGCGGATCGCTGAAGTAGTGGATCGTCCGCTGGAGCATTTCCTCGGGCGGCAGGAAGTCGGCGTCAAAAATCGCGACGAACTCGCCCTTTGCTCGCCGGAGCCCTTCCTCGAGCGCACCCGCCTTGAAGCCCGTGCGATTGTCGCGATGGATGTAGACCACGTCGTGGCCGGCGGCGCACATCCGCGCCACCGCGTCGCGCGCGATCTGCTGTGTGTCATCAGTGGAATCGTCGAGGACCTGGATCTCGAGTCGGTCGGACGGGTAATGGATCCGACAGGCCTGCTCGATGATCCGCGCCGCGACGTACCGCTCGTTGTACATCGGCAGCTGAACGGTAACCGTCGGCAAGTTCTCGAATTGCGCCGCGCGGGCCCGTGCGGCGTTGCGGACGCGGTAGAACAACGCGACCAGGAAGTACCGGTGCGCGCTGTACACGCATACCAGCGACAACACGATCAAATAAATCGTGAGGGCCAGCGAAGTTATAGCTTCAAGGCTCATGAGGCTCGTTCCCACCGCGCCGGGAGCTCACCTGAACCACTAGTCGTAGAGGGCTATCCTAGAATAGCCCGGCCGAGACTGTCAATCACGTCGGGCCGCGATTTCGCGTCGAGCGCCGGCCCCGCCTACAATGAATTCGCTGTAGCCGATGGGAGAACGCATTGTCGGAAAACGTCCAGCAGATTCCAGACAGCCAGCGTCGCCGCGAGCGGCAGGCGGCCATCGATGCGTTCGCCGCCAGCCAACTGCCCGGCGCGAACCAGGACCTGCTCAAGGAGATGCTCGTCACGCTCTGTCGCCTGGCGCGCGACGGGGCGAACCGGGGCGAGATGAAGCTGCTCAACAAGGCCCTGGCCGAGCTGCGCTACGCGCTGCGCGTTTTCGCGCCCTACCGGGATGTCCGCAAGATCAGCATCTTTGGCTCCGCGCGCACTCCGGAATCGGACCTGAACTACCGCGCCGCCGTCCAGTTCGCCCGCCGCATGAGCCAGCGCCACTGGATGATCATCACCGGCGCCGGCGACGGGATTATGAAGGCCGGCCACGACGGCGCCGGCCGCGAGGCCAGCTTCGGCGTGGCCATCCGCCTGCCCTTTGAGCAGAAGACGAACACCGTCATTGCGACCGATGAGAAGCTCGTGAACTTCCGCTACTTCTTCACGCGCAAGCTCATCTTCATCAAGGAAGCGTCGGCCATCGCGCTGTTCCCCGGCGGGTTCGGCACGCAGGACGAAGGGTTCGAGGCGCTCACGCTGATCCAGACCGGCAAGGCGCCCGTGATCCCGGTCGTGCTCGTCGAGCGGCCGCGCGGCACCTACTGGCTGCAATGGCGCGCCTACGTCGCCGCGGAGTTGCTCCGGACGGGGATGATCAGCGAAGACGACATGGACCTGTTCACGATCACGGACGACGTCGACCACGCCGCCGACGTCGTTACGAACTTCTACCGCGTCTATCACTCGATGCGCTTCGTCGGCACCAGCCTCGTGATGCGGCTCGAGCGGCCGCTGAGTCCGGCGACACTCGAGCGCCTGAACGACGAGTACGCCGGGATCCTTACGACCGGCCGCTTCGAGCAATCCGGGCCGCTCCCCGCCGAGGCCGACGACCAGCCGGACAAGGCCCGCCTCGTGTTCGCGTTCGATCGCAAGAGCGTCGGCCGCCTGCGACGCCTGATTGACCTGGTGAACACCGAGCCCGAACCGGAGCCGACCGCCGCCGAGGCGAAGCCGGCCTCCGTCGCGCCCGGGCCGGCCTGATCACGCCGTGCGTCACGCGGGTCCGAGCCTGGCCCGCGCGGTCGGCACGTATTCCGCGCCGCTCGGACGCAGGCGGCTTTCAAACAACACGACGTGGTCGACCAGCAGTTCGAGCGGCGGCACCGGACCCGCGGCCGCGAGGGCCTGCGCCAGCGCGGCGCTGCCCGCCGGCCCCTTGCTGCGGCCCAGCGTGATGTGGGCCGTGTAGGCGCGGTCCTCCCGCGGAAATCCCAGGGCCTCAAAGAGCGGATCTGCGGCTTGCACCCACCGGGCACACCCGCCCGCCGGATCCTCGAGCCCACACCACAGCACGCGCGGGCTGCGCGGCGAGGGAAACGCCCCCAGCCGCCCCAGGCGAATCGTGAACGGCGCGCCGGCGGCGGAGATCCGTTCCACGACGTCGATCACCGGCGGCAGCCGCGCGTCATCCACTTCGCCCAGAAACTTCAAGGTGACATGCAACTGGTCCGTGGTGCACCAGCGGACGTCGCGCTGCCGCGGCAAAGCACGCAGGATCCGGACCAGCGGCGCCCGGCAGTCGTCAGAGAGCTCGACGGCCACGAAGCTGCGCATGTGCGACTCCCCGATCCGTGGCACACCCCGCCGGGATGCCTGCGGACCGTCGAATAGCATACTCCTGCGCCGGCCGCGACGTCCCGCGCGGGTCGCGAACTTACCTGCGCGCGCGCCATCCCGCGCTGGATGATTCGGGAGGCGGAGTGCGTGCTGCGCGCAACGGTCCGCGCAGCCCGGGCGGCGGCCCGGGCATGCGCGGACGATTATGTTGGACCCTTCAGATTTACGACCTGGCCTGCACGGCGCGCGCACCGCGGACCAGCCGCTCCAGGTCTTCCACGGATCCCCGGACGGTCTGCGCCTGGGCGGTGAGTTCCTCCGCGGCCGCCGCACACTCCTCGGCCGACGCGGCATTGGTCTGCGTGACCTTGTCCACCTGCGCGACCGCGACGTTGATCTGCTCGACGCCTTGCGCCTGTTCATTCGTGGCGGTGTTGATCCCCTCGAGCAACGTGCTGACCTGCGAGACCGACTCGACGATGCCGGCCAGCGAGCTGGCGACTTCCGTGGCCACCGTCGAGCCTTCCCGCGCCCGGGCCACGGCGTCCTCGATCAGCCCCGTGGTCTCGCGCGCCGCTTGGGCCGAGCGCTGGGCGAGATTGCGAACCTCCTCGGCCACGACCGCGAAGCCCTTGCCATGCTCGCCCGCGCGGGCCGCCTCGACGGCCGCGTTCAGCGCGAGCAGGTTCGTCTGGAACGCGATCTCCTCGATCACCTTCACGATCTTGCTGATCTGGCCGGCGGACGTGTTGATCGCGATCATCGCAGTACCCAGCCGGCGGGTTGTCTCGTCGCCTTCCTGGGCCGCCTGGCGTGCGCCGCCCGCCAGGTCATTCGCCTGCTGCGCATTGCCCGCGTTGGTGCGGGTCATCGCCGACATCTGTTCCAGCGCGGCCGAGGTCTCCTCGAGCGAAGAGGCCTGCGCGCTGGCGCCGCTGGCCAACTGCTGCGCCGCGGAAGACACCTGCGCCGAGGCGTCGGTCACGTGGCCGGCCCCCTCCGTCAGGCCTGCGATCACGCGGTTGAGCGGGCCCGACAGGCTGCGGATCACCAGCAGGGCCACGATGGTGCTGACGAGCAGCGCGGCCAGGCCGATGCCGATTGACCAGTTGGTCACCGTACGCACGGCGGATTGGCGCGTCTGGGCGGCCGCGGCGAGCGTCTGGTCGGCCCGCGCCGTCATGTCGTTCACCGCGCCGTAGAACTCGTCCTCGTACGATCCCACGCCGATCAGCCAGTCCCACGGCTGGAAGTAGGCGACCTTGACGATCTTGTCGCGGGGCGCCGGGTCAGTAGCGTTCTTCCACGGATAGCGGATCTCGCCGATCTCGTCGGCCTTGAGCGACAGCGCGAGTTGGCATAGCTTCTGAATGAAGAGCTCGCCGTTGGCGTCCTTGGCTTCCCAGAGGTTTTCCCCGTCGCGCTTGCCGCCCTGCGACACGACGTAGTGACCGCGTGACTTGCCCGTGGCATTGAGCACGTAGACATAGCCGGTTTTACCGACACTGATCGCCATGATCGCCTTGCGCAGCGATTCCGCGCTCTCCTCCTTCACGCCCACGTACAGCGCGCCGACGGTCGCGCCGCTCGCATCCCGTAGCGGCTCGTACGCCGTGATGTACCAGGCATTCACCACGAACGCCCGGCCGCGATAGGTCTCACCCCGCGAGATCGCGGTCGCTACCGGATTGGGCGTGCCGTCGGGGTCCGTCGCCGGTATGTACGTGCCGATCGCGCGGCTGCCATCCGCGCTCAGCACGTTGGTGCAGACCCGCAGCAGGTCACCGGTATCGTTCATGCGCTGAAAGACCGTGCACGTCCCGCCGACCAGGCCGCACACGCGGTCGACGATCGGCGAGGGCACGCTCGCATCCGTATTCGGTTCCAGCGCGGCGCCGCCTACCATCAGCTTGGGCAGATCGGTCGCACGCGCATCCTGGGTGCTCTGGTTCACCGCATTCCAGCTCACCGTCTCTTCCGAGAGGCTGACGGTCCCCGCCTGCTCCAGGACGGCCTTGGCCACGTTGAGGCTGGAATCCAACGCCTGCTGCAACAGCTCCTGTTGTGCGGCACACATGCCGTGCACCACCTCCGCCACATGGCCCAGATCGCCCAGCTGCGCTTCGATCAGCGCCGACTTGGCGGTGGCGGCATTCTCGCGCAGACCCTCCTGCGAGACCGCGGTGAGCTGGTCCAGCGAACGCGTGGCCTGTGTCAGGCACACGGCGGCAACCACCGCGACGGGGATCACCGCAATCAGCAGCTTCGATAGCAAGAGCTTCGATTTGAGTGACACGACGTGTTCCTCGCGGGGCTGTTGGCGATCTCGCGCTGCTCCGCAACCCACGGTGCCCCGGCCGTGACTGCGAAAGTCTGCAATGACAGGGTTTACTTCGACACCATCGGGCGTGCGCTTGACGGTGCTTCGGACGGCCCGCCCCGGCCCCGCCCGCAGGTCCCATAGTACTCGCCACCTGATCGGCGTGCGTTACCCGCGCCGGCGGAAGTTTCGTTGACCCGCCGCAGCGACT
>CAZVRR010000248.1:0-6084 GCA_964629745.1 uncultured Planctomycetales bacterium | reverse complement strand
CTGTAGGACGGCGCAAGCCCCAGGTACACGTGTGCCGAATCGAGGCGCGTCACGTGTTCCAGCGCGCTGCGGGTAGAGATCAGCTCGCGCATCAGCAGGTCATGGTTTTCGTCCAGCAGCACGGCGACGAACGAGCCCGGCCCGCCCAGCAGGGGGGACAGCGAAATCGACCACGCATCGCCGGCGCTGCTGGCGCCGAGGTCGAACAACTGGTAATTGCCGCTGCCGCGTACCGCGCCCGAAATCGTGCTTGTATCGGAGGTGAAGGCCGCGGGGATCAGCACATCATCGCTGCTGCTGGCCGTCCCGGCATCGCCGATCAGTTCGGAGAGCGTCACGTCCGGCGCGCAGCCAGTCAGCACCACTGGCAACAGGACCGCGAGCAGGCAGCACGGCGGGAATGAGCGGAGTGTCGTATTCATGACACCCTCTCATCGCCTCGCCCCCTCGGCGCGGTGAACGAATCCGCGGCGCGGCGCTCCCGGCGGTACCCGTCTGAAAAAAGTGCGCCGACGGTTGGCCCCCTTCCGCCCGCGCCCCGCGCCGAAAACCCGAAAACCAAGGGCCTTGTCCGGTAAGAGCAGGGCAGGACCGAAATGCCCGCGCCGGGTGCGCCGGACGCGCCGACCCGCTCATCGCGGCCCCAGGAGCGGCCGATGTATTCACAGCGTGCGTGTCGCCGCCATGCGCGCGGCCGGAGCCACCATGGATGCGGAACGGATCATCAAGCTCTCGCCGGCAGCCATCGAGGAGCTGCTGGCCAGCCACCACGTGAAGTGCGAGTCGAAGCAGCCGCCGGGGCAGCGGCGCTCCGAGCGCTGGCCGTTTCCGGGCGCGGTGGAGGTGTGGTTACCGGACGACTGCTACGGCGAACGGCACATCCTGGCCACCATGCACAACCTGAGCCTGAACGGCCTGGCCATGCGCACCCGGCGCCCGGTGCCGCCGGACACCCGCATCTCGCTGGCGATCCACGAGCCGGAGCTGAGCTGCTACGGCCACGCCGTGATCCGGCACTGCACGCGGGCGGCCGTCGGCTACTTGATCGGCGTCGAGTTCGTCTTCCAGGATGAGGGCCTCGCGCCGCCAACCAAGAACTGAGCAACGAACGGGGTGCGGCTCGGATTTCGGGGCCGCGCCGCCGGACCACTCCTTGCGCTGGCCTCAGAGTCAGTATGCCACGGTCCGTCTCCGCCTTTGAGGCGGAGACGGGCCGTGCCACCCGCGGAGACGGGCCGTGCCACCGGCCTGGAACTCAGCCACGAACGGGGGCGCGGCGCTTGTCGCGGCGGGAAATTCACCCTAGCCTGCCGGCATGCCTACGCCCCGCCCGCGCCGCCGCCCGCGAGGTGCACGCCGTGCCCGGGGCGACGCCGCGCCGCCGTCCGCCGCACAGAGTTGGGATCACGTCGCGGACTGGTATGACCGTCTCGTCGGCGACGAGGGTTCGGACTACCACCAGCACGTGATCCTGCCGGTGGCCCTGCGGCTGCTTCATCCGCAGCCGGGGCAGCGCATTCTCGATTTGTGCTGCGGGCAGGGCGTGCTGTGCCGACGCCTGCTCGAGCACGAGGTCGGTTTCGTACTGGGCGTGGACGCCTCGCCCCAGCTCATCGCCGCCGCCCGGAGCCGATCGAAACCGTCGCCGCGCTTGCATTACGTCGTCCGCGACGCGACGAACCTGCAGGACCTGGCGGACGGATCTTTCGACGCGGCCGCGTGCGTGATGGCCCTCCAGGACCTGGAGGATCTGGACGGCGCGCTGCGCGAAATCGCCCGCGCACTGCGCACCGGCGGGCGCGCCGTGCTCGTGATGATGCATCCCTGCTTTCGGATTCCCCGGCAGAGCGAGTGGGGCTGGGATGATGCGAAGAAGACGCGCTACCGGCGGCTGGATCGCTACGCGAACCCCATGCAGGTTCCGATCGCCACCCATCCCGGCCGCGATCCGCGCCAACAGACATTCTTCTTTCACCGGCCGCTCGCCGCATATCTGAATGCCCTGGCGCGCGCGGGGTTGGCACTATCAGCCTGCGAAGAACCGCTCTCGCACCGGGAGTCCACGACCGGCGGTCGCGGGCGGGGCGAGAATCGCGCGGCGCGCGAATTCCCCGTGTTCCTGGCGCTGGCAGCCCGGAAGGTCGACGCTTCCCTGGCGCCACCCGCAGGGCCGCCCGACGAATCACGGGGCGAGCATACTTAGTCCGCGCTGGGCCTCGGGATGATCGGGGTTGCGCCGCAGGACCTCCTGCAACTGCGAGACAGCTTCCGCCGTCCGCCCCTGCTGGTGCAGGGCGCTCGCCAGGTTGCAGCGTGCGTTCTCGTCGGCGGGGTTCAGGGCCAGGCATTTCTCGTAGAACGCCTCGGCGTCGCTGAAGGCGCCCTGCTGCTGGGCCCGGTTGCCGCGCTCGACGTAGAGCTGCGTCAGTTTTTCGATCGCTTCCGCGTGGGTCGGCTGGCGCCGCAGCACGTCCTCGTACGCGGCCTGCGCCTCCTCGAGCCGACCCTGCTCCCGCAGCCCGTTGCCCAGGAAGAAGCGGGCCTTGGCCCACTGCGGCCGCAACTCCAGGGCTTCGTAGAGATGGTCCAGCGCTTCCTGCGTCCGACCTTGCGGGGCGAGCGCACAACACATGTTGAAATGCACGGTGGCCGACGGCGGACCATGGCGCAGGGCGTGCGACCAGAGCACCGGGTCGCTGCGCCAGAGCGTGCACTGGCGCCACGTCGTCACCGCGAGCGCGGCGAGCACCACCAGCGACAGCACGCCGAGCGCCGCCGGGGCGTGTCGCGGCCGGCGGAGCCAGGCCCAGGTTAACCCGCCGCCCGCCAGCAGGGCCCAGGGCAGGGCGGGGAAATACGCGTAGCGGTCGGCGACCTCCTGCTGGCCCGCCTGCACCAGTCCCAGGAGCGGAGAGATCAATACGACATAGGCCAGGGTCGAGATCGTGATGGCGACGCCACGGCCACGGCGCAGCAGGACGATGAGCAGGACCATGGCCGCGAGCACGGCGACCAGTGACACGAGGTACTTCGGCGTGGCAAAGCTCAGCGGCGGCTGGAGCTCGTAGATGGGCACGAGGTCCGTCGGCCAGAGCAGCTTCGCCGGGTAGAACACCAGCCCGTAGCACGCCTGGGCCAGGCGACTGAGGGGGCCGTGGCGCTCGATGCTGATCAGGTTGCGCACGTCGGCCTTCGCCAGCGGCGCGAGGATGGTCGCGAGGAGGGTGAACAGCAGGTACGGCACCTTCTCGAGCAGCAGCGCACCGACTCGGCCGCCATGGACGCGGCGCAAGGGCCACCAGTCGAGCAGCAGCAGCACGAGCGGCAGCAGCAGCCCCGATCCGCGGCTCAGCAGGCCGAGTGCGAACAGCGCCACGCTGGCGGCACGCCAGGCGATCCGGATCGGCCCGTCGGCACTGTGGGCCCGCAGGTATGCCCACACGCACAGCAGCAGGAACAGCGTCGACAACACGTCCGCGCGGTCCGTGACCCAGGCCACGGGCTCGACGCGCAGGGGATGCAAGGAGAACAGCAGGGCTGCGAGCACCGCGCCCGACTCGAGCGCAAGACGTGAGGCCGCCGGCATGGCCGCCGCGAACAGTCGCCGGGCAATCAGAAACACCACGATCGCACTCAGCGCGTGTAGGAGCATGCTGGTCAGGTGATACCCGCGCGGGTTCTCGCCCCACAGCAGGTAGTCGGCGCCGAGGGTCAGCCAGGTCAGCGGCTGGTAGTGCCCCATGTAAAACGTGGAAAACGCCCATTCAATCTGCGCGACCCCCAGGCCGCGATAGTTGGGGTTCTTCTGGATCATGTCGACGTCGTCGTAGGCGAAGCCGTTGCCCAGGCAAGGGGCAAAGGCGATCAGCGTGACGATGGCGACGATGAGCGGCAGCGCGACTGACGGGCGACCCGTCGAACGCGGGGGCGCCGCCTCCGCCGGGGCGGGTCTGGCGGGTAACGCAGCTTTCGGGCGGTGCTTCGTGGCCATGGCGGAAGCATAGCACTTCGACGGAGAACCCGCGCGACGGGCCGGACCGCGCCGGAGACTAGCACTGCACGTGGAGCACAGGCAGGGCATTGCCGCGCGGCGGCGTTCGGCGCGGCGGCGACACCACCGACTCGAGCCGGCCGAACAGCGTGAGGGCGGACGCCGCTTCGATCCGGACGTTCACCAGCGCACCGATGTGCTCCGCGTCCCCCTCGAATACCACGATCTGGTCCGTCGGCGTGCGGCCGAGCAGTTGGCGGTGCGGAGATTCGGCATGAGATCCGGGCCCGGTGCGCCGTACTTCCGCGCCGCGGTCCTGCTCGGAGACGGGCCATGCCTCCGCGGGCTCCGCGGCTGTCGCATCGGGGCGCGCCAGGCCCTGAAGCGCCCGCCGGGCCACCTTGCTGTAGCCCTCGACCAGCACCTCGCAGCTTTGGCCCGGGCAGGTCTGCTTGTGGGCGTGCGAGATCTCCGCCTGCACGGCCAGCATCTCGTTGTTGCGCCGGATCTTCACGTCCGCCGGCACGTCGTCGTCCCGGGCCCGTTCGGCGGCCGTGCCGGGCCGGGGCGAGTACTTGAACACGAAGACGTTCTGGTAGCGCACGCGGCGCAGGAGTTCGAGCGAGCCCTGGAAATCCTCGTCGGTCTCGCCGCAGAAGCCGACGATGAAGTCGCCCGCCAGCCCGATGTGGGGCAGGAAGTCGCGGGCGCGATCCATGAGCTTGAGGTACTGCGCGACGGAGTAGCCGCGTCGCATCGCTTTCAGGATCCGATCGGAGCCGCTCTGCGCCGGGATGTGCAGGTACGGCATCACGCGCGGATGGTCGCGCATCACGCGGAAGATGTCCTCGTCCCAGTCGGCCGGGAAGCTGGTGACGAACCGCACGCGATCGATGCCCTCGACCGCCTGCACGCGTTCCAGCAACTCGGCAAACCGGACCGCGCGGCCCTCTTCCGCCTGCACGTATGAGTTTACGGTCTGTCCCAGGAGGGTAATTTCGCGGCACCCGCGCTCCGCAAGCGTGCGCGCCTCCGCGACGATGTGCTCGGCGGGCCGGCTGCGCTCCGGTCCCCGCGTGAACGGGACGACGCAGTACGTGCAGAACTTGTCGCAGCCGCGCTGTACGCGCACGTAGGACTGGAGCACGTCCTCCTCGGGGCCCGGGGTGCGCGACAGGTCCAGCGCCTCGAGGCTGTCGTACTCCATCGCGCGCTGGAGCACCTCGGTGCGCCGCGATTGCGTGCCGGTCAGGGCGGTCACACGCGCGTGCCGCTCCCATACCTCAGCGAGCAGCGCGGGCAGGCGGTTGAGCTCGCCCGGACCGCACAGGACGTCCACGTGCGGCGCCTTGACGAACAGGCCCTCCTTCTCGCGCTCCGCCATGCACCCGATCACGCCGATCACGAGTTCCGGCCGGCGCCGCTTGTGATGTTTCAGGTGACCCAGCCGCGAGAGGACCTTGTCCTCGGCATGTTGGCGGACACTGCAAGTATTGAACAAGATTATGTCGGCATCCCGCTGCTCCGCGACCGGTTGAAGGCCGAGTTGGCGCAGTTGGCCGTCGACGAGTTGGCTGTCCAGCACGTTCATCTGGCAGCCAAACGTCTCGAGATAGTACTTCGCGTTCTGCAAGCGCGGTTATTCTCCCAGTCGCAGCAGGGCGGCTTCGGCTTCGGCCCGCAGGTCGTCGGGAAGGTCCGGTCGGGTCAGGACGTCCCGATACAGGCGGCACGCGACGTCGGCCCGCCGCATGCGTTCATGCGCCACCCCCACGTAGTATAACGCGGCCGCCGCCGGGGGGCCGGTCTGGGATTCCGCGAGATTCAGCAGGTCATCGGCGGCGTCCAAGGGACGGCCGGCGGCGATCCAGACCCGGCCGCGCGCCAACCTCCACCGCGGCAGGTCCGCGGCGGCGATGAAGGGCCACGCCGCCTGCACGATGCGCTCGGCCCGCCGGGTGTCATGTTCCGCCAAGGCGGCCTCGACGCCGGCCAGCAGAAACGTGTCACCCGACAGGGGGACGGTGACAGCGGGTCGCGTGGTCAGAGGCAGGCCCAGCAGGCGGGAACGTGTCGGCGTGGCGCCCGTGTCG
>CAZVRR010000247.1:0-6149 GCA_964629745.1 uncultured Planctomycetales bacterium | reverse complement strand
TAGCCAAACTCTCGGCTCTCAACCCCGCGCACGGTGCCAGGCCAGGGGCTTACGGTGCGTTCATACCCAATTTACGCGCCGTTCACCCGGGGCGCCTAATCTCCTCCACGGTCCGGCTGGGTCGCAACCCTGTAAGGAGAAACGTAGCGCATGAGGACTCTCCCCGGCGCGCCATATCCGCTCGGTGCGACGTTCGACGCCAAGGGCGTGAACTTCGCGCTCTTCTCCGAGCACGCCACGCGCATCGAGCTGTGCCTGTTCGACGAAGTGGACGCCCTGCACGAATCGCATCGCATCGAACTCCCCGAGCAGACCGACCTGTGCTGGCACGGTTACGTTCCCGACCTGCGCCCCGGGCAGCTTTACGGCTTCCGCATCTACGGCCCGCACGACCCCCTGCGCGGCCACCGCTTCAACGCGAGCAAGGTCGTCCTCGATCCCTATGCCAAGGCCATCGGCCGCCGCCTCGTCTGGGCCGATGAGCTGTTCGGCTACCCGATCGGCGCCGCGGAGGCCGACCTGGGACGCGACGAACGCGACAGTGCGCCGTACGCCCCGCTCGGCGCCGTCATCGACACCGCCTTCACCTGGGGCGACGATCGCCCGCCGCGTACACCGTGGCACGACACGATCATCTACGAAGTGCACGTAAAGGGCTTCAGCATTCGCAACCCCGACGTGCCCAGGGCGCTGCGCGGAACCTACGCGGGCCTGGCCGCCGAGGCCAGCATCGATCATCTCAAGAGGCTCGGCATCACGGCGGTGGAGCTGCTGCCGGTGCAGCATCACGTCGATGCGCGGCACCTGGTCGACCGCGGCCTGTCGAACTACTGGGGCTACGACACGCTGTCGTTCTTCGCACCGCACAGCGACTACTCCAGCGCGCGCGAGCCGGGCGAGGCCATCCGCGAGTTCAAGAGCATGGTCGCCGCCCTGCACGCCGCCGGCATCGAGGTCATCCTCGACGTCGTCTACAACCACACGGGCGAGGGCAACCACCTCGGGCCGACCCTCTCGTTCCGCGGCATCGACAACGCGGCCTACTACCGCCTCGTTGCGGGCAACGAGCGCTACTACATGGATTACACCGGGTGCGGCAACACGCTGAACATGACCCACCCGCGCGTGCTGCAGGTGATCATGGACAGCCTGCGCTACTGGGTGCTCGAAATGCATGTCGACGGCTTCCGCTTCGACCTGGCCTCCGCGCTGGCGCGCGAGCTGCACGAGGTCGACCGGCTGGGCGCGTTCTTCGACATCATCCACCAGGACCCCGTGCTCTCGCAGGTGAAGCTCATCGCCGAACCATGGGACCTCGGCGAGGGCGGCTACCAGGTCGGCAACTTCCCCGTCGGCTGGACGGAATGGAACGCGAAGTACCGCGACGGCGTCCGCCGCTTCTGGAAGGGCGAGCACCCCTGCGTCTCCGAGCTGGCTACGCGCCTCACCGGCAGCAGCGACCTGTACGAGCGCAGCAGCCGCCGGCCCTACGCCAGCATCAACTTCGTCACGGCGCACGACGGCTTCACGCTGCACGACCTGGTCAGCTACGACCACAAGCACAACGAGGCCAACGGCGAGGAGAACCGCGACGGCCACGATGACAACATCTCGTGCAATCACGGGGCCGAGGGCCCGACCGATGATCCCGCCATCCTCGAACTGCGCGAGCGCCAGAAACGCAACTTCCTGGCCCTGCTGCTGGCATCGCAGGGCGTGCCGATGCTCTGCGGCGGCGACGAGATCGGCCGCACCCAGCACGGCAACAACAACGCCTATTGCCAGGACAACGAACTCAGCTGGTTCGACTGGGACCTCGATACGCGGCGCCAGGCGCTGCTGGACTTCACGCGACGGCTGATCCGCGTCCGGCGCGACCACCCCAACTTGCGGCGCCGGAAATTCTTCCAGGACCGCAAGATCCGCGGCGGGCATGAGAAGGACATCATGTGGCTTGCGAGCACCGGCCTGGAGATGAGCGACGAGGAGTGGAACTCCGGCTGGCTGCGCGTGCTCGGCCTGCGGCTGGGCGGCGAAATGCTCGACATGGTCGACGAGTTCGGCGAGCCGGTATATGACGATACCCTCCTGATCCTGCTCAACGCCCATTGCGAGCCGGTGCCGTTCACCCTGCCGGCCTACAACGGAGCAGGTTCGTGGCACGTCCTGATCGATACGGCGGACCCGGAGGAGGAGCCGGGCGCGCGCACTTACGCCTCGGGCGAAGTCGTGCCGCTGCCTGACCGCTCGATGCTCCTGCTGCGCCATGCCCGCTGAGCCCCGCGCCACCTACCGGCTGCAGCTTCACGCGGGTTTCGATTTCGATGCCGCCGCGGGGATCGCCGACTACCTGGCCGAACTGGGGGTCAGCCACCTGTATTGTTCGCCGTGCCTCCAGGCAGCCCCGGGCAGTACGCACGGGTACGACGTGATCGATCCGACACGCGTGAACGACGAGTTGGGCGGCCCCGCGGGACACGCCCGGCTGGTGGCCGCCCTGGCCCGCGCCGGCCTGGGGCAGATCCTTGACATCGTGCCGAATCACATGGCCATCGGCCCGGGCAACCGGTGGTGGTGGGACGTCCTGGAGAACGGCCCGGCGAGCCGCTACGCCGCCTATTTCGACCTCGACTGGGATCCGCCGGAAGCGAAGCTCCGCAACACCGTGCTGTTGCCGGTGCTCGGCGATCATTACGGCCGCGTGCTGGAGGCAGGCGAAATCCGCCTGGCCCGCGCAGGGGGGACGATCACGGTTCACTGTCACGAGCACACCTGGCCGGCAGCGCCGCGCGCGCTGGAGGGACCACTCGCCCTGGCGGCCGAGCGCTGCGGCTCTGACGAGCTCGCCTTCCTGGCTGACGCCTTCGGCAATCTGCCCGCGGCCACGAGTACGGACCCGGCCGCCCTGGCACGCCGCGATCGCGACAAGTCCGTTCTCACGGCCCAGCTCGCGCGGCTCTGTCGCGAACACCCCGGGATCGCCGCAGCCCTCGACGTGGTGCTGGATGAGCTGAATCACAACCCCGACGCGCTCGACGCGTTTCTCGAGTCACAGAATTACCGCATCGCCTTCTGGCGCACCGCGGCCCAGGATCTCGGCTACCGCCGCTTCTTCGACATCAACACGCTCGTCGGCATCCGCGCGGAACACCCGGAGGTGTTCGAGGCCACCCACGCGCGCGTGCTCGAATGGCTCCACACCGGCGTGCTCGACGGCGTGCGGATCGACCACCTCGACGGGTTGCGCGATCCGCGCGGGTATCTTCAGCGGCTTCACGCGGCGGCCCCCCAGGCCTGGCTGCTCGCGGAAAAGATCCTGATGCCCGGCGAGCAGTTGCCCGGCGACTGGCCGCTGGCCGGCACGACCGGCTATGACTTCGCCGGCGAGGTCGGCGGACTGTTCGTCGATCCGGCGGGCGAACAGCCGCTGACGGACTTCTATGCCGAGTTCACGGACCGGGCCGCCGAGTTTGCGTCGGTCGCCTATGAGCGGAAGCTCTTCGTGCTGCGTCACGTGCTGGGCAGCGATCTGAACCGTCTCACCGCCCTGCTGCTGGACATCTGCGAACACCGCCGCCGGGTGCGCGACTACACGCGCCAGCAATTGCACGATTGCCTGCGGGAGCTGTTGGCGTGCTTTCCGGTCTATCGCACGTATATCCGCCCGCGCGAAGGCAGCATCAGCGACACGGACGTGCAGTACGTGACGGCCGCGGTCGAATCTGCGCGCCGGCGCCGGCCCGACATTGACAGCGACCTGCTCGACTTTGTCCGCGACGTGCTGCTGCTGCGCGTGCGCGGTGGCCTGGAGGACGAACTGGTCCTGCGCTTCCAGCAGCTCTCCGGTCCCGTGATGGCCAAGGGCGTCGAAGACACCGCGTTCTACAACTACCACCGCTTGGTCAGTCTCAACGAAGTCGGCGCCGACCCCGCGCGCTTCGGGGTCGCGCCCGACGACTTTCACACCTGGTGCCGCACGGCACGGCAGCGCCGCCCGCTCGGAATGCTCGCCACTTCCACCCATGACACGAAGCGCAGCGAAGATGTGCGAGCGCGCCTCGCCTTGCTTTCGGAAATCCCCCAGGCCTGGCGTGCGGCGGTGCAGAGCTGGGCCGCGCACAACGCCCGGCATCGCGCCGGTGACTGGCCCGACCGCAATACCGAGTACCTGTTGTACCAAACGCTGGTCGGCGCCTGGCCACTCGACGAGGCGCGCGCCGCCAACTGCATGGAAAAGGCCGCCCGCGAGGCGAAGACACATACTTCGTGGACCGACCCGCAGTTGCAGTATGAGGCGGCGCTGCGACAGTTCGTCCGGGCGGTTCTGGCGGACGCGCGCTTCGGAACTGAGCTGGCGACCTTCGTGCGGCCGCTGATCTGGCCTGGACGGGTCAACGCGCTGGCGCAATGCCTGGTCAAGCTCACCGCCCCCGGTGTGCCCGACATCTACCAGGGCATGGAGCTGTGGAACCTGTCACTCGTCGACCCCGACAATCGCCGACCCGTTGACTACGAGCTGCGCCGCCGACTGCTGCACGAAGTGAACGACCTGTCGCCGGAGCAGATCCTCGCTCGTGCCGACGACGGCCTGCCGAAGCTGTGGGTCACACGCCAGGCCCTGCACCTGCGCAGGCGCCGACCGGAGTGGTTCGGCTCCGCCGCCGACTATACGCCGGTGCCTGCCGCCGGCGCCAAGACGCGGCATGTGTTGGGCTTTCTGCGTGCCGGCAACAGTCTGACGCTTGCGCCGCGCCTGGTCCTGGGGCTCGGCGCAGACTGGAACGACACGACCGTGGAGCTGCCCGACGGACGCTGGCGCAACGAATTCACCGGCGAGACTCGCGCCGGTGGCCGCGCCCTGGTGGCCGACCTTCTGCACCGCTTCCCCGTCGCCCTGCTGTCCCGGCTCGAGGACGAACCGTGAGCACGCTGCGCGTCTGGGCACCACAGGCGGCGCGCGTCGACGTGCATGTCGGCGGCCGTGCCGTGCCGCTGAGGTCGGGCCCCGCCGGCTGGTGGTCGGTCGAGGTGGACGCCGAGCACGGCTCGGATTACGCGTTTTCGCTCGACGGGGGCGCGTCGCTGCCCGACCCGCGCTCGCCCTGGCAGCCCGCCGGCGTGCACGGCCCGTCGCGCCTCGTCGATCATGCAAACTTCACCTGGAACGACGCACGCTGGCAGCCGCCGCCGCTCGCCTCCGCCGTCATCTACGAACTGCACATCGGCACGCTGACGTCGGCCGGCACGTTTGACGCGGCGATCGACAAGCTCGATCACCTGTGCAACCTGGGCATCACGCACGTCGAGCTGATGCCGGTCGCCGAATTCCCCGGCCAGCGCGGCTGGGGGTACGACAGCGTCGACCTGTATGCACCGCACCACGCCTACGGCGGGCCGGCCGGCCTCAAGCGCCTCGTCGATGCCTGCCATGCCCGCGGCGTCGCAGTGGTGCTCGACGTCGTCTACAACCATCTCGGGCCGGCGGGCAATTACCTCGACCGGTTCGGCCCGTACTTCACCGAGCGCTACCGCACGCCCTGGGGCCCCGCCGTCAACTTCGACGGTCCGGACAGCGAAGAAGTCCGCCGCTTCGTGATCGACAACGCCCTGATGTGGCTGCGCGATTATCACATCGACGCGCTGCGGATCGACGCGGTGCACGCGATCGTCGACACGTCCGCAGTGCACATCCTCGAGCAGCTCGCCGAAGAGGTCGCGCTGCTCTCCGCCGCGCTCGGCCGGCACCTGGCGCTGATCGCCGAAAGCGACCTGAACGATCCGCGCCTCGTGCGCGGCCGCGAGGCGGGCGGATATGGCCTGGATGCCCAATGGAACGATGACTTCCATCACGCACTGCACGCCCTGCTGACCGGCGAGCGCGACGGCTACTATGAGGACTTCGGCGATCTGGACTTGCTCGCGCACGCCCTGCAACATGGCTACGTGTACGATGGGCGATATTCGCCGCACCGGCGTCGCCGGCACGGCCGCCCTGCGCCAGGCCTGCGTGGCCGGAACTTCCTGGCGTACTTGCAGAACCACGACCAGGTCGGGAACCGGGCACAGGGTGAGCGCAGCGGTCACCTGCTGTCAGTCGGTCAGTTGAAGACGGCGGCGGCGCTGATCCTGGCGTCGCCGTTCGTGCCGAT
>CAZVRR010000246.1:3965-6174 GCA_964629745.1 uncultured Planctomycetales bacterium | reverse complement strand
GGTTTGATCGTATCGATGACAACCGCTTCGGCATCGCAGGTAATAAAGGGCGCCCGGGCCGGCAGCTTGCCGGCGGCAGGCGGAACTTCACACGCAATGGGCGGAACATTCAGTTCGGCCGCCGCCCGCACCTGGCCGACACCGCAGAGCGCGCGGATCCGCGCCACCCGCCCACGCGGCGTGCGCTCGTCCGCTGTCAGGTCCAGCGCCGCCGCGAACTCGTCCACGCCGGGCGTCGTCAGCAGTTCCGCGGCCTGCACGCGGGCCTCGCCGGTCAACTCGGCGGCCCGTCCACCCGCGCCGGCGAAATCGTCCGCGAGCTTGCGCATCTCCACGGCCAGGGCGCGTGCGGCGTCCGCGAATTGCGCCGGGGGCAATTGCCCCCGTTGTCCCTCGAGCACGATCCGCCGGCACACCGCGCGGCGCAGCGCCGCTTCGGGTGCATACGGCGAATCGACCGGCACCTTCGCGTACTCTTGGGCGGCCTGCTCGTACTGGCCGGCGGCTTGCAGGGCCAGCGGCAGGCGCCACGCGGCTTCGGCGCGGGCGGGATGATCCGGGAAGCTGCAAAGCAGGTTGCGCAGCGACTCGGCCAGCCGGGCATAGGCGTCGGGGGCATCGGGCGTTCCGGCCAGCTTGCTGTACAGATCGCAGGCCAGTCCGACGGCCGCCGGCGCGAGCGCGTGGTTGCGATGCTCGCGGGCCAGGCGGTCATATGCCTCGGCCGCGGCCGCCACGTGCTCCAGGCGGTCTTCGCACGTACCCAGTTCGAAAAGGACCCGGGCGCGCAGGTCGTTTTCGAGCGCTCCACCTGGTGCGGCGCTCTGCATTTCCGGGCGGCGCCACAACTCGAGCAGGCAGCGCCGCGCCGCGGCCGGATCGCCCGCCGTCAACTGCACGCGGCCCACGTAGTACAGTTCGAGCAGACCCAGGTGCGCGGGTTCCGCGGTCAGATCCAGCAGCCCGCTCAAGTGCGCCTCGATCAGCGCGGGCCACGGTCCGCCCTGCCGCGCCAGTTCGTGTGCCCTGGCCAGGCCCGCCTCGCGCACGCGCTGGCTTTCCGCGGACGCGGCATGCAGCGCCCGCGACTCGCGCAGGTAGCTGGTGGCCTCCCACACCCGCGCCAGCGTGGCGTGGAAGCGCACCGCCGGATCGGACCCGACCTCCGCCCCGAGCAGTGGCGCCAGCGTCTCGCGCGCTGCCGCGAACGCGCCCTGGTCCAGCAGGCAGCGCGCCAGCTCGAGCTGGAGCCGCGCCCGCAGCGCCGCGGGCGCATTGCCGGTATCCAGGGCCGCCAGGCAGTGTTGCCGCGCGTCGGCCGGCCGCCCCTGCTCACGCAGAGTCATCGCCAACCCCAGCCGGCATTCCACCTGTGGATTCCCGCTCGCATCGTCCAGCAGCCCGCGGAATGCCTCTGCACTCTCGCGCAGCAGGGATTCGCGCGCGCGCTCAGCGCGCGGGGCGAGCAGCGCTGAATAGAGGCTTGCCCACGCCGACCCGCGGCGGATGTCGCGCACGCGCGCCACGATCGTTTCGTACGTGCCCGCGGCCAGCAACTCGTCTTCGCGCCGGGCCAGGTCATTCGACAGCGGCAGCAGCTCGGCCCGCGCCTGCTCGTACTGGCGTCGTGCCGTCTCCAGCCATCCGCGCAACGGGCCAGGAGCGCCACCGTAACCGCCCGTCAGCTCGAAGCGGTCGAGTTCATCGGCGGCCTGGACGCCCAGCACGAAACCGGCGTATTCGACTCGCGCGTCGACCAGCTCCAGCAGCGCTGCCGCGGCGGGCTCCGCCTGGGCTGCCGCGCGCCGCGCTTCGATCCAGGCTTCGTACTGCTCGGCCGCCTGCGCCGCAGCCGCGATGCGCTGTGACTCATCCGCGGCGCGGCGTGCCTGGGCCGCGCAGGCCTGGGCCAGCCAGTGCTGCTCTTCCGGCGCGGGGTTTGCTCCGAAGCGCGCCGCCAGGATTTCGGTCATCCCCTCCTCGATCGCCCGGCTTACCTCGGGCGGGGCTGCGGGCTCCGCGGCCGGCGCAAGGCTCGTGCATAGCGCCAGGAGCACGGCAGCGACGGGCCGGCACCGCCTCACGGCTGGTAGCTCACCGCGAATTGCACGTTGGGAAACCCGGCCTGTACGGCGGCATCCATGGCCTTCACGACGTAGCGCCACCGCACGCTCGTCTCCGCGCCGACCACCACCGGGTTCTGCGGATC
>CAZVRR010000246.1:0-3955 GCA_964629745.1 uncultured Planctomycetales bacterium | reverse complement strand
GCGGTGAGCAGCGTCCGCAGCCCCTCGAAGGAATTGTCGGGCAGCACCTCGTCCATCACGAAAATCCGCACTCCCCGGCCATCATCCACGTCCGCCAGCCCGATGCGCACGCGTGGCTGGATTTCGACGGCAGCCGCACCGCCCGGCCCCATGCGCGGATCCAGCTCAGTTTGCAGCGCCCCCTGGCTGATGAGATTCAGCGATGCGCCGAGCAGGAAAAACACGAGCAGCACCATGATCACGTCGACCATCGGCGCGAGGTTCGGGGCGAACTCATGCGTGCGGGCCGGCGCGTTCACGTTCCCTCCGTGCCCGCCGGCGGCTCCGGCCCCGCATTCACGCCGAAGACGATGCGTCGCACCTGCGCCAGGCCGCAGGCGCGCAGGGCCGTCTCGACGTCCTCGTAGCGCACGTCCGCATCGGCACGGATCACGCAACGCAGCTCAGCAGCGGTGCCGAGCCGCGCCGCGCGGCTGCGCAGGACCGGCTCAAGCTCGGTCGGCACGAGCACGCGCTCGATGACGCCGTGCCCGCTCCAGTCGCTCATGATGTACTCGGCGCCCGCCGGCCCGCGCCGGACGTTGATCGTGACGCGCTCGCCCAGCGCCGCGCTGTCGAGCTCCTGGGCCGCCTGTGCCCAGGGCAGCTTCACGGGAAAGTGCTCCGCGCTGGCGAGCTTGGTCGCCAGCAGGAAGAACACGATCAGGCACATCAGCACGTCGACCATCGGCGCGAGGTTCAGCGTCATGCGGGTCGGCGCCGGCGGGCGATAGCGCGGGCTCGTGCGGTTCATGACGTGGCAGCCGTTTCGCTGACCCGGGGCTCCGGGGCACGCTGCACCGGCGGCGCCGGCCGGAAATACTCGAGCAGGTTCAGGGCCTCGACCGTCGCGCTCACCGTGAGCGCCTCGATCCGGTTGCGGCAGATCCCGAAGAAACCCAGCCCCACGATCGCCAGGCCCAGGCCCAGCAGCGTGTTGACCAGCGCCTTGCTGATCCCGCCGGCGAGCTGGCCCGCACTGGCCTGGCCGCCCGCCGCCCCCAGCTCACCAAACGCCTCGATCATCCCCCACACCGTGCCGAGCAGGCCGAGCAGCGGTCCCAGGTTGCCGAGGATGTTCAGGTACTCGGCCTTGCGGTACAGCCGGCCGCTGAGCTGACCCGCCCGCTCCACCGCCGCCTCGTGCATGGCGTCAAACCCGTGCCGGGCGTGCAGCAGCGCGGCCGTCATCACGCGTGCGAAAAACGTCGAGCTCTTCTTCAGCCGTTCCAGGCACTCGCGGAAATTGCGGTTCTCGATCTGCGTGCGAGCCCGGCGCACCTGCTCCGGCGGCACGATGCTCGCGCGGCGCACCGTCAGGAAATGCTCCACCACCAGGGCCAGCGCCACCGCCGAACCGGCCACGATCAGGTAGGTCGGCAGCTCGATGCCCTGCCAGAGAATCTGGAGCAGCGACTGCGTCGCGGCCGCGGAGCCTGTCTGTGCCGCGGCCGCCGGCACCAGCCACGCCCCAGCCGCCGACATCAGCAGCCAGCGCCTTGTCCAGCTCATGCACGTCTCCCGGGAAGAACGGGCGGTTGCGCGCGCATTGTAACCCGCGGCCGCGCGCCGCGCCAGCTTACGGCTTCAGGTCGGCGCCCGTGACGATCTTCACCTGCCCGTGGTTCTGCTCGGCGACACGGCGCAGCCGGCGTGTCCCGTCCGTCTCGCGCGGCAGTCCGCTCTCGTCCTGGAGCAGCAGCTCGTCAAAGACGAAACAGACGATCTGGGCCTTCACCCCGCGATTGGCCTGGGTGATCTCGTCGACCGCCGCGTCCTCGAAATAGCCGTCGGTGAACAGGAACACGGCGTGCGGCGCAGACGCCAGCGCCCGGCGCAGCGCCGCGACTGGTTCCGTCGCTCCGCGCGGCACCTGTCGTTCGAGCCAGGCGAAGAATTCGCGGCGCACGTCCGCGGTCGCCGGCTGCAACTGCGCCGCGAACGATTCGGTGTGATACTGCTCGCGTCCGCCCCCGCTCTCGCCGTAGAACACGATCACGTTGAACACCTGGTCTGCACTCAGCCGGCTGATCGAACGCTTCAATTCGCGTTTCAAATCATCCACCGCGACCAGGATCGACCCGGAGAAGTCGACGACGTAGACGATTCGCTGCGCCGGAACCGCCACGTTCCACGCCGCCGCTTGCCCGAAGCGACCGCCGCGCGCGCCGTCGCCGCGGCCCAGGCCGCCCGTGCCCGCCGGCCCGCTGCCTCCGCCCGTGCCGAGCAGGGCGAGCCGCCCGGAACTGAGCGCCGGACCATCGTGCCGGTCGGCGGGGGCGCCCGTCGGCGCCGCGAACGCCCCTGGATCGATGGCCATCAGCGGACCGAAGTCCGTCGGCGCGATCGTCGTCGCGACGTCCGGCGCGTCTGCCGCCGCGGGTGCGGCCCCGGCCTGCATGTTCCAGTCGAGCGCGGGACCGCGCGGCGGGGCCGCCAGCGTGGCCGCCAGGTCCGCCGGCGGCGGCGCCGGGCGGACCAGCGCCTCCCACGTTTTCAGCGACAGAAAACCGATCAGCAGGACGTGGACGCCCAGGCTCACGCCGGCCGGCAGGCCCAGGTGCATCAGCCAGCGGTACGCCGGGCTGCGCCGCTCGCGGTCCGGCGGCGGTTCCGGATCGGACAGATCAACGATCTCGCTCGGATCCGGCGCCTGCGGCTGGCCGTCCGCCGCGAGCCGGTCCGGCTGGAGCTCTTGCGGCACGCTTACACCGGCGGAATCCCCGGCGCCGTCGCACCCGCCGCACTGGCGAACTGCACGTACCGCATGCGCATCTCGTAGATCACCGAGTCGAGCAGGCGCTTCTCTTCCGGCGTCAGGTTATTGCGGGTCTTGTCTTCCAGCACCTGGAGCATGTCGACGAAGTGCTTGGCCGCCTCGAGGTTCGGCGGCAGCCGCTCGCCGCCCGGCCCGCCCAGCGCGCCGAGGCTCGCCAGGGCCTGGACCGCGATCACGTTGATCAGTTCGGCGAAGCTGGCATCGGGCGCCGGTCCCGCGGGGGCGGCCGTTTGCTGCGTCAGCCGCTCCTTCTCGCGCTGTGCCTCCGCCTTCCAGTCGTCATCCACGATGATCTTTTTGGGCTCATTCGCCATGGGGCACCTTGCCGTTAGAGATTCGATAAGCCCCGATTTTAGTTCGCGCCGCCGGGGCTGACAACGCGGGGGCCGCTCACTGCGCCAGATCCGCGGCCAGGGCGCGGGCCGCTGCAAATTGCGCCAGGTTGTTTGCCACCAGGCACACGCCGGTGAGGATCATCAAGGGCAGGGTCACGACGCGCAGCGGCCGCCGCAAGGCGAAGGCCGCCACCAGCGCCAGCAGCGGAGCGAAGTGCGCCGCGTACAGGAAGGTCTCGCGTCCGTAGGCCAGGTGCAGCGCGAACTGGCCGGCCAGCAGCAGCGCCAGCAGGAGCCGCAGCGTGGCATGCGGTCCGGGCCGGGCCAGCCCCGCCGCGCCCAGGGCGAGCAGCGCGAGCCAGCCGAGAACCGCGGCCCGGGCGAGGGGACCGCCGCCCGCGCCGGTCGGCTGCCGCTGGACGGTAAGCGTGCGGTGCCGGTCACGCTCGATCGCGACGGGACGCGGCATCACCAGCGCATGCACGAAGAAGGCCCGCGTTACGGCGCGCGGACCGCCCGCGTCCGCGTTCCAGACGTAGCGCCCCTCGTCCGGGTACCAGTCCGCGACGGGCGCGGAAGGGAAAATGCAGTGTTGCAGGCTCATGAGCGCAAGCGTCGCGCACAGACCCGCCGCGATCAATGCGAGCGCCCGGCGCCACGGCCAGCGCAGAGCGATGTTCAGCACGCCCGCCAGGCCGTTCGTGGTCGTGATCGCCAGCGAAATGACCAGCAGCAGCAGGTCCCGCCCCGCCCGCCGGCCGACCGACTGACCGACTGGCGGATCCGCCGACCATGCCACTGC
>CAZVRR010000245.1:0-6192 GCA_964629745.1 uncultured Planctomycetales bacterium | reverse complement strand
ATCGGGCGGCCCGGCGTGTCGTACAGGACCGCGGCGCGGTAGGGCCCCACCTCGATCAGCCCCACCGGACTGCCCGCGACGCGCCGGCAGTACTCGGTCAGGTCATCGTGGTCACCGCACGCGAGCAGGGCCGGCGCTTCGAGCTGGTCGAGAAACTCCTCGAGCGCATCCCACCCCGCGGCGTGATCTGGGTGCGTCGCGTCCAGGTAATCTCCCGTCGCGACAATCAGCGTCGGGCAGAGCAGGTTGATCTCGGAAATCAGGCGTGTGTCGAACGTCGGCGCACCCGGCTCACCGATGTTCATGTTCGAAAGATGCACGATGCGGACGCGCGAGACGTCGGGCGTCACCGCGACACAGTGGCGGCCCGCAAGCTGCACCTGCCCGGCGTTGATGACCAGGTCATACGTGCCGGGAATCACATCTGCCGGGACCTGTAGCCTGCATACCCCTCCCGCCCGCAAGCCGTCGGCGCCTGGCGATGCGGTGCTGAGCGCATAATGCCGGTCCGAGGCGCCGCGCCGGATCAGCGCGAATTCGGGCGATTCGCGATTCGCTCCCAACTGCGCCGTGACGGTGAACGCACCGCCGGGAGCAACAAAGACCGGGCGGCCGCGCGTTGGCGCCAGCAGGGTGGCGGCGGCTGCGTCGAGGGTGGCGGTAGGTGCTTCGGCTCTCTGCGGCGCCGCCGGACTTCCCTCCGGACCGGCCGCGCCGAAAGAGGCGCCGAGTGCCAGCACGACGTGGATTGCCAACGCCGTGCCGCATGACCATCCGTGGTTCTGCACGTCTTGCCGCCTGCCCCGCAGATCTCTATTCTTTCTCATCGTGAACGTCCCCGATCCCGGCGTAGCGAAATCCAGCCTGCGGCAGTGGCTCGTCAGCGAGAAGCTGCTGGGAATTCAGCACGTTGGCGTCAGCCCGCGGGCAGGTGCACCGGCGCCGCAGCCGTCCCGCCAACCGGCCGCGATTGCGTTCGAGCGCCCCGCCTCCCAGCCAGCCGGTCGTGCGCGCGCACGGACGGAGCCGTTGCTCGTCGTCCCGGCGGCTGATTCGGCGGAGAGCATGCCGTCGCTCTGTGCGAAGGACCTGTCGGTCGCAGAGGCCCGCGCGGCGCTGTCGGAGCTCGACGCCCGGTTTGTCCGTGGCTGCCAGCGCTGCGGGCTGCACGCCGAGCGGACGCAGACGGTGTTCGGCGTGGGCACTGCCCGCCCCGAGCTGGTATTTGTCGGGGAGGGGCCGGGCGCGGATGAAGATCGTGCCGGCGAGCCGTTCGTGGGCCGCGCCGGTCAATTGCTGACGCGCATGATCGCGGCGATGACGCTTACCCGTGAGCAGGTGTACATCTGCAACGTGGTGAAGTGTCGCCCGCCGGGCAACCGCACTCCCACGGAGCCGGAGATGGCCGCTTGCGCGCCACTCCTGTGGCGCCAACTGGCGATTCTGCGCCCGAAGGTGATCGTCGCACTTGGGCGTCCCGCCGCGCAGACTTTGCTCGCCAGCACCGCCCCCATCGGGCAACTGCGCGGGGTCTGGCATGATTTCCCGCCCTTGCCCCTGGCGCACCTGGGGTTGCCGCGCTGCCGGCTGATGCCGACCTTTCACCCGGCCTACCTGCTGCGCAGCCCGGGTGAGAAAGTGAAGGCGTGGGAGGACCTCAAGCAGGTGATGCGCGAACTGGGCCTGAACGTCCCGGGGGGTTGAGCGTCAGGGTTCCTGTGGCTGGGTCGTCGGCGGCGCGCTCTCGTACAAGGTGCGGTCGCGCAATTCCAGCGCGCGCTCAATCACCTCCGAAACCTGCGGCGTGGGGGCGGGCTCGAGTGCGAACGTGGGCAACTCGTGCTCATCCTTGATCAGCACTGGCACCATCGTCTCCGCAACCAGGTCCACCAGCGGCCACTGGTACCACGGCGGGTCGACCTGGTAATGCGTCTTCAGCGTCGCGTAGCCGGGCTTGCGAAGCAGGATGTCGTAGTCGCCGTACCAGACGAACGCGAACTTCACGGGTGTGACGCCGACTTCCTCATCGTTGACCAGCACGAGCGCACCCGGCGGGTCCGATTGGATCTTCATGGTCCGCTCGACGCAGCCGGTCGCCAGTAGCGCCGCGCCGGCCATGCCGATGAGTCGCACGTGCCTGCTTCGCGTCATCGCCGTGGGTCCACTCGCCTACGCGCCTTCGCGTGTTACTCTGCAGTACAGGCTCAGATCATACCTGCCGCGCGTCCGATAGTCACCAGCAAGCGTCTTGCGGCACCCGGGTTTCACGCCCGCATGAATCGGCGGGTGCGAGGAGGATGGTCGTGCGCGTCGGAGAGACACTGCGCCGGCTGAGCGGCGCGCGTCGCAGCAAAGCCCCCCAGCGCTTTTCGTCGGCCGTCGCCCCGTGGTCGGTCCCGGTGCACAGGCCGGCGCCCGTGACGGTCTGGTTGTGGGACGGCGGGGCGTGTCCGCACTATGTCGATTTCGTTTCGGGTTATCCCGGCGTGACGGCATATCACACGCCGATGTGGCGGGACGCGCTGGTGGCCGCCGGTGCCGGCCAGCCGCTGTATCTCGTGGCGCTGCGAAACGAAGACCCGGTCGGGGTGCTCCCGCTGTTTCAGACCGCCGGGCCGCAAGGTCCACGCCTGGTCAGCCTGCCCTACACGCCGGCCGCCGGCGTGCTGACGCGTGATGCCGAGGCAGCACAGCGCTTGTCCGATCGGGCCGCGCGCCTGGCGCGGGCCCGCGGGGCGGACGGTGTCTACCTGCGCGAATTCGTGGCCGCCACACCCGGCCGGACCGACGCCACGGGCCACTTGCGCCTGCCGCTCGAGGCGCTGGCATGCTCCACCGCTGCCGTGGCCGGCTCGTCCGCCACGCGCTGTGTCAGCGCGTTCGCGCACCGCGGCGGCGGCTGGCCGGCCAGCCTCCTGGGCCCGACGCCGATTCTGGCGCGAAGCCTGGCGACAGCGGGCGCCGGCGTGGTGTGCTCGACGGTGTCGGATCCGGGTGGCGACTCCTCGTGTGCAGTGCTCTGGTTCGCGTACCGGCACACGGCCCACGTGCTGGCGGTGACGGGGGCGGCCAGTCCGCCGGCGCTCCGCGCGCTGCTGGCACACGTGCAGGAGCAGGCCCGCGCCCGCGGCGCGACACACATCGATCTGCCTGTCTCCGAGCCGTTGCGAGACGTGCTGGAAGCCGCGCTTCCCCGAGCCGAGCTGTCGCGCCAGCGCCGCGAGATCACCGCCGCCGACGCGGGATTCGCACCCGCTTGCGCCAGCCCGTGTATCGGTACCCCCGAGGGGTTATGAGCGCCTGACGGCCGCGACCCGGACGTTCGACCCTTTCGATCTCCTTCGCCCGAGGCTGGCGCACCGAATTCGTCTCTCGCGCCAGTCCGGCGGATTACAGACCGCGCAGCCGATATCCCCTCGCGCATCGTGGTCCGCAGCGCTGGGTGTTTCAGGACGCCCCCGGCAAGTTCCCATACGTGAAAACTCCCGCACCCGGGGCGGATGAATTCTCGGCACGCGCGTGCGCGCGGTCCGGGCGTCCCCGCGTCCGTTTGAAGCCAGGGCCTCGGCTGCCGCTGAAGTGCCGCGGGCGAGGGGACGAAGATCGCCGGGGAACACGACGGAGAAACCGCCGTCGAATGAGGTCGCGGTCGGAGCGGCAGGCGGCAGAGGAGAACCTGATGTTGGCGGCAATTGATCTCACGCAACGCCAGGCGGCTCGCGTCGTGGAGCAGGCGCTGTGCACGCGTGCGCAGGTCGAGGTGGAGCCCCGGCTGGGCGAGGGTGCCCTGCGCGGCCATTTTCTCGGGCGCCAGGATGGCCTGCTGCGCGTGGAACTGCACGATCACGGACAGGACTGGCCGCTGACCTCGCTGGTCGGCGCCTTCTGCGACGTGGTGACGGTGCTGTCCGGTCAGATGTACCGGTTCAGCACCTGCATTCTGAACGTGGTCGAGACTCAGCCGCAGGCCGTGCTGCTGGCGCCGCCGGACACCGTGCAGGTCAGCAATCGTCGGCGCTATGACCGCAAGTCGTTCCCGGAGCCGGCGGTGATCCAGGTCTGGCCCGCGGATGGCGGAGATCCGCTGGTCGGCATGCTGAACGAGATCGGGATGGCCGGTCTGGGTTGCTGCCTCGGACGGCCGCAGGGGGACGACCGGCTCCTGATCGAGGACTCCGTGCGCGTTCGCTTTCAACTGCCTGGCGTGGGCGAGACGTTCGAGTTGCAGGCGGTCGTCTGCAACAAGTCGAGCACGCACGACAGCCAGAACATCGGGATCGGACTCGAATTTTCGCCGCCACTGTTTGGAAATGACCTGGACGCCACGCAGACGCGACTTCGCGATGCGCTGGCGCGCGAGTTCTCGGGTCCCGCCAGATCGGAAGGTGACGAATGACGCCGCGACGAAGAATTACGCACGAGGGAGCGGCCGAGATTTTCGAAGAAGCGGTGCGCGAGCGCGCCCTGGCCGTCCTTTCCGTACACGCTGCGGATGAGTGGCACACTTTCAAGTCGCGCTTCCTGGAGTGTGATCCCGCGCACGCCTTCTTCGTGCTGGACTATCAGGCCCTGGATGGCGATTCGCTGCCGGAGATCTGGCCCGGGCAGTGCGTGGGTGTCAGCTTTCGCCACCGCAACCGCAAGGTGCTGTTCGCGACGGTCGTCGAGGCCCGTGGGCACTTCATGGTCGAGGAGCAGCGCAGCATCCCGGCACTCCGCTACCGCTGGCCTGACAGCATCACCGAGCTGCAACGCCGCGCGTACTACCGCACCCCCGTCCCGGAGACCATGACGCTCCTGGCCGCACTGTGGACTGGCGGCCTGTCGGGGCGCCCCCGCGCGCAGGCGCAGCCGCTCCAGGTGGTCACGGGATCGCTGGCCAACCTCTCGTGTGGCGGTGCGCTGGTCCGCCTGGCGCAACCGTGCACGCAGGAGTGGAGCGAGAACGAAACACTGGGCGTCGAGCTTCAACTGGGCGACGGTCGCCCGCCGGCGCTCCTGGACGCGTACTTCCGCGGCCTGCGCCACGATCCACTGGCCCAGTCCTGCGTCGCGTTGCAGTTTATCGGACTTGAAATGAGCGTCGACGGCCGGCTCGTGCTCCAGCGGCTGGCGGCAGCCGTACAGAGACTGCACCGCCTCGGCAGCAGCAGCGGCCTGCGCAACTGGAACAGCCGCCCCGAGCAACCCGAGTAATCACGGCGGGACGGGCGAGCCGAAAATCTGCGCGGGGGTCCGGGAAATTTTTTCCTGTCGCCGACACTTCTGCGCTGCTGGATTGTTTAACAGAGCAGAACGCTTCAAAGCCCATCCCAGCGCATGGGCCATCGAATGTTGTTCCCAACACATTCGTGGCCCTTTTTTATTGCGCCACATTCCCCCGCAGCTCGCTGCTACGTGATCACCGCCGCGGTACACGTAACGTTCGTGTCCGTCCGCGGCTCCGTCGCCTGGTGATAGCCCAGGATACGCAAACTCCTGCCCGCCAGGACCTTGCGAAGCAAATACAGGCAGCCCGTGCTGCACACCCGCGTGTGGTTCCCCGTTCGCCGCAGCCGCCGCACAAAGCCGGCCGGGTCATCCCGTTCAAGGCAGCTCAGCAACGCCCGGTCGTGCCGCTCGACCCGCGCGAGGTCCTGCGGCGTCATGGCCCGGGGATCATCGAAGCTCAGTCCCACGTGGCTGAGGTCGGCGCCGGCGATCACGACGGTGATGCAGTCATCTTGCGCGAGCAGGGTTTGGATCGCCTCGGCGACCGCATCCAGGCCAAGTGGGCCGGCCCGCTTGCCCGCACCGTTCGGGCCGCAGACATCCGGGCACAGCAAGGGAACGATGCGGAACGGATGCGGCGCTGAGATCGCTTGCAGCAGGTGCAGTTGCAGCTCGATCGAGTGCTCGATCTGGTGGTCGTAGTCCGACTCACACAAGTCACCCACCAGCGCCTCGAGCCGGTCAAGGAACTCGCGGTCGACGCGGGCCAGTCCCAGCGGCGTGCGGTAGTCCTTGCGCGTTGCGACGACGGTCGCGCCGACACCGGCGTGGTTCGTACCCAGGATGATGTAGCGCTCGGCATGTGGGGCGCGTGCCAGGAGCGAATACGCGGCCCGGTAGCAGGGGGCGCCGCGCGGGTAATCCAGGTGGGGCGCGACAAGCCCGCGGATGGATGTATGCCGCGCTGCTGCCGCTCCGTCG
>CAZVRR010000244.1:0-6211 GCA_964629745.1 uncultured Planctomycetales bacterium | reverse complement strand
GGGGGGCTTCCTGCTGGTCCGCAAGTAGCGATCCAGTCGATAACAACGGTAGGCGGGTTTCGCCGGGCGCCGCCCGGCGCGGAGCGATCCCGGCCGTTGGAGTCTCGTCATGCAGTCCGCGTGTCTTCACGAGGATCACGGGGGTTGTCCGACCGCGGCGCAGTCGAAGCCGGGGCGTTGCCAGCGGGCCGAGAAGCGTGCGGCGTATCGTGTGCCGTGCCGCCTGCGGTGGAACGATCCGGCGACGGGCGCGGAAATCCGGCGCATCGGCCGGACCACGAACATCTCGGAGTCGGGCGTCGCGATCCAGATCGATCACGACCTCGCGCCGCAGACGCCGGTCGAGGCCTTGTTGCCGCATCCCAAGGGCCATTCGATGCGGGTTTCGGGTGTCGTCGTCCACGCGCGCCGCGTGCTGACCAGCACGTACGAGGTGGGCGTGCGGTTCCTGCACACGACGTAGGTCGGGCGGCCGCGGCCGCCGGCGCGGGTCCGGGCTACAATGGGCCGGGCTGGCCGGAGGCGCGTTGTCCGATGCAGATTGCGATTCTCTCCGACATTCACGATCACGTCTGGAACCTTGCGGCGGCGTTGCCGCACGTGCGGACCGCCGACGCCCTGGTGTGTTGTGGTGATCTCTGTTCCCCGTTCGTGATCGACCTGCTGCGCGGCGGCTTTCCCGGCCCGATTCACATCGTGTTCGGCAACAACGATGGGGATGGCTACCGGATGACGGGCAAGGCGGACGCCCGCGTGCGGATGCATGGCGAATTTGCGGAGCTGGTGGCGAGCGGGACGGAGCTGCTGACGCGCCGCGAGTTCGAAACCCGCCACGGGCAGGATGCATTCGCGCGGCGCGAGGTACCGGGCGCGCGGATCGCGGTGAATCACTTCGACCACATTGCGGCGGCCCTGGCCCGCGGAGGGGTCTACCACGCGGTGTATTTCGGGCACAACCACCGGTTCGAGGTGACGCAGGTCGGGACGACCACGCTGGTTAATCCGGGGGCGCTGATGGGGTACGACGCGGTCCAGAAGACTGACCTGCCGGCGACGTTCGTGGTGCACGATACCGGGACGGGCGTGCTCTGCGGTTACCAGGTCCGGGCGCGGACGGACGGCGTCCCGGCGGTTAGCCCGTTTGCGCCAGCGGCTTGCGCGCCTGCCGTCGGCCAAATCCACCACTCAGCTTGACGCTCCCCGCCCGTCGGAGCTACTATAACTCTTTCCGCGAGATCGGCCCCGCCGGGGCCGTGATGACCAAGCGGGATGTGGAATCGACGGTTTCCCGGGGTGCGCTGCGCCGCCGGACCGTCGGGATCAGGAGGTGACGTTTGGTATCGCCGTTGGTCCGCGAGCTGTTGGACGCGGGCATTCACTTCGGGCACCGTGTGAGCCGGTGGAACCCGAAGATGAAGCCCTACATCTACGGCAAGCGGAATGGGATTCACATCATCGATATCCGCGAGACGCTTCGCGGCCTGCTGCGCGCCAAGAAGTTCGTAACGCGCGTGGTCCACAAAGGGGACGACGTCCTCTTCGTCGGGACCAAGCGCCAGGCGCGTGAGTCGGTAGAGAAGCAGGCTGGGCGCTGCAACATGCACTTCGTCAGCGAGCGCTGGCTGGGTGGCACCCTGACGAATTTCCGCACGATTCGTGCGCGGCTGCAGCGTCTGGAAGAGCTCGAAGCGCTCGTGTCCAGTCCACAGTGGGAGTCCGACTACTCCAAGAAGATGAAATCCACGCTCTCGCGCGAGCTCAAGAAGATCCGGCGCAACCTGGACGGGATTCGCAAGATGAATCGCCTGCCCGGCGTGCTTGTGCTGGTGGATACGCGCAAGGAGCACAACGCGGTGCGCGAGGCCCGCACCCTGGGCATTCCGACCATCGCCCTGCTCGACACGGACAGCGATCCGGAAGACGTGACGATTCCGATTCCGGGGAACGACGACTCGATGCGTGCGATCGCGACGATCATGCAGCATGTCGCCGACGCGGTCGAGGAAGGCGCGAAGGGGCGCCCCGAGGCGCGTCCCGAGCCCGCCGAGCAGGAGGCCGACTTCGGTGCTCCGCCGCGGCGACGGGGACGCCGTGGTCCGCCGCCCGGGCGGCCGGCGGTTGCGGCCGCCGGTGGCGAGCGAGGCGGCTGGGGGGTGGCCACGACCGAGGTGGAACCCGAGCGGGCCAGCGTTGCCGAGCCGCCGCAGCCCGACTTCGGCGGTGCTCCGAGCGGCGCAGCCGAACCGACCGTGTGACAGGAACGTTCCCGCGATGCCGGCCGCCGGCGATGGCAGCCATCGGTGGCGGTCGGCGTCTGATTCCAGGCGAAGGAGCTCTCAGCGATGGACGTGACCCCGCAGATGGTGAAAGCCCTGCGTGACAAGACCGGCTTGCCGATGATGGAGTGCAAGCAGGCGCTGACCGAGTCGGGTGGCGACGAAGCAAAGGCCATTGCATGGCTGCGGAAGAAGGGGCTCGGCCAGGTCTCCAAGCGTGCGGCGCGGGAGACGTGTGAAGGGCGGATCGCGTGTTTCGTCGAGCCCTCGGGGCAGCGCGGGGCCCTGGTGGAACTCCTGTGCGAGACGGCGCCGGTGGCGAGTACGACCGACTTCATGGAGCTGGCCGGCGAGCTGGCGCGCCAGGCGGCGCGGCTGGACAAGCCGACCCCCGAGGGCCTGCTGACGCAGTCACTCGGCAAGGACCCGGCCCGCAAGGTCGAGGACCTGTTGCACGACGTCGTGAACCGCATCCGCGAGAACATCCGCATTGCGCACGTGGGCAGTCTCACGGGCCACCTGGGCCACTACGTTCATCACAACAGCCAGGTCGGCGTACTCGTCGAGATGAGCGAGGCCTGTCCGGACACGGTCAAGGCCGATGTGTGCATGCATATCGCGGCCATGCGCCCCGCGCACACGCGGCGCGACGAAGTGAATCCCGAGCTGGTCGCCAACGAGCGGAAGCTGGCGGCCGAGCAGGTGAAAGGCAAGCCCGCGAACATCATCGACAAGATCGTCGACGGCAAACTCAACCGCTGGTACTCCGAGATCGTTCTGCTCGAGCAGCCGTTCGTGAAGGACGACAAGCGGTCGGTGGGTGATTACCTGCGCGGCGTCGCCCCGAGCCTGACGGTCAAGCGCTTCGTGCGTTTCGAGGTCGGGCAGGAATAGCACTCGCCACACGCATCGGGACATCGGCGCGGCCGGGGCTGCCCATTGGCGCCCGGCCGCTTGCATAGCACGCGCAATAAATTCGCGGTAATGATGCACTCGGCCCTACCCGTCTGAACGTCTGTTCATCATTATTCTCCATCGTGAGTGGGAATTTGCGGTGGCCCCGAACGCCGGCCCGGGCCGCCTCATTGCACTTGGGTATGGTCTGTGGGATCCGCGATGAAGCGTGGCGCTGACGTTCCTGGGGCGGACGCGCTCCCCGGCCTTTCGCCACCTCGCGCTGACCAGCCCGCGGTGCCGGCCCAGCCGCCGTCGTCGCTCCCCGTTGGAAGCAGACTGCCTGCGACCTGGCGTGAGTACGGACTGGCTCTCCTGGCGATCGGTCTCGCGGCGCTGCTGCGCTGGGCGCTGGACGACCTGCTCTCCGCGACGCCCTATCTCGCCTTCTATCCCGCCGTCGTGATCGCCGCCGTGCTGGGCGGCTTCGGACCCGGCATGTTGGCGACCGTGGCGGCGGCGGTGCTGGTGAACGGCCTGTTCGCGGGCCCGGAGAGTCTGGGGCCGGTACTGGACGGGGTACGGATCGGACTGTTCGTCCTGGGCGGCGGCGGGGTGAGCGTGGTTGCGGAACTCCCGCGGCGCGGCCGGCGCCGCGAGCGGCGGCAGAGCCGGCACCTGGCGCAGTTGGCCGAGCGGCTCAAGCGCAGCCAGGAAATCGCACAACTGGGCAGTTGGGAACTGGACGTGGAGCGCAATCGCCTGAGCTGGTCGAACGAAGTCTACCGCATTTTCGGCCTCGTGTCCGGGTCCGTCGCCCCCACGTACGAGGCATTCCTGGAATACGTGCATCCGGACGATCGGGCCGCGGTGGATACAGCCTATACCGAGTCGCTGCGCGCGGGTCGCGCAAACTACGAGATCGAGCATCGCATCGTGCGGCCCGCCACCGGCGAGGTGCGCTGGGTGCACGAACGCTGCGAGCACCTGCGGGACGAGGCGGGCCGCGTGGCGCGCTCGACCGGCATGGTGCTGGACATCACGGAGCGCAAGCGGGCGGAAGAGAACCTGCGGCGCGGCCAGTCACTGTTGACGCAGGCCGGTCGCATGGCGCGCCTGGGCGCCTGGGAAATCGAAATCACGCAACCGGAAGAGCTCGAGGCGAGCCCGCTGCACTGGTCGGACGAGACCTTCCGCATTTTCGGCTACGAGCCCGGCAGCGTGCCGGTCAGCGGCGCGCTGTTCTTTCAGCGGGTGCATCCCGACGACCGGGCAAAGGTGCGCGCGGCGGTCGCCGCGGCACTGCGCGAGCGGCGCGACTACGAAATCGAGCACCGCATCGTCCGGGCCGACGGCACCGAGCGCGTGGTGATGGAGCATGCGGACGTCGACTACGACGCGGAGGGCCGCCCGCTGCGGATGATCGGAGCAGTGCAGGACATCACCGAGCGCAAGCGCAGCGAGCAGGAACTGCTGTCCGCGAAGACGAGCGCGGACCAGGCGAAGGCGGCGGCCGAGGAGGCGAACCGGGCGAAGGACCGCTCCCTGGCCGTCCTGTCGCACGAGCTGCGGACGCCGCTGACGCCAGTGATCGCCACGACGATCATGCTCCAGCGCGACCTGCGTCTGGACGCCGACGTGCGCGAAGACCTGGAGGTGATCCGACGCAACGCCGAGCTGCAGGCACGCCTGGTCGACGACCTGCTCGACGTGACGCGGATCGTGCGCGGCCGGATCGTTCTCGACCGCCGGCCGGTCGAGATCGGCACGGTCATCCGGCGCGCGGTGGAAGTGTGCCAGCCGGACATCGACGCACGGCGCCTGCGGCTTTCCATCGATGAGGGGGCGGCGCCGGCAGTGGTTGCGGCGGATGCGGCGCGGCTGCAGCAGGTGTTCTGGAATCTTCTCAAGAACGCGGTGAAGTTCACGCCGGTGAGCGGCTCGATCTCGGTGCAGTGCCGCTGCGACGGGCAGGAGGTGGTCGTCGAGGTCAGCGACACCGGCGCGGGAATCGAGCCGGAGGCCTTGCCGCGCATCTTCAACGCCTTCGAGCAGGCGGAGCAAAGCGCCCGACAGACGATCGGCGGGCTGGGGCTCGGGCTGACGATCAGCCGCGGGCTGGTGGAGCTGCATGGCGGCTCGATCAGCGCTCACAGCGCCGGCAAGGGGCGGGGCGCGACCTTCCGCGTGCGGTTGCCGCTGTGCACGCCGGCGGACAGCCGTTCCACTCCGGCGCCGCCGCCGGCGCGGGCGCCGGCGTCCAGCACTGCTGCCGGGTCGCTGCGCATCCTCGTGGTCGAGGATCACGACGATACGGCGCGGATTCTGGCACGCTTCCTGACGAGCGTCGGTCACCGGGTCCGGCCCGCGGAGGGCGTGCAGGACGCGTTAACCCAGGCGCAGCAGGCGGAGTTCGACTTGCTGATCAGCGACCTGGGCCTGCCGGACGGCAGCGGGCTCGACCTGGTGCGCGAGCTGCGGTCCCGCGGGCACACGTTCCCCGGCATTGCGCTCACGGGCTACGGGCGTGAGGAGGACGTGCAGCGTTCCCTGCGCGCCGGGTTTGCGACGCACTTGACCAAACCGGTGGACCTCGAGCAGCTCGAGGCGGCGATCAGGCTGGCGCTGGGCGCAAACGCGTAAGGCGCGGCACGCGGCTCCGCGGCGCAGATCAGGTCTGCCGCAACCGGCTCAACGCCAGCCGTACGTCACCGCGAACACGAGCAGCCAGCAGCCCGTCGCGCACCACCATGCCACCGTCGCCACGAGCAACCCAGGACGGACCAGCGCCAGCGACCGGCGGCGCCACGCCGCAATCAGCACGGCGAACAGCAGCACGACGGCCCCGAGCACGTGCAGGCCGCCCACGCCGTGGAGGGCGAAATACAGCCCGAAGTAGCGGTGCGCCTGCTCGGGAATCGCCCAGATCGGGCGCAGCAGGCGCTCCAGGTATGTCGGCACCAGGCCGGCGGGCGCCGGTGCGGCCTCCGGCAGGTAGGTACGGTGCACGATCAACTCGGGCGGCGCAGCGGCCAGCGCTG